>JBKKCB010000306.1:0-6177 GCA_046713545.1 Hyphomicrobiaceae bacterium | reverse complement strand
GCCTGTGGACGTGACGCGCCATTGCGACCTCCTGCCCATGTTTCTGCCCATGTTGAACCGTCCGCTGTTAATCGACATTGGCGGACGAGTACAGACACTAGCCTCACGAAAAGGCGGCGTTATTGGGGATATCTTGCGCGTCGCTCGACATGGGCTGACCCGGACAGACACGGATATGGCGGAGACGGTAGGATTCGAACCTACGGTACCCGTTTCCAGGTACAACGATTTAGCAAACCGCCGCCTTCAGCCTCTCGGCCACGTCTCCGTCTTGGCGCGACAGGCACTTAGCACAGCGCCCCACGCCTGATAACCCCAAATTGGCACTAAAGTCAGATCCAGGACTGAAGCCCCTCAGCCATTGCGATACAGGTAGCTGTAGCCGTTGATGGCAGGCACGCCGCCCAGGTGGGCATAGAGCACCTTGGCGCCGTTCGGGAAAAAGCCCTTGCGTACGAGGTCGATCATACCCTGCATCGATTTTCCCTCGTATACGGGGTCGGTCATCATTCCTTCCATGCGCGCGCACAGGCGGATGGCGTCGTTTGTTTCTTCAGAGGGCACGCCATAGGCGGGATAGGCATAGTCTTCGATCAGCACCACGTCATCGGGCGTGACGTCCTGGCCCAGCTTTACGAGATCGGCCGTGTTGCGGGCGATCGCCAGAACCTGGGCCTTGGTCTGGGACGGCGTGAACGAAGCGTCGATGCCGATGACCCGGCGTGCGCGGCCGTCCTTGGCGAAGCCGACCAGCATGCCGGCGTGGGTGGAGCCGGTGACGGTGCAGACGATGATGAAGTCGAACGTGAAGCCGAGAGCCGCTTCCTGCGCGCGGACTTCTTCCGCGAAGCCGACGAAACCGAGACCGCCGTATTTGTGCACCGACGCACCGGCCGGAATGGCGTAGGGCTTGCCGCCTTTGGCTTTGACGTCGTCGAGCGCACGCTCCCAGCTTTCGCGAATGCCGATGTCGAAGCCTTCGTCGACCAGCTCGATCTGCGCGCCCATGATGCGGCTCATCAGGATATTGCCGACGCGGTCGTAGACGGCATCGGGAAACGGCACCCAGCTCTCCTGCACCAGCCGGCATTTCATGCCGATCTTGGCCGCGGTCGCAGCGACCAGGCGCGTGTGGTTGGATTGCACGCCGCCGATCGTGACCAGCGTGTCGGCGCCCGAGGCGATCGCATCAGGAATGATGTATTCGAGCTTGCGCAGCTTGTTGCCGCCGAACGCCAGCCCCGAGTTGCAGTCCTCGCGCTTGGCGTAGAGTTCTACGGCGCCGCCGAGATGGGCCGTCAGGCGTTCGAGCTTTTCGACCGGGGTCGGGCCGAACGTCAGGGGATAACGGGGAAATTTATCGAGCATGGCGTGGCGTCCTCAGGCCGGAGCTGACTCCCGCGAGGTTAGCGAAAATGCCCTGGAACGTGCTCTTGATCTGCGGCCTCAGTTGCACTGATATGGCCGGGCAGGGGCGGCATTGCGTGTTTTTTTATTCATAGATGGCGAGCAAAATGAAAGAATCTTCCGTCGGGTCATTGGATCGCACGGACCTCAGGATCCTTCGCTTCCTGCAGCGTGATGGCCGCATGGCCAACGCGGAGCTGGCCAAGCGGATCAACGTCAGCGCTGCGACCTGCCATCGCCGCACGCAGCGGCTCTTCGACGAGGGCTTTATTCGTGGCGTGCGCGCGCAGGTAAATCCCGAGCGGGTCGAGCGCGCGGCGCTCGTCATTGTCGGCGTCGTACTCGACCGCTCGACGCCGGAGAGCTTTGCAGCCTTCGAGGCGGCCATCGCCAAGCTGCCCTTCGTGCTCGACTGCCACCTCGTCGCGGGCGACTTCGACTACTTCCTCAAACTGCGCGTGCGTGACATGGCGGGCTTCAATCGGCTGCACGGCGAGCGGCTGATCGCGCTGCCCGGTGTGCGGCAGACGCGCACGTTCTTCGTCATGAAGGAAGTGGTGGACAATGCGCCGCTCGAATTCTGACTGAAGTCACTTCAGCAGCCCGCGCTCCTTCAGCACGTCTTCGGCGACCTTGAAGGCCTCGATCGTCGCCGGGATGCCGCAATAGGCGACGGTCTGGTACAACACCTCCTGGATTTCCTCGAGCGTGCAGCCGTTGTTGATGGCGGAGTTCACGTGCAGGCGCAGCTCGGCGGGCTTGCCCATGGCGGTCAACATGGCCATGCACAGCATGCTGCGGACTTTTTTCGGCAAGCCGGGGCGGGCCCAGATGTCGCCGAACGCATACGTCTCGGAGAACTGGCGCAGCGGCCGGTTGAAATCGTTGGTGCTCTGCTCGCGCTTTTCGAAATAGGCGTCGCCAAGCATCTCTTTCAGGAGCTTGCGGCCGTTCTCGCGCTGGCTATCGGCAACCATGTGCTTTCTCCTCAGTTGGCAACGCGGAAATGCATGACATCGCCGTCCGCAACGACATAGTCCTTGCCCTCGAGGCGCATCTTGCCCGCCTCCTTGGCCGCGACCTCGCCGCCAAGGCCGGCGAAGTCGCCAAACGAGATCGTTTCGGCGCGAATGAAACCCTTTTCGAAGTCGGTGTGGATGACGCCGGCAGCCTGCGGCGCACGGGTGCCGCGTGTTACCGTCCAGGCCCGGGCTTCCTTCGGACCCACCGTGAAGTAAGTCACGAGATCAAGCAGCTTGTAGCCTTCTCGAATGAGTTTGTTGAGGCCGGGTTCGCTGAGGCCAAGCTCGCCGAGATAGGTCTCGCGCTCGTCGGGCGCGAGACCTGCCAGCTCGGCCTCGATCTTAGCCGAGATGACGACGCAGCCTGCGCCCTCCGCCTTGGCGCGCTCCTCCACCAATCTGGAGTGCGCGTTACCAGTAGCGGCTGAGCCTTCGTCAACGTTGCAGACATAGAGCACCGGCTTGGCGGTCAGAAGCTGCAAGGCGTCGAAGCTGCCGCGCTCCTCCGCGCTGACCGATGCCATGCGCGCAGGCTTGCCGTCGCGCAGCAGGTCCAGCGCCCTGTCGATGAGCACCAGTTGTGCCTTGGCCTCCTTCTCGTCGGACTTGGCTTTTTTCTCCAACGGCTGCCGGCGTTTCTCGAGGCTTTCCATGTCCGCGAGCATCAGCTCGGTTTCCACGGTCTCGGCGTCCGACACGGGTGCGATGCGGCCCTCGACGTGGGTGACGTCGTCATCCTCGAAACAGCGCAGCACGTAGGCGACCGCGTCGACCTCGCGGATGTGCCCGAGAAACTGGTTGCCCAAGCCTTCGCCCTTGGAGGCGCCGCGCACCAGGCCGGCAATGTCCACGAAGGTCAGCCTGGTCGGAATGGTGCGTGCCGATTTGCCGATGTCGGCGAGCGTGTCGAGGCGCGGATCGGGAACTCCGACGTCGCCGACGTTCGGCTCGATGGTGCAGAACGGATAGTTGGCCGCCTCGGCCGCCGCTGTCTGCGTGAGCGCGTTGAAGAGGGTGGACTTGCCGACGTTAGGCAAGCCGACGATGCCGCATTTGAAGCCCATGTCTCTCAGCCTGGTTTTTTCTGGCCCGTGAGCCATCGTTTCAGATTTGCGGCAAGCGCCGATTGTCTTTTGGATTGCCGTTCGCCGGCGGGATGCGCCGGCGGCCGCTTGGTTTCAGTCTTGGCGGCCTTCTCGTTCGCATCGTCTGGCCGCTCCGCATCCTGCAAGGTACGCGCAACGTCCGTCAGGAAGCGCGCCTGATCGCCGGCCGCCAACCGTCCGGCCGCTTCGGCGATGGCATCGAGCAAGGGCTCGAGCCATGCCGCATCGGCTTTGGCAAAGTCGCGCAGCACCCAGCCGTGCACCAGATCCTTGTCTCCCGGATGACCGACGCCGATGCGCACGCGTCCATAGTCGTTGCCGATATGGCTGGTGATGGAGCGCAGGCCGTTGTGGCCGGCGTTGCCGCCACCGGTTTTTGTCTTCAGCTTGGCGGGCGCGAGATCGATCTCGTCGTGGATCACCAGAACGTCGTCTTCGCCGAGCTTGTGAAACCGCGCAGCTTCGGCAACGGCGCGACCGCTGTCGTTCATGTAGGTCTCGGGCTTCAGCAGCAGGACCCTATGGCCTCCGATCTCGCCGTCGGCTGCGAGACCGGAGAACTTCTTGCGCCATGGGCCAAAGCCGTGGCGCTCCGCGATCCGCTCGACGGCCATGAATCCGACATTGTGGCGGTTCCGCGCATACTTGCTGCCCGGATTGCCGAGACCAACAATGAGCTTCATGGCCGACCGATCCCGCGGCGAAGCCTGTCAGGGCTGCACGAGGCGACCCAGACTACTTCTTGCCCTTGTCGCCACCCGGTGCCTTTGCTCCGGCTGCCGGCGCCTTGCCTGCAGCGGCCGGGGCCGCGGCGCCCTTGGCTCCGCCCGCAGCGGCCTTGGCATCGCCGCCTGCCGCGGCTGCGCCCTCCGCCGGTGCTGCGCCTTCGGCCGTGACCGTTCCCGGAGTTGCCTCGTCGACATCCTGCTTCACGGCGCCCGCAATCGTCGCAATCGTGAAATCGCGATCGGTGATCGTCGGACGCACGCCTTCCGGCAATTTGACGGCCGAGATGTGGATCGAGCGTCCGATCTCGAGGCCATCGAGGTCGGCTTCGAAATACTCGGGGATCTTGTCCGCCGGAGCCCACACTTCCACCTCGCGGCGCACGATGTTCAAGACACCGCCGCGCTTGAGGCCCGGTGAGCTCGCGTCATTGATGAAGCGCATGGGAACGCCGATACGGACGCGATTGTCTGCGCCGATGCGCTGGAAATCGACATGAATGGGCAGGTCTTTGACGGGATCGAGCTGCACGTCGCGGGGAATGGCGCGCGTGCTCTTGCCGCCGATATCGATGTCGAACACGGTCGACAGGAACCGCCCGCGCTTGATGATCTTGAAGAGCTCGTTGTGATCGAGCGCCACGGTCTCGGCAGTTTTCTCGTCGCCGCCATAGATCACGGCCGGCACTTTACCTTCACGGCGTACAGCACGAGCGGCCCCCTTGCCGCCTTGCGCACGCGCCGTGGCCTTGAGTTCATTGGTCTGGGCCATAGCACTTCTCCGGTAAGACAGAGCCTAGCGATGCTCAAAACAAGCAAAGTCCCCCGCCAGCCTCCAAGGGTGCGCGCGCAGGGGATCGCAAGGGCTCAAGATGGCGCGGGTTATAGCCGGGCGTTGCCGGTCATGCAATGGGTGGCCTATTGGGGGCCGCAGCCGCGACCTTCATCCTCGGAATTGTCGTTACCGTCACACGCGAACTTCTTGCTGCCGGCCGGTCCCGGGGACGGTGTCTGGCTGTCATGTGACGGGCATCGAGATCCTGCGCCTCAGCGCGGCTGCGACGGCGCCCCGCCGTCCGGCATCCCTGATGCGGCATTCTGCCGACGCCCTGGCGTAAGGGATGAGCCGTCCCCAGGCGGGAATTGTGCCTGTTTTACATAGCCGGAAGCCGTGCTAACCAGCACATTCTCGGCACTCCTGCGGCGCGGTTGGGATGTGGCGAGACATAGTAGCGGGGTATCATAATGGGTCGTCGGACGACCAGCCTCATGCGGGCTGCGCTGTCGGCGCTGCACTACAGTGGCGTTGACGAGTTGATGGCGCCCTTCACGGGCGGCGCGGGCGTGATTTTCACGCTGCATCACGTGCGGCCTGACGAGTCCGATGCCTTCGATCCGAATGGCATCCTGCGTGTGACGCCGGAGTTTCTCGATCTCGTCGTGCGCCTTGTCAGGGAACGGGGCTTTGACGTTCTCTCGCTTGACGATGTGCACTACCGCCTGTCGGAGGGCGATCTCGACCGGCCCTTTGCCTGCTTCACCTTCGACGACGGCTATCGCGACAATCACGAGTACGCATACCCGATCTTTCGTGACCACGGGCTGCCGTTCGCAGTCTACGTGACGACCGACTTTGCGGATGGACGCGGAGAACTGTGGTGGTTGTCGCTCGAGAAGGTCATCCGCGAAACGGGCACCATCGAATTGAAGATGGATGGGGCCTGGCGCCGCTATGCCTGTGCGACGCCCGCCGAGAAGACCGAAACTTTCCGCAGCATTTACTGGTGGCTGCGCCGCACGCCCGAAAGCGAAGCGCGTCACACCGTTGCCGAGCTTTGCCGTGCCTACGGTGTCGACGTTTCGAGGCTGTGCTCGGACCTCGCCATGACCTGGGGCGAAATCCGCGATCTCGCCCGT
>JBKKCB010000305.1:0-5976 GCA_046713545.1 Hyphomicrobiaceae bacterium | reverse complement strand
TGCTTGAAGCGCCTGCGAGCGAGCCAGGGCTGCCGGCAAGGCTCGAGCGCATCTACTTCGGACAGCAGGACACACCGGCCGTGGCCTCGCGATAAACTGAGATCTGTTGCGATATTTGCACTGCTGGTCCTTCCCCCTGGTTCACGCAGCTTGCGCAGCGCCCAAATCTGCTTCCAATAGCGCCGAGCGCCCTCTTGCTCGTTCAGAGCAGACCCGGCTGTGTCCGGTCCTTGTTCGGTATTGTGGCCGGCGCAGCGGGCTCCTTGAAACCGATCAACGGATCATGGCGCGGACACGCGACGAGATCAGGTCGGTAGCCAGAACCATCGCAAGGATCACGAGGATGCAGGTCGCCGTGTCTTGATACTGAAAAAGCTTCATCGAGGAGACGAGCTCGAACCCGATGCCGCCTGCGCCCACCATGCCGAGCACGGTCGACTGGCGCACATTAGTCTCGAGGCGATAGAAAATGGTGCCAAGCCAAGCCGGGAGGACCTGCGGCAGCACTCCGAAGAAGAAGGTCTTGAAAGGACCGACACCGGCCGAGCGGAACGCCTCGAGCGGACCTTCGTCGATGTCTTCCATGGCTTCGGCAAAGAACTTGCCGAGCATGCCGGCGCCATGGATGGCGAGAGCGAGCACGCCGGCGAAGGGGCCGAGGCCGATGGCGGCGACGAAGATCAGCGCGAGGATGATCTCGTTGATGCCGCGCATGCAGTTCAGCACTTGGCGAGTGGCGTGGTAGATCGCTGGATGCGGGCTCAGGTTGCGGGCCGCGAAGAAGCAGATCGGGACCGCGATGAAGACGCCGAGCAATGTGCCCCACACTGCAACCTGCAGGCTCTCGAGAGCCGGCTTCCACAGCCGCTCCAGGAACCCGGGGTTCGGCGGCATCATGCGGACCAGGAAATCCCACATGTAGGGGACGCCATTCCAAAGATTGGTCGCGTTAATTTGCGAGCCGAGAGCGGCCCAATACAAGAAAGCGAGAGTCACGAGGGTGACGGAGGCGACGCCCCACCAACCGAAACGGCCCTGCGGTGGCCGGACGACGAGCTGCAGACTACCGAATGACATAGCTCAAGCTCCTGCTCAGGCGGATGCCGCGAGGACGACGGGAGAGAGGGACTTCGAAACGACACGGGGTCCGGCGCCGGGACGCAAGATACGGGCGATGCCTGGATCTTCGAGGCCCGGGTAGATCTGATGCACGACGTCGACGGTGAGGTGATCGGGCGTGTCGTCGAAGACGACCTTGCCCGCCGAGAGACCGACGATGCGCTCGGCGAATTCCACCGCGTAGTCCACCTGATGCAGGTTGCAGATGACCGCGATGCCTTCTTCCTTGCAGATCGTCTTGAGATTACCAAGAACGATACGCGAGGTCTTCGGATCGAGGCTCGCCACCGGTTCGTCGCAGAGGATCGCGGCCGGTTGCTGTGCCAAAGCGCGGGCGATGCCGATGCGCTGCTGCTCCCCACCGGAAAGCTGATCGCCGCGCGACATCGCCTTGTGCGGTAGCTCGACGCGCCGCAGGCATTCCATCGCGATCTCGACATCACGCTTGGGGAACAGCTGCAGCGCTGAGAGGATCGACGACATGCCGGCCATGCGGCCGACCAGCACGTTCTTGAGCACCGTGAGGCGCTTCACGAGGTTATGGTGCTGGAAGATCATGGCGACGGGCCGGCCACGCTCGCTGCCGCTGGCGCGCTTCGGATCGAAGACCGCGCCGTCGATGACGATCCGTCCGTCGTCCGGGGCAGTCAGCCCGTTGACGCAGCGCAGCAGTGTCGACTTGCCGGCGCCGCTCGGCCCCAGCACGACCAGGAACTCACCGGACTTGACCGTCAGGTCGATGCCTTGAAGCACCGGCCTGCCAGCGTAGGATTTCTTCAAGCCTTCAATCTTGATCATGTCAAACGTCCTCTGCCGAATGGCGTTCATCGGCGGTCGTCGCGTGAAGGTGCCTATTTCATTTTCTTCAGGTCGAGGTTTAGCGCCTTCGCGGTGTCACGAATGACGTCGTATGCGGCGTCGTTGGTCTCGACGAAGCGGTTGAGCTTGCCCTGGTCGGCCCAGGTGATGTCCTTGATGTCCAGGAACGCGGCCTTGATCTTCGCCTTGAGTTCCGGCGAGAGGTTCTTGCGCCACACGGTCGGCGATTCCGGGATCGGATCGGAGGTCCAGACGACGTGAATGTCCTCCCGCTTGACGAGATTCTTCTGCACCGCTGCGTCGAGGATGCGATCCGCGATCGTCGCTGCATCGATACGCTTGTTGGCGACGGCGAGCGCGTTGGCATCGTGCGAGCCGGTGAAGAGTACGCGGCCGAAGTAAGTGTCGGGATCAATGCCGAGCTTGATCAGGCCGGCCTTCGGGAACAGATGGCCCGAGGTCGAGGACGGATCGACGAAGGCGAAGGTCTTGCCTTTGAGATCCTTGATGTCCTTGATGCCGCTGTCTGTCCGCGTGATGATCTGGCTGTGATAGAAAGTGCGGCCGGACTTCGAGGTTTCTGCGGTCGCGAAGGCTTCGATGTTGGCGACAGTTGTGCCGAGCACATACGAGAATGGGCCGAGATAGGCGACCTCGACGTGGCCGGCCCGCATCGCCTCGATGACGCCGTTGTAGTCGGCGGCAACGAAGCCCTGCACCTTCACGCCGAGATTCTTTTCCAGCGCATCGAGCAACTGTTGGCTCGACGCCAGCATCGCGCGCGAATCCTCGGACGGAATGAGGCCGACACGGATCACGCTCTGGGCGCGCACAATATTGGGCATTGCGATCAGGGCGGCCACGCCAGCCACTGCACCGATGATCAGTCTACGACGCGTGATAGTCATTGGTTTCCTCCAGTTGGGCCGGCGATCTTTGTGACCTTTCCGGCTGGCAATGACGAAGCGTGCTTCGCCGTCATCTCCAATTCATTAGGCAGCCTTGACGGTCAGTCTCCCGATGAAGTTGCGGCCGCGCTCGCCCTCGAGCGCCTTTTCGACAAGACGCGACCACTCGTTCTGGGAGACGCCGTAAGCTGACGGATCAGTCTTGACGCCGATGCTCTGCAGGAACGCCGCCAGCCTGCGGATGCCTTCGTTCAGGTCCGATCCAAAGATGCGGCGCAGCGCTGCGTCGCATTGCGGGTTGTTGCCGATGGCCCAGCCCATCACGATCGGCAGCGAAAATGAGCAGGCAATGCCATGGATCGTGCCGCTCCTGAGCGTGATGTCATAAGAGATGTTGTGCGCGAGCGCGGTCTTTGTGTTCGAGAACGCTAAGCCGGCGAGCAAGCTGGCGCGCGCCTGGCGGGCACGAAGGTCGACGTCGTCCAGGTTCTCCAGCAACTGCGGGAGCGTATCTATGATCTCGCGAGCCGCTTCGGCGGCGAAGTTCGCCGACACAGGATTGGCGTTGACGTTCCAGATGCTCTCCAACGCGTGCGACAGGGCATCGAGGCCGGTCGCCAGCGTCAGGCCACGCGGAGCAGCGACGATGAGCGCTGGATCGAGAACCGCGGTCTCGGGGTAAAGTCGCGGATGGGCGAGCGAATACTTGCTGCCGTTGGCTGCGTCCCACACGGTCGCCCACGACGTGACTTCGCTACCGGTGCCGGAGGTGGTCGGAACTGCGATGATTGGCACGATCGCGGACGCGTCAAGCGGCGCCCTATCAATCAGGTGGCGACGGATGGTCTCGAAGTCGCCCTTGCTGGCCGCCAACACCTTGGCAGCGTCGATCATGGAGCCGCCGCCTAGGGCGACGATGACTTCCACTGGCGCCGTAGCGGCGCCGAACATACGGCAGGACTGAATGAGGTCGGCACAGTCCGGGTTCGTCTCGATATTGTCGATGACGGCGACAGGGTCGCCGGCGGTGTTGGCGAGGCGGGCCGCGAGTTCGTTGAAGATGGGCTGATCGTAAGTGACCAGCGCGTAGCGGCGCTTGCCGATCAGGTCTGCAACCTCTTCGAAGGTCCCAGCGCCGAACCGCACCTTGACGGGATTCCAGAAGCCCCACGGCATCACGTTCCACCCAGTTTTTGTACGAGCGATGTCCACTCTTGCGCTTCTTGATGAGCGCTGCATGACGATCATCCTCACTCACCCGTGAAACATCGACAAATTGATTTTTTTGGCAGAATAGATAGAGTTTCACTATGCGTTACACTCAGCTACGTTCGTTCCACGCGGTCGCCACCTCCGGGGGGTTCAATGCGGCCGCCGAGGCCTTCCACATCAGCCAGCCGACGCTGACCACACAGGTCGGTGCGCTGGAGGAGGAGTACGGGCTGGAACTCTTCATCAAGAAAGGGCGGCGGCGCGAGCTGACCAACGCCGGCCGGCAGCTGTTGGCCATCACGGCACGGTTGTTCGCCGAAGAGGACGAAGCGATCACGTTCCTGGAGCAGTCGCGCGAGCTCAGGCACGGCAAATTGTCGATCGGCGCCGTCGGCCCCTATCACGTCACCGAAATGCTGGCTGCGTTCAATCGGGCGTATCCCGGAATCGAACTTGCGGTGAAACTCGGAAACTCTACCGACGTTCTTTCCGATCTCCTCGAGTACAAGAGCGACATCGCGGTGCTCGCGCATATTGACGAAGATGATCGGCTACTGACGCTGCCCTATCGCCGGCATCCGGTCGCAGCCTTCATGCGCAAAGAGCATCGGCTCGCGCGGCACAAGAGCATCAGGATCGCCGCCCTCGAGGGAGAGCCGCTGATTATCCGCGAGCGCGGATCGACGACCAGGCGCGCTTTCGAGCAAGCCCTCGCCGCTGCGAAGATCAAGCCGAGGAATGTGATGGAAATCGGCAGCCGCGAAGCCATCCGCGAGGCGGTCATCCGCGGAATCGGCATCAGCTATGTCTCTGTCGCCGAATTCGTACCCGATCCCTGTCTCCGCTTGGTCCAGATTTCGGATGCGGCAATCTACACGTACGCGCACGTGGTCATTCTCAAGAAACGGGAAACGAGCCGGATCGTCCGCGCATTTCTCGACGTGGTGCGAAAAACCAAAGGATGATGTCGAGCGTCTCCTCGCGGCCTCTCGGGCCCTTGCGACTTGGCAAAAAGATCATCAGTTCGCACACTCATAGTAACGATCGCGCCAGTAGGTGCTGCTTGTGCTTTGCCAACGGCCGTACTCATAGGCGCACGATGCGACGTAGGTGGCGCCGGCGACCGCGGGTGCCAGGATCCACACGCCATTGCGCCAATAGCCTCGGCGTCCATTGCGGTAGACGTAACGCCGATTGACGTTGCGGTTCACGTTGCGCGTGACGTTCCGATTGATGTTGCCGCCGCCGGCCCAGTTGCGGTTTCCGTTACCTCGAAAAGCTCTTCCGCGACTGACATGGCCCATGGCGTGACCGCCCACATGGGCTCCTCCGGCACGTCTGGCGTCGGCAGGCGTCAGAAAGGCCACTACACCCCAAAATAGCGCGCAACACGTCGACATAATGAGCAGTTTACGCATGGATTGATCCTTCTTGGCTGAACGCCTCGCACCTGATGAGTGTCGCTGGCAAAAAGGCTGGGCTGTAATCAGGATTCACCCGCAAAATGCGTTGGGCCAGCCTTGAAAGCGGCAAATGAAACAGTGCGGCTCGG
This sequence comes from Hyphomicrobiaceae bacterium, assembly GCA_046713545.1. GTDB lineage: Bacteria > Pseudomonadota > Alphaproteobacteria > Rhizobiales > Hyphomicrobiaceae > CADEFX01. The sequence goes on along the minus strand of JBKKCB010000305.1, from coordinate 366 downwards.
CTGTCCGGCTTGGCTAGATCGACAAGCAATTTCCGGTACGCTTTCCTACCCTGCCGCCGGACTACGGCATTCCCAAACGTGCGCAGATGGGCCGAAGTTGGTGCGCGATCTCCGCTTTGGGATCAGAGGGATGGTACGCTGTTCTCTCCGGAACGTTTGTCGATCAGCGCTGATGCCGCATTCCTTACTGAGCATCGAGATGGCCCGTTCGGATCGCCGCGTGTCGGCCAGGGTCTTCGCGTCTCACCTTTGGGGTTTGCCCGGATAGGCTCTTTAGCGCCTCGCGCTATTTTGCCCAGGCGGTAAAAAACCCGAAGGACATCAAGATGGCCACGTTGTCGAAAATCGCTCCTATCACGGTCGCCT
>JBKKCB010000304.1:0-4234 GCA_046713545.1 Hyphomicrobiaceae bacterium | reverse complement strand
TCGATGGGAGCATTCGAATGACTGCTCCCATCACGAGGCATCGGGCACCGCCGGCTGTCGAGTAATCCGCTGGGTGCATGGTGTTGACCACGGCGCCCTTAGCCGGGGCCTCATCAAAAAGGACAATCATGCGCCGATTGCTTGTTGCATTCTTCGCTGCGATCCTCCTGTTCATGACCCACAACCCGGCGTCGGCGCAGATGACCGCCACGGCCTACGACTACGAATTCGAGGCCATCGAAGGCGGAAAATTGCCGCTGGCGCAGTGGCGCAACAAAGCGCTCCTTGTCGTCAATACGGCGTCGTTCTGCGGGTTCACGCCGCAGTATGAGGGCCTGCAGGCGTTATGGCAGCGCTACGAGCAGCGCGGCCTCGTCGTTGTCGGTGTGCCGTCCAATGATTTCGGTGCGCAGGAGCCCAAGAGCGAGAGCGAGATCCTCGGCTATTGCCAAGGTGCGTTCGGCGTGAACTTCCCGATGACCAGCAAGCAGGTCGTGTCCGGTGGCGAGGCGCATCCCTTCTATCGGTGGGCACGGGACACACTTGGCTTGGCGTCGACTCCGCGCTGGAATTTTCACAAATATCTCGTCGGCCGCGACGGCAGGCTGATCGGCGGCTTCGGCTCGTCGGTAACGCCGCTGTCCGACACGATGGTCAATGCAATCGAAGCGGCGCTCGGCAAACCGCAGTAGACCGGCGGCAGCGTTTAGAACGAGACGCAGGACGCGCTGTCCACCCGCATCACGCTTTCCTGCTGGAAACGCATTTTCCAGGCCGCACGGATAAGCTCGATACTGGCCTGTACTTCGGGCGCCGGCTTGGCCCAGATGACGAGAACGCGCGACGTTTCCTTGGCCAAAGCGCCGGCCGCGTTGCGCCACTGGCCGTAGCCTGTCAGAACCGTCAGGCCATCGGGAAAGCGCGGCGTCACTTCGGCATCGAGGAACGCGCGCCACTCGTCCTCGCTCACCTCGCCGCCACCCTTCCGGCCCATGCCGAACAGCAGTTCCAGCCGCGACATGATCTCGGCCGGCGGGTTGCATACGCGGGCGGGTGCGACAGCGAGGGGGCTCAGCGCCAGCGTCGCTAGCCCAGCTCCCAGCCCCAGCGCCACCGCGCCGACCACTGCCACTCGTGCTTGCATGACCCACCGCGCGTCAGTTGACGACGTTCGTGCATTGCGCCTTAAGTGCGCCACCACCGAGACCCCGGAGGCAGCACCTTGGCCAGATACAAACTTCACTGCTTCGGACCTTCAGGCAACGCCTACAAGGTCGCGCTCTATCTCAATTGCGCCGGGCTGGACTGGGAGCCGGTGGAAGTTGATTTTTTCAAGGGCCAGACGCGGGACCCCGCGTGGCGCGCGTCCACCAATGCCATGGGCGAGGCACCGGTGCTGGAGGTCGACGACAGGAAGCTCACCCAGTCAGGCGCCATTCTGACGTGGCTTTCGGAATCCACAGGCAAGTTTGCGCCGTCAACGCCCGACCAGCGCATCGAAACCCTGCGCTGGATGTTCTTCGACAACCACAAGTTCACCAGCTACCTGGCCACCTACCGCTTCCTCTTTTCAGTAGCTCCGCCCGGGACCGATCCGGCCGTCGTGGCTTTCTTCAAGGTTCGGGCCGAGGCAGCTTTCGCCATCGTGGAAAAGCACCTGTCGTCGCAGCCGTTCGTCGCGGGCGGTAAGCCCACCATCGCCGATTTTTCCATGGCGGGCTACGTGTACTATCCCGCCACCGAAACGGGCATCGACATCGCCAAATCCTATCCTTGCATCGACGCTTGGCGCGGGCGCATCATGACCCTCGATGGCTGGAAGGCCCCCTATGAGCTGATGCCGGGCGAACGCCTCAAGCCGCTCAGTTGAGGACTGCGACCATGCCGATCTCAACGCGTTTGACGCAGCGCCTCAACATCACGCATCCGGTCGTGCAGGCACCCATGGACGTCATCGCCGGTGGTCAACTCGCCGCCGCGGTGACTGGTGCCGGAGGACTAGGGCTGATGGGCGGGGGCTATAGCGATGACGAGGCCTGGTTCGATCGCGAGTTTGCCGCCGCGGGAAACCAGGCCGTCGGGTGCGGCTTCATCACGTGGGCGTTGCGCAAGACTCCTGAAATCCTGGACCGGGTCATCGCGCGCAAGCCAAAGGCGATCTTCCTATCGTTCGATGATCCGGAGCCGTTCGCCACGCGCATCAAGGCGGCCGGCATTCCGCTGTTCTGCCAGTTGCAGACTCGGGCCGACGCGGAACGCGCGATTGAGTGCGGCGCCGATGTCATCGTTGCTCAGGGAACGGAGGCCGGCGGCCACGGCGGCACGCGGGCGACGCTGACGCTGGTTCCCGAAATCGCCGATCTCATTGCCAAACGTGCGCCCCAGACTTTGCTGTGCGCTGCCGGCGGCATTGCCGACGGGAGAGGTCTGGCGGCCGCCCTCATGCTGGGTGCGGACGGCGTTGTGGTCGGCACGCGGTTCTGGGCCTCGCGCGAGGCCCTGGTGCCCGCCAATCTCCATGCCGCCGCGCTGGCAGCGGGTGGCGATGACACCGTTCGCCAGAGCGTGCTCGACATCGTGCGCGAGCGCGCCTGGCCGGCGCGCTATACGGGGCGGGTCTTGAAGAACGACTTCGTCAGCGAATGGCTGGGGCGCGAGGACGAGTTGAAAGAGGCAAAAGGGGAGCAGATCGAGCGCTACCGCAGCGCGTCCAAGGTCGTGGACACCAGTGTGGTTGCGACGATCGTGGGCGAGGCGGTGGGACTCATCGCGACCATCGAGCCCGCGGCACTGATCCTGGAACGCATGGTGAGTGAGGCCGAGGCGCTCCTCGCCGGCGCCGGGCGCTACGTAGGACGCTCATAAGCAACGCTCCAAGAACTACAGGAAACGCCGATGCACTTCTCCCTCACCGAAGAACAGACCGCCATTCAGGACATGGCCCTCAACTTTGCCAAGGAGCGCATCGCACCCGGCGCATTGGAATGGGATGAGACCGGGCACTTTCCGGTGGATGTGATCCGCGAAACTGCCGGGCTCGGGATGGCCACCATCTACGTGCCGACCGAGCAGGGCGGCTCGGGGCTCTCGCGTCTGGACGGCGCGCTGATTTTCGAAGCGCTGTCCTACGGCTGCCCCGCCATCGCATCCTACATCTCGATCCACAACATGGTGGCCTGGATGGTGGCGAAGTACGGCACCGCCGAGCAGGTCAAGGCGTGGATGCCCAAGCTCGCCTCCATGGAGTGGCTGTCGTCGTACTGCTTGACGGAGCCGGGCGCAGGATCGGACGCGGCGGCGCTCAAGGCTTCAGCGCGCAAGGATGGCGATCACTACGTCCTCGACGGGACGAAGCAGTTCATCTCCGGGGCCGGCGCCGCCGATTTCTATTTCATCTTCGCCCGGACGGGTGGTGAAGGTGCCGCCGGCGTCTCAGCCTTCATCGTCATGAAAGATACGCCGGGGCTCACGTTCGGTGCGCTGGAAAAGAAGATGGGTTGGAACGCCCAGCCGACACGCCAGGTCATCATGGAGAACTGCCGCGTGCCGGCGTCCAGTCTCGTCGGCGGCGTGGAAGGCCAGGGCTTCAAGTTCGCCATGAGCGGGCTCGACGGCGGCCGCGTGAACATCGGTGCGTGCTCGTTGGGCGCGGCCTGGTCGGCGGTGGACAAGGCGCGCAGCTACATGTTCGAGCGCAAGGCCTTCGGCCAGAACCTCGCCGACTTCCAGACACTGCAGTTCAAGATCGCCGACATGGCGACGGATCTCGAAGCGGCTCGCCTGATGATCTATCGCGCGGCCGATGCGCTCGATCGCGCCGATCCGCAGGCGTCCCTGTACTCCGCCATGGGCAAACGCTACGCCACCGATCTGGGCTTCGACATCTGCAATCAGGCCCTGCAGATCCATGGCGGCTACGGCTACCTCAAGGACTATGGGCTGGAAAAGCTCGTGCGGGACCTGCGCGTGCATCAGATCCTCGAAGGTACCAACGAAATCATGCGCGTGGTCATTTCACGCAAGGTGCTGAGCGGAAACAGGGTCTGAGAAATCGCTATCCGCGCCGTCTTTCGTCTTGCCGCAGCCCCCGAACGGGCGCAGAGATTCTGTCGGCTATGTGTGGAGCCCAAGCACCTTGCGGGGACCAAGCCCTTTGAGATAATACTCTTTTATTGCTCTTGTCAGCGCTGATGGCGACCGCCGGCACTGGGCCTGCCTTGGCGGGCGAGCCGCT
>JBKKCB010000303.1:0-6703 GCA_046713545.1 Hyphomicrobiaceae bacterium | reverse complement strand
ACTGCACCAAGGCCAAAGGAACGATCGCCGTCGGATAGCGCGATTAGACTTTGAACGCTTGTCGCCCGAGTAGCTTCCAGGCGCCATCGACCTTCGTCCATGCTTGCAGGACGCCGATCTTAGACGGACTTTCCTTGCCATCGCTGACTGAAACGCCGGTCCAGTTGTGGCGAACGATGGCTGCACTGCCGACGACCGTGACGACAACGTCGGTGAACTCGAGCATCTTGTAGACGGTCTTTTTGCTGGCAATCACGTCAATGAATTCGGCCTTGGTTTCAAGCTTCCCGGCTGAGTGCCCGTAGCTCAACTGGTCGGCGGTCAAAGACTCGAGCTTCGCTTTGTCGGCCGCGAGCATGGCTTGCCTTAACGCCTCGACCGCATCCTTGATGGCTCCTGCATCGGTCGACTGGGCGTTCGCTGTATAAGGCAATCCTGTAAAGGCAATGGCACCAAGTCCGACCGCGAGTGTGCGACGCGTCATCATAGTCGTTCCTCCTCCTTGTGATTGTTGTCTTTTCTTTGCCATAGCGGGGGCCTGTTCCCGCCAATATCAAGGAAGCAATTTTGGGCGGTTTCAAGGGCTATCTGAGGCCACTGGGGAGGGCGTCTTGTTTAATGGAAGCGCCGGCCCGTCTGCTATCCGCGTTGCTCGGGCCATCGACGCACGTGAAGCGTCACGTCTTGCCGATCGGCGTGGCAACCCTTGCCCTATCGAGACTGGCGCGCTGCAAGCGCGCGACGGGGCTGTGCCCGCAGCGTTAGCGCGAGCCGCAGAAAGGTGGTCGTGATCTTCCAGGCCGCATTGAGGCCGGCGGCCAGATTGCCTGAGACTTTCGACACACCGCCACGACGGCAACGATGATCGACCGGCACATCGCAGATGCGCATGCCCGCGGCCGCAACGCGCATCTGCATCTCCAGATTCCAGCCGTACGTCGTTTCGCGCATGCCAAGCGTACGCAACTGGTCGATGCGCATGGCGCGAAACGGAGACATATCGGTGAACCGTACGCCCCAGACGAGCCGCATCAGGCCGCCTGCGATGCGTCCGGCAACGATCTGCTGCGGCGTCATGCTGCCGGGTTCCCGGGTGCCGCGCAGGCGCGAACCCATGACGAAGTCCGCCTCGTCGCGCGCAATCGGACCGACGATGGCTGACAGGAACGCGGGTACGTCGCTGCCGTCACCGTCAAGGAAGCAGACGATCGCTGCATCGGAGCGAACCGCAGCAATGCCGGCGGCGCACGAACGGCCATAGCCGCGCCGCGGCTCCCGGATCACGCGCGCGCCAGCCTCCTTTGCGCGGGCAGCGGTCGCATCGCGCGAGCCGTTGTCCACGACGATTACCTCGTCGACGCCCTGCTCCAGCACTTCGCGCACGACGCCGGCAATCGGGGCCTCCTCGTCGAGGCAAGGGATGACCACGGTCACGACGGCATTGAGACCCGCGATCTGCATACGTCAAAGGCTCCAACGCAGGCCACAGTTTGCGCAGGCCTGTGGGGGTTGATCCGACAGGAGCTCTTCACGGAAGGTCTTGTAGCGCGCCCCGTTCCAGATCTCCTTCAGGCTTTCCTGGGTGGCATCGCCCAGCGTGTAATTCTCGTAGCCCTGCTGCGAGAACGGAGCGATGCAGCAAGGCAGAGCGCGGCCATTGGCGGTGAAATACATGACCGTCCACGGCCGCCGGCACAGAGACCATGGGCTGTCGTTGCTCTTGCGGGCGAGGCTGAGGCCGGGCTCCGACGCGGCGCCAGAGGCGTTGAAGGTCAGGCCGAGCGTTTTTGCAAGCGCGGTAGCCTCTTCGATGTAGCGAGACTCCTCCTGGCTTGCACGCTCAAACAGAGCCTGATCCTGCCGCGCCAGGCCGACGGCATCGCTGCCGAAAAAGACAAGACGCTGGAGATAGACTTCCTTGACGCCGATCTCGCCGGCCATGCGAACAAACGCCGGCAATTCCTCGATAGTCTCCTTGAGACCTGTCAGCCATGCCGAGACCTTGGGTGTCGCGTGACCTTCACGGTCCTGCAGGGCGCGGAACGCTCTGACGTTCTTGAGGATGCGGTGGAAGTAATCCTTGCCGCGGACCTTGATGTAGGATTCCGGCGTCGAGGCATCGAGTGAAACTCTGAGTTCGTCGAGGCCGGCCGCAATCAACGCGCGTCCATTCTTTTCGCTCAAGACCGTGCCGTTGGTATTGAAAAGCACGTAGACGCCACGATCCTTCAGGTAGCGGACCATTTTCGGCAGGGCCTTGACCAGCATCGGCTCTCCCACGCCGTGCAAAACGGCGCGCGCCACGTCGGGAACCTGATCGACGATGCGCGTGAACAGGTCCCACGACATATCGGCCGGAGGCTCGAGTTCGACGTAGGTGCGCGGACAGGTGGTGCACAGCAGGTTGCAGCGGTTGGTCACTTCGAGATAGAGGCAGACCGGCGGCTTGGTTGCGGTGCCGCCCCAGGCATCGGCAGACTCGAAATATCTCTGCACATCGATTGAAGCACGATCTGCAGCAATGCTGCTCAACTCGTCCATGACAATGCGCTCCGGATGCGTGTGAAGACCCGGCCGTCGGACAGCAGGCCTGCTGCGACGGCAATGACGAAAGGAAGCGTGGCGATCGTTTTCCAGGCCAGATCGTTGTCCGGCAGCATCGACGGCCGATAGAGCAGGATCGCGCCTAGCGTCATGGCCCAGGCGGGGATACCGCCGACGAGCGCGATGAAAGGAACAACGGCCAGGAAGTACCAGGGGTAATTCGGCGAGAGGACGAACAGCCCCGCCATCAACAGGACCGAGATGTCACAGAGAACGACCCGTGGCGTGGCATCGGCGCGCAAAACAATGCGCAGGGCAAGCCAAGCCATGATGAGGAGTGCAACAGCCATGTAGGCAGTGGTCAAACCGGGCAATTTGCCGACCGCCGCTTGGATAAGAGCAACGAGCCAGAACCCTTCACCGCTCGCAAAGCCCTCCTCCGACAGATAGCCGGTTGTCACGAACCCGAAGATGCTGCTTCCCGCACCGATATAGGGGAGATAGCAGAGGGCAACGGTGGCGAGTGCTGCCAGAGGCACACGCCAGTCCCATGGCCGCCAGAAAGCGGGCATAGCGAGGACAGCGTAGGGTTTCACGAGAGTGGCCAACGCCAGTGCTACGGCACCGACCGTCGCGCGCCTGCAGACCAGCAGCCAGACGCCGATCATCAACAGCGACACCATCAAGGCATCGACATGCCCATTGTTGGCGATCTCCCAGATCACCAGCGGGTGCCAGGCCCAGGACGCAACGGCGGTCACAGGAAGATGCAATCGGCGAAGAAGATCGATGAGGGCGGCAACGATTACGATCTCACATGACGCCATCGCCAAACGCATGACGGTCAGCGTCTCGGAGATGCGAGTCACGGCCAGAAAGAACATCTGCGCAACCGGCGGGTAGGCGGTCAGTGCATAGTCCGCCCTGTTGATGTGGGGGTAGATCCCGGTATCGCGCAGCCCTTGGAGGGCATTGTCGGCCGGAACGTAGGCATAAGGGTTGATGCCCGCGGCCTGAACGCGTCCGTCCCAGATATAGCGGTAGATATCCGTCGACAGAAACGGCTCTTCGGCGACGATGAGCAGTCGCATGGCAATTGCCAGCACGAAGATCACGATCAAGCCCGATCGCACCGGCACGGAGGGAGCGAGCGCGGTGGCTGCAATCGTGATCACGCCGGACGCCAGCATGAAGGGAATAAAAACAGAATATCCGTGCGTGCGGACAATCCATGGACCGGCAGCGACGCACGCCAGCATCAGCAGCCCAAGCCCGCCGAGCATCAGCAGGGCTATCCAATCTGAGCGAAGGGACATCGCGCTCGAGATATGGCTGCCGCCTACCACGATGTACCCGCCCCAATCGGCTCAAGCCGCTGCGCGAGAAACCGGCGTGTGGCAGGTGCATCGGCGCCAACGATATCGGGGTGCGCAAAGGGCGGACGCACGCCCGCCAGTTCGGCCTCGAGCACATGCAACGACGACTTGTCGTCGACGTCATACCAGCCTGGCACATTGATGACGGGCAGGTTTATCTCGGCGGCCCGCTGCACCGTGAGACGATGCACATGCGGCGTGCTCCAGGGAATGTCGGCAAACATGTGGGCATGCGGCCGCGACAGCCCGATCAGGGTGTAGCCGCCATCCAACGCGGGGCTCAGGACGACGGCATCCTCGCGCAGCAGCGCACGCACGGCCGCCTGCAGGATCGACACAGGCAGCGTGGGACTGTCTGCATTGACCAGGATCGCGCCGACGTGACCGGCGCGCAACAGCCCTACCGTTGCATGAAGCAGGCGCGTGCCGAAATCACCATCGCATTGTGGCAGCAGACGGAAGCTCGATGGCAGCAAGGCGCGCAGCGCGGGTTCTGTCCCGACCGGCGTATACACAGCGTAGGGCACTGCATCGCCGTCCAAGGACAAGGTGTGCATTGTGGCTGCGAGATCACGGATGAAGCATGCCGAAAGCGCGCTGCAGTCCTCGGGACGCAGCGGCGGCGACAGCCGCGTTTTGGAAAGCCCAGCAGCCGGCGTCTTGCAGAAAATCCCTACGGCTATGGTTTGCGTGATTGCCATCGCGTTCACGGCAGCGCCTGCTCGATGTCGGCAACGAGATCCTCGATGTTCTCGAGCCCGACGGAGAACCGTAGCAAATCCGGCGGGCAAGGGCTGCCGGCGCCCTCGATGCTCGAGCGATGCTCCACCAGGCTTTCGACGCCGCCGAGCGATGTTGCGCGCTTCCACAGCTTCATGCGTGCGGCCGTCGCGATGGCGACAGCCTCGCCACCTCGCAGCCGCATGGACAGCATGCCGCCGTACCCACCTTGCATCTGGCGGGTGGCGATGGCATGGCCGGGGTGAGACGGAAGCCCCGGATACAGCAGCAGCTTAATCTGCGGATGGGGGGCAAAGTGCCGGGCGAGCGTCATCGCCGCCGTGCATTGATGGCGGACCCGCACATGCAAGGTACGCAACCCCCGGAGCAGCTGCGCAGCCTCGAATGGCCCCAGCACCCCGCCCAGCATGCCGCGCAGCCGGGCGCAGGCCTCAAATTCCAAAGCGGTTTGGGCAAACACGATTGCCCCGGCAACGACGTCTGAATGGCCATTGAGATATTTCGTCGCCGAATGCAGAACTATGTCGGCGCCGAGGGCGAGCGGCCGCGTGAGCACAGGAGTTGGAACCGTGGAATCGACGGCGAGCAGTGCGCCGCCTTCATGTGCGATGCGTGCGGCGGCCGCTATGTCAGTGATCGTCCAGAGCGGGTTCGACGGCGTCTCAATCCAGACCAGCCGCGTGTGGCCGGGACGTATGGCTGCCTTCAGCGCAGCAGGGGAACCGGCATCGACAAAAGTTGCTTCGAGTCTGTGACGCGGAGCCTCGTCAACCAGCCATTGGCGCAAACCCCAGTACATCGCCGTTGGCGCAATGACATGAGCCGGTGGCTCAAGCGCCAGAAACGCGGTCGTGGCCGCAGCCATTCCCGAGGCGAACAGAAGGCTGGCGGCACCCCCCTCGAGTTCCGTCAGCACACTCTCGACCTGGCGCACCGTGGCGTTGTCGGAGCGCCCGTAGCAATAGCCTCTGCGGTATTGGTTGTCCGCGTCACGGACATAGGTGCTCGCCACGTGGATAGGGGGGACGACGGCGCCGGTCGCTGCGTCGACGACACCGCCTGCTTGGGCAGCAATCGTTTCGGGGTGGAGGCCGCGTGTGACCTCCGCGCGGCTGGGGACATCAACAGCGTTGTAATGACCCGCCAGCGCATGTTGGTCCACGGGTGTCCTGCCGTTCACTGGCTTGCCGGCTGGAACCGGTCTGACCCGGCCGTTTGCTGAGGGAAGTTGGGGGGCCATGGCACCGGCTGGATCGAAATTCCGAAAGGTCACTCAATTTCCCCCCAATGCCGCTCAATGTTTGCCAAGGGGATTTCGTTGCATTCTGATGCATCGTTACAGTCATCACGGTTTTGTGCTTCGAGAGGCGAAATGGCTCGCGCGGCCATGATTGGACAAATCGGACTGTAACGCCGCAGCTGTTGCGTACGTATTGGGAATTGATCGCTTCGTGGTAACTCGGGAGACTTACTTGGCCGATCTCATGCGCGCCGCCAACCGTGGCGACGCGATCGGATACCGTTGTCTGCTTATTGAACTGGCGCCGACCCTGCGGGCGTTCGCGCGTGGCGGATTTCTGCGACACGGCCTCTCCACGGAAGATGTCGAAGATGTCGTACAGGAGACGCTGCTCGCCGTGCACCTGAAGCGTCATACCTGGGACGAGGGCAAGCCTCTCCTGCCGTGGGTTCGGGCCATTGCCCACAACAAACTCGTCGACAATCTTCGCCGGCGCGGACGAGGACGGCACGTGCCGATCGACGATTTCAGTGAATTTCTCGCCGCCGATGAGCAGCCGGCGGCATCAAACGGTGTGGACGCCGAGAACGTCCTTGGAAACCTCAAAGGGCGGCAACGCGACATTGTGCTTGCCATCTCCATGGAAGGGCAAAGCGCGCGGCAGGTCGCTGAGCGCCTGGGCATGACGGAAGGCGCGGTGCGCGTGGTACTGCACCGCGCGTTGAAGTCCCTATCAAAGGCATTTCGAAGCGATACGCCATGAAGACGGATGATCTGATCAATGCCATCGTACAGGACGCTT
>JBKKCB010000302.1:0-4531 GCA_046713545.1 Hyphomicrobiaceae bacterium | reverse complement strand
TCGTCGGCATACTACATCCTCGGCGGCGGCGCGGCGCTGTGTGCGTTGCCGCTGATGGCGATGGCGGGCTCGCTGTCGAACGACCTGTCGCCGCTCGGCACGCTCTGGCAAGTGTTCGCCACGGCGGGATTTGCGGGCGGCTTCGTGTACTGGCTGCTGGCCGGCCGCAAAGCGTGACGGATGGGGCGTTTGGTGTTGGACTTGGGGTAAAGGCAACGCCTAGTCTGATGCTGGCGCCGTGCGGCAGAAGGAGACAGCAGCCTTGCGAATGATGTTGCGTGTTCTCATCGGCTTTGTGATCGCCTGTGCGGCTGCGGCGGTGACGACGCTCCTGTTCGTCATCACGCCGGGCGAGCTGGCGGGCTGGCTTGCGGCAGACGACGCGGGAGACCGGTTTTCGCGGTTCAGCCTGCTGTGGCTGGCGGCGGCAACGCAAAGCGTGCTGTTTTCGGCGGTGTTCGCGCTGGTCGCGGTGGTCATCGCCGAGTGGCTCGGCAAGCGCGATTGGATCTACTACGCCAACACCGGCATCCTCATCGCGGTGCTGGGCTTTGTGGTGCAATGGGCCAGCGAGCCGACAGGCCAGAACTGGTCGCTGGTCAGCAGCAGCTATCCGCTGGTGGCGTTCCTGGCGACCGGGTTCGTGGGCGGTTTCGTGTACTGGATGTGCGCGGGACGGCACGCCGGCGGGCCGGGCCGGGCAGCATCCGGTGCCCCGGCCGTCGAGCCGGCAAAGCCCATTGCGGACCAACCCAGGGTTGTCCACCCGGCGACCGAGACGGAGAGCGTTGCCAAGTCTTAATCCTGCTTAGGACGTGTTGCGTCGCAAAGTATTTGTTGCATTGCACAAAATCTGTTATGCTCTTTCTGTCTTTTCATCATGCGCGCTCCGTTTGCTCCGGTGGCCCACCGGAGCCTGCCCCTTAGGTCCAAGGAGGCTTGCCATGTTTCCATTCGATCTCCAGGCCAGACTTGCGCAATCTTGGTTAGATGCGACGGCATCGGGGCTGGCAGCGATGGGCTCACTGGCCGCGCAGGGGCGCAATCCCTGGCTTGCGCCTCAGGCCCCCATGCCGATGGCGGGCAATTTCTGGGGCGCGCCGTCCTTCACCGCAAACCCCTGGGCCTGGATGACGCGGCCGTCCACGGCGTGGTGGCAGACGCCGATGCCGTTCTATGCCAATTGGTCCGGCCCGCTCGGTTTCGGCATGGCCGGGACGAATTGGCCGTCAGCTTATAGCGCGTGGATGGGCCTGTTTCAGGCGCCGTCGGCATTCTCGATGTTTGGCGCGTCGCCGTGGCGGCCGACCGTGAACATGACCTGGCCGCTGGCGCCAACCGTGGCCGACACCATTGCGCTGATGGGGGCGAGCTATCGCACCGCGGGCGGACATGCGACGGCGGCGATCTTCCGCGCCATGGACCCGCGCGCCGGTCAGATGCGGGCTTTGCCGTGGATGCCGGTGCCGTTCTCGTCAGCCGCACTTTAGGTCGATCCGTTCCGCGGTCTCATTAGCGGGGAAGATCCCCGATCACCGCGCACTTTAACTCCTGGCATGCCTTCGGCATGACGCGCGGCGTCCGGGAACGCAAGTCGAGAGCGCCCGATGTGCGGGCGAATGTTTCCAGCACGACGTTATCCCCGGAAAGAGGCTGGCTCCTGCCGGGGTAGTTTGGGCGAAGTGGTGCTGTGCGCAGCCGCTACTTCTTCTTGGCGGCCGGGGGTGTCGGTTTTTTCTGGCAGTGGGCCTTGCGCTTCTGACCCTTCTTGGTGGTCGTCTCGCGATACCAGGAGCAGGCCGCGTTGGCCTTGCAGGCCGTTTCTTCGAGGCCGGCACACGGCGAGGGTGCTTTCTTCTCGACCTTCTTCTTGGCTGGAGCGGCTTCTTTCTTGGCGGCTTCCGGCGCTTTCTGCTGTTGCGCGCTGACGGTGCCGCCCATCAGGGCGAGGGCAAAGATCGCAGTCGCGAGGCGTGTTCCGAACCGAAGTGATCCCAGCACGGCAGTTTCCTCCAGCCTGTTTTCAGACGGCTGAATACTAAGGCCGCGCGAATGAATGCGGAATGACTAGCCTACGTGACGTTGTGGAGAAGCCCATTGGATCGCCTGCTCCAGACGGTCATCTCCCCAGAAGAGCTCGCCGTCGCCGGTGATGAAGGTGGGCGCGCCGAAGATGCTGTGCGCGGAGGCCGCCTCGGTCTGTTGGCGGAGCCTGTCCTTGTGTTCGGGTGTTGCGCTGCGGGATAAAATGGCCTGCGCATCAAGGTGGAGGCCGGACAGGATGGCGGCCAGAACCGCCGGTTCCGCGATGTCCTGGCGGTTGGCGAATTGAGCTTCGAATACGGCTCGGGTGAATGGTCCGATCCATCCCTCGTCCTCGCCGACAAGGGCGATGCGAGCCGCGTGCAGGCTGTTGATTGGAAATGTTGCGGGCATATGGAACGGCAGGCCGCGCGCTGACGCAACGCGGGCGATGTCGCGGACCATGTATTGTCCCTTCGCCGGAAAGAGGTGGAACGGGGACGTGCTCCAGCCCATGGCCTTGAAGATGGGCCCCAGCAGAAAAGGCCTGTAGACGACGTTTACACCGGCCGTTTTGGCCAGCGCCTCGATCCGCATGGCGGCGAGATAGGAATAGGTCGACGCGAAGTCGTACCAGAATTCGAGTTTGCGCACCGGGACCCTCCCTCAAGGAGCGGGGAATCTAGCACTTTCAGGGCGCCAAACATAAAGATGCCGGCGGCTGCGCGTCAGGGGAAACGGCAACCGCCGGCAATTACGCCGCACTATATTCTTTGCAGCCGTGGAGGGACGGGGAAAGTCCGGTTGCTTAACTGCGGCGTCCGATCCGGCAACCTCGACGGGGGGCAAGGTGGCCGGCCTTCCGCTGTCTTAAACGTGGGACGGAGATATTTTCCGTCACACACAACGATCAGACGCATCAGCGGCGGAAAGGTTCATGCGGCATTTGCGTAATTTTGACATTTCCGGGGACATGGAAGGCAAGTGACGCCTTCTCGGCGGCTGTCCTATAGTGCGCCGCAGGTCAGAAATGCAGATCGGGACGGGCGATGGCGAAGCGTGCGCAAGGCAAGGTCAAACGGGTGGTGCTCGCCTATTCGGGAGGGCTAGATACCTCTATCATATTGAAATGGCTGCAGGAAAGCTACGGGTGCGAGGTCGTCACGTTCACCGCCGACCTGGGCCAGGGCGAGGAGCTGGAGCCCGCCCGCAGCAAGGCGTTGATGCTCGGCATCAAGAAGGAGCACATCTTCATCGAGGATCTGCGCGAGGAGTTCCTGCGCGATTACGTGTTCCCGATGTTTCGCGCGAACGCGCTGTACGAAGGGGTGTATCTGCTCGGAACCTCGATCGCGCGGCCGCTGATCGCCAAGAGGCAGATCGAAATTGCCCACAAAACCGGCGCCGATGCGGTCTGTCACGGGGCGACCGGCAAGGGCAACGACCAGGTCCGCTTCGAACTCACGTATTATGCCCTCGACCCGTCCATCAAGATCATCGCGCCCTGGCGTGAATGGAGCTTCAAGAGCCGGACCGACCTGATCGAGTTCGCGCGCCAGCATCAAATTCCGGTGACCAAGGACAAGGAGGGCGAAGCGCCGTTCTCGGTCGACGCCAACCTGCTGCACTCGTCCTCGGAAGGCAAAGTGCTGGAAGACCCCGCGCTCGAGGCTCCGAAAATCGTTTATCAGCGCACCATCTCGCCCATGGACGCGCCCGATGCGGTGACCGAGATCCGCATCGGCTTCGACAAGGGCGATCCGGTGTCGCTTGACGGGAAGAAGATGGCGCCGGCGGATCTGTTCGCCAAGCTGAACAAGCTCGGCCACGACAACGGCATCGGCCGCCTCGATCTGGTGGAGAACCGGTTCGTGGGCATGAAATCGCGCGGCATCTACGAGACGCCGGGCGGCACCATCCTGCTCAGCGCGCACCGGGCGATGGAGAGCATCACGCTCGACCGTGGCGCGGCGCATCTTAAAGACGAGTTGATGCCGAAGTATGCCGAGCTGATCTACAACGGCTTCTGGTTCTCGCCCGAGCGCGAGATGCTGCAGGCGCTGATCGACAAGTCGCAGGAGCATGTCGAGGGCGAGGTGCGCCTCAAGCTCTACAAGGGCAACGTGATCGTGACGGGGCGCGAGAGTCCGAAGTCGCTCTATGCGGCGGACCTCGTGACGTTCGAGGACGACAAGGGCGCCTACGACCAGAAGGACGCCGAGGGCTTCATCCGCCTCAATGCGCTGCGGCTGCGGACGCTGGCCATGCGCAAGCGGCGCACGAGCGGCAAATGACAGCGCTGCGGCCCCCGTTCCGTCCGGCAGAGCTGGCGGATGCGGCGGTGCTGGCGGAGTTCGTCAACTACGCCGGCGAGGGTATGCCGCTGTATCTCTGGGAGAAGATGGCCGGGCCGGGCGAGACGGCGTGGGATATCGGCCGCAAGCGGGCCGCGCGCGACACGGGCAGCTTTTCCTATCGCAATGCCGTGGTGATCGAGCATGGCGGCAGG
>JBKKCB010000301.1:0-18761 GCA_046713545.1 Hyphomicrobiaceae bacterium | reverse complement strand
GTGGATGACCGCGAGACTGTGAATGGCGGTTACACCTCCTGGTTTGATCGAGAGGGTGTGTCGGCGACTGGGATCGCGCCGACCGATTTCGACAACTGGGTAAAGACCGTTTGCGAGCGCGAAGGTCGCATTCCTTCTCGAATGCAGCCTTTGGCGAGGGAAAATATCCATATTTAAAGCTGGTATTTGAGCCGATGTATCCGCGCAACGTCTCGCGAACATCCAAATCCGACCTGCCGATATAGTGAATTCGAAACTTGCCTTCTGCAGTGGTGTGGCCCAGGACATAGACACCGGCCGACCGCCGCGTAACGGCACTGGAAATCCCGTCGAATGTGAGCTGATAGGGCCCTATCAGGCCGGTCTTTGCCATGGCGCAGGCTTGCTCCGTCGAATCGCCGTCGGTCCACCAGATACGCCAAAACTGCAAGTGCTTGATACGCAGTATATGGATTCAGGACAATTTGAAAGGCGAGCGGTTGGCGTTTTGCCCGCGACGTGTCGCCAGAGCAGCAGTGCAGCCCACTCGATCCGGTAAACAGTTGCAGAATATCGAATTAACACCCTGTTCAACGCACGCACGTATGATCGCGGGAACGAGGTCTTTGGGCCGGGTTTGTATATGCTCCAATCTCTGCGCTCGAAAGTCTTCACAGCGGGTCGTGCCGAGCGATCTCCATCCGGCAGTCCGGATGCCCGGGCCGACGCCCTCGACGGGATTGGACTGCTCGAAGCCATCGTCTGCGAGACGCAGACTGAGGCTCTGCATGCCGTCGTCGTGGCGAGCGGCATCAACGCATTGCGCCTCAAGAATCGCATCAAGAACCCTCAGTCGCTCAAAAACTTCCTGCCTCGTGACTCCGCCGTTGTAGGAGAGCTTCTGCGCTCCCACGAAGAAGCTGGATTGAGCGCGGGTGTCATGCTGCAACTGCGAGATATGTTTGGCGCGCTTGCCGCGGCACGCGGTGGCGCGGAGCGGTTTTTCGCGGGTGCCGGTCAGGATGGCGAGCATGCGGCCACCATCGATCCCGCTGCCGTTGCTGCACAATGGTCGCGCCTGTGCGAACAGGTGGTTGCGACGTTGCGCGCCCTTGAGTCCGAATCGACCAGTCGAGTGCCCGACTACTATTTGGACAATTCCAGCACCCTGGTGAAAATGCTGATGAGCGTCGCTGGAGGCGCGCAACCTTGCATCGACGCGGCCGGAGATGTCGTACTTCCCGATCTGCCGCAACGCCGCCGCTCCGCGCGCCAGAGCCTGCTGCAGCAGGTTACCTTGCGCCATCGCGGCAAGAGTTCAGCTGTCATTGCCAAGGACATATCGGCCACGGGTCTCGGGCTCGACCGCGTGCCTGAGCTGAAGCTCCAGGAGTTGGTGCAGATCGAACTGACAGGCGGGCGACGGCTGATTGGCATGGTGGTCTGGATCAGAGGATCCAGCGCCGGCATCAGATTGGGCAAACCCCTGCCGCCCAACGATCCCCTGCTCGGCGGCTGAGCCACCGCGACGGGCGTCAATCCATCGAGGGCCGATCGCGCCTTGTGCGCTTGAGCTTGCTGCGTTGCTGCTTGTCGTCGCGGCGCCGCATCTTGGCAGCACGCGTTACGCGCGTCGCGATCCGCCGCTTCGGCACAATGGCCGCCTTTTGAACAAGGTCGTGAAGACGCTCGCGCGCATCGGCGCGGTTGCGCTCCTGAGTGCGAAACCGGTCGGCACGAATGACGAGGATGCCGTCACGGGTAAGGCGTTGGCCAGCGAGGCGTTCCAGCCGAACGCGAACATCGGTCGGCAGGCTCGGCGAACGGCGCACGTCAAACCTGAGTTCGACGGCCGTAGCCACCTTGTTGACGTTCTGGCCGCCGGGCCCGGACGAGCGCACGAACTGCTCTTGCAACTCGGTCTCGGGGATCAGGATGGGATCTGGGAGTGCCATGATGTGGGATCATAGCGCGAGTCGCAGAAAGCCGCGCTGACGCAGAGAAGCAGGCGGCCACGTCGGCCGCCCGCTCCTTCTTGGCTCAGGAGTGGGTTACGTTAGGCGCCGGCAGAAATCTGCTTGGCGCCGTTCCCGACCTGGATCTGGCGCGGCTTCAGCCGCTCCGGCACGTTCCGCACGAGATCGACGTGGAGCAAGCCGTCCTTCAGGTCAGCTCCCGTCACCTCGACGTGGTCGGCAAGCTGAAAGCGGCGCTCGAAGGTGCGCGTGGCGATGCCGCGATGCAGGTATTGCGGCTCCTTCTCGACAGCCTTTTTCTCGCCCTTCACCGACAGCGTCTGTTCCTTGACCTCGATGTGGATCTCGGACTCGCCGAAGCCGGCAACAGCCATGGTGATCCGGTACTGGTTGTCGCCAAGGCGCTCGATGTTATAGGGCGGATAGGTGGTCTGCTCGTTGTCGACGCCGGAGAC
Organism: Hyphomicrobiaceae bacterium; assembly: GCA_046713545.1. Classification (GTDB taxonomy): domain Bacteria; phylum Pseudomonadota; class Alphaproteobacteria; order Rhizobiales; family Hyphomicrobiaceae; genus CADEFX01. The sequence goes on along the minus strand of JBKKCB010000301.1, from coordinate 16,351 downwards.
CCCGTCCAGCAAGCTGACGAGCCGGTCGAAGCCAACGGTAGAGCGATACAGGGGAGCAAAATCGAAGTGTCGCATCACAGGTTCTCCTCAAGAAGCAACGTGTGGAATCGCCTGCCCTTGGCGGGCCAGGCATCGGTTTTGTGCACCCTCGGTGAGGCGTGCACGTTCCGGAAATAAGCGCGGACACGGAGAATTCAAGAGGGGCTTAACCACCCTCAGGGTCAGCTTTTTCAGGTCTTGGATTTGGGCTCGAAGACGAGCTGGGTTTGCGTGACGAGGGCGACCAGGCGGCCATCCTCGCGCAAGACGCGGGTTTGCCAGACCATGGTCTGGCGACCGCGGTGAACGGGCGTCGTCTCGCCGGTCACCCTGGTGCCGGCGGGGGCTGACGACAGGAAATTGGTCTTCGACTCCACGGTCGTCGTCCACATCCCCTCGGGCAGATTGAGGATCGTGGCCGCAGCACCAAGTGTGTCCGCAAACGCCATGATCGCACCGCCATGGAGCACGGCTGGCCGTGTGCACAGATCGTCGCGAACTTGCAATTCCGCCACGACTTTTTCCCGGCTGGCGGCGGTGAAGCCGATGCCCATCAGATCGGCAAACGGCAGGGACATCTGTTGCAGGCGTTCGAGATCGGTCATCAGGAACCTCCTTGCTAAGGCGGCGCGACAATAGTGCCACATTTGCCGGCTGTGCCGAAGCGGCCTCAGTGGCATCGAGAAACCTTTGGATGGCCACATTGCGCGCCTTGAAGGTGCCGCCTGCTCTGACTAGGCTCCGCACCTCTTTTGTAGAGCGTACGAAGAATCAGTTCCGGCGATGCGTGGGCGGCGTCGATCGCGCGAATGTGGGGTGAATCCGTATGACGACACTTCAGGTTTCCACGCAGAATCAACTGCGTCAGCTTGTCGAGCAGATTGAAAGGCTGGAGGAGGAGAAAAAGGCCCTCGCCGGCGATATCCGCGACAAGTTTCTCGAGGCCAAGGCGGTCGGTTTCGACGTAAAGGCGCTGCGCAAGATCGTCAGCCTGAGGAAGAAGAGCAAGACGGATCGCGACGAGGAAGAGGCGATCCTCGCGACGTACATGCACGCCCTCGGCATGCTGGATGACATGGCGTCGGATCGGCAGGTCATGGACGCTGCCGAATGAGCAGCATGGCTGTTTGACGGCCTGCTGCAGCGAAACTGACGGCCATCCAATCTCGGCTTGTTGCCTAGCGTCGCGTCGTGCGCACGTTGCGATTGGCAAGGCTGGACGACGTGATGTCGCTCGCTTGTGCTTCAAACAGTTTCGACAGGCCGATGGGATCGCCGCGAAACTGATTGGCCCACATCAGTTGTGCCATCTGCTCGCCGGGCCGGAAGCGCAAGGGGATCGCCGAGCCCGGCTGATCGAGCATGTCGATCGTCCGTGTCACGTCGTGATGGATGAGGTCGGCAAAAACCGGCTCATGGGGCGACGCCGTGAGCAACGGCCCGATGGGGAACGGGCGATACGAGAGTTCCTCGGGATGTTCTTCGTCATACGCCGGCGCGGCCACCCAGCCGCTGCCCCAGCCGAAACGCCCACCCTGCGCGTCGGTCTGCGACCTCGAATCAATGGCGGCCATGCGCGGGCCGATCTGTCCTTGGCGGTCGCCCGCTTGCGGCGTGCCGAGCACCTCCGCAATCGGGTCGGGCCTGCTACGCCGCGCCGGCCTCGGGCCGGAAATCAACCTCGGCTCCAGCGAGGCAAGGGCCGCCATCTCATTGAGCCGCGCGCGGTCCTGAAGCGTCGGTCCGGGGCTGCTCAAGCGCAGTTCGGGCCCGATGTTGGGCCGCCGCTGCTCCAGGCCACGCGAAGCCGGCTCGAGTGATGCGACAGTCTCCAGTTTCTCGGCAGACCGGATTCCCCCGCCAGCATCAGCAATCGCGAACGGCTGCTTGGGCTGATTGCGCCAGGTGCGGTACTCCGCGATCTGGGTGGCAAGCTCCCTGTGCTGGCTCCGTGCGATGCTCACGTCCTCGCGAGAAATGGGCCCTCCTTCTGCAGGCATATGCTGCGTGCGCCCTTGCGGAAACAGCAGGGCAAGCTCATAGCGCGGCAGGCGCGGCCACGCCCGCACGCGGTCGGTGTCGACGTGCACGAACGGCAGTGCCGAGGTCGGATAGTAGCCGACACCGCCGCGCTCGCGGATCAGTGCCGAGTAGCGCAGATTCCGCAGCGGCACGTCGGGAAAATGGACGTCTGCGGCTTTGCCGACGATGTGCCGGCTCTCGCTGGCTTGTCCGCCGGTCGTTCGCCTCAGCATGTCGTTTGTGCCACGCGAGCGAAACCCGGAAATGATGTGGATCGGCTCTTTCGAGCCAAGCTCGGCATGCATTTCCCAGAGCAGGTCGATCAGCTCGGGGTCCATCTTGGTGGCTTCGTTGCGCCGCCAGTCGCGCAGGGCCCAGCTCGCCTTTTCCAGGCCAGCGTCGATGTACTTTCCGTCCTTCTTGTAGAGGACGGAAACGGTCTCCTTGGTGTGGATGTTATAGAGCGAGATGACGCGCGCGCGATCGGAGTTGGCCACGATCTCGGAAGCACCGGATGCGGCCAGCAGCAAAAGTATGGCGGCAATTGCGAGGCGTGCTCGCCAACGCGACACCACTCGGCTCCCCCGTCGGTCTCAAGCCTGTGCCGGAATCCCCGGCCGATCGCTCTGTGTTTGCAGGACTAAGTTCCTGCGCACTCCCCCGAAGCCAATCGCGAATAGCGTTAAGCCCCGATGATTAACAGGTGGTAAGGATCGAATGGGCGCACTTGAAGGCCCGCATGAGGCAATTCGGGGGCAGGGCGGGTTCCGTCCCGGGTCCGCCCGCCCGTGCTTCAGAAGTTGAAAATTCCGCGTAGCCAGGCAGGCGTCCCGCCCGACTGATTTGCATAGCGCGGCGCTCCGACGACACGCTTGGCCGGCGCCGGCTCGCGCACCTTGGCGATGAGGTGCGCTTTGCCTTCCAGCGCCAGCGCAATACGCTCCTCGTGACCGTAAATGTCATTGCGATATGTTGTCTTGCCGTCGTCATCGACCGCTGCAGTGAAATAGGTGATGTGAACGGGAAAACGGTTCGTCAGATTGATCTGGTTGTCCTTCGGCGCGCCGGGTGATGCGAGGGCTTGCACGCGCTCCCGCGACATATTGCGGTCATGGGCCAACAGCAGTTCCGCCAGTCGGAGAGGGTTCTGCACGCGCATGCAGCCGTGGCTGAACATGCGGACCGAGGCACTGAAAAGGTTCTTCTGCGAGGTGTCGTGGAAATAGACGTCATGCTTGTTGGGGAAGCGGAATTTGACAACCCCGAGCACATTGGTTGCCCCCGGCGGCTGGTAGATGTGGAAATGCCGCATGTCGGCTGACTGCCAGTCGACGGTACTGGGATCGATGTCGCGCCCGCGGTACTGAACCTTGAGGCCCTGCCGCGCAAGGATGGCGCCGCCTGCGGCAAGATTGGGCTGCAGCTCGTTGCGCTTGATGGAGTCGGGAACGCCCCAGAACGGGTGGAAAATGATCTGCTCCATCGCGTCGGAGAAGATCGGTGTCTGCGTGTCGGCCTTGCCGACGACGATGCGCTCGCTGTGGATCACCTTTCCGTTCTGCACCACCCGGATCACAAAGTCGGGGATGTTGACCCACACGTAGTAGCTGCCCAGTTGATCGGGCATCCAGCGCCATTGTTCCATGTTGGCAAGTAGCCGGCGGGCGCTGCCGAACTCGATCGAATTGAGCGCCTGGCGTGTGGCTGCATCGATCTTGCCGTTGCGCACCTTCAGCTCGCGCTCGGTCTGGAAGGCGATGACCTTCTGCTCCAGAACTTCATCGTAGATGTCATTTTCGGCGGTCGCTGCAACGCCGAGGCGCGCCCGCACGAGTGCGATGTCGGCATGGCGAGCGCCGGGCTCCAGCACCGGGCCTTTGGGCATCTTGGCAACGTCGGCCACCGTGCGCGATGACCGCACCATGCCCAGGTACTTCTGCCGCAGACGTTCAAACTGGGGATGCTGCGGATGCTGGCCGCGCAGCCAGACGGATGCATCAGGAGCCGCGGCGATCTGCTCGAGAACGGCTTGAGGTTCTAGAACCGGCGGCGAGCGATCGAGAAATTTCGTCAGAGATCTTGGATCGAGGCGGCCGCCACGCGCAAACCGGGCGTATTTGAGAACGGCGAGCCCAAGTTCGACCTCGGCATCGGCCCGCTCTGCGTCACCCCCGGCAACTGCCAGGGTCGGGACGTTGAAATCCGACGCCTTCAGCCCCCAATCGTCGGCCGCGCGAATCTCGGCGATGACCTTTTCAGCGCTGGCCGACAGGCCGGTTGCCGTCACCCAGAGCGGCTTGTGCTGCCGGCTCTCGTAGAACGTCGCCAGCGCTGCACGCTCGCCCCGCGCGGCCTGGCCCAGGCGTGCCTTGAGAGCGGTGACGAACGGATCTTCGACTGTGCGCTCCGTCCCGTCCGCCGCGGCAGGCAACGGTGTGGCCGGTGCACTGGTGGAACTTGTGTCCGTCTTCGTCTCGGACGAAACAACTTGCTCGGAGGAACTCTCTTTCTCGGACGCCAGGGCCGGAACCACGGCAAACGCCGCTACAAGCGAGATTGCCGCACCCAAAGATCTAAGCATCCGCGTTCGTTCCTTCCCGATAGAGGCGCAGCAAGGTATCGCAACGCCTCTGCAGTGACCAGATACAGGCCCCACACGCGGCAAAACCTATCAGGCTTTCCCGGGCGATGTTGCGAATTTACACGCTCGCGCTAAAAGGTCACGCGATCAGTGCGCCCGTTCCTCGAGACCGTAATCGCGCATCTTGCGATAGAGCGTCGATCGGCCAATTTTGAGGCGTTTGGCGACCTCGGTCATATGCCCGCGGTAGCGTCCGAGCGCCAGCCGGATCATATCGGCCTCCATGGCCTCGAGCGTGCGGATTTCCCCCTTCTCGTCCACGGCTGGAATGCCGAGCGAACTCCTGCCGGCCGCCGCCCCGACTTCAACAGTGCGGGGGATGGTCGCTTCAGCACCGAGCAGCGCAGGTCCCGTGTAGGCCGGCCGGCCGTGAACGGAGGCCGGAGCATCGGGAATTTCGGCGTGGAAGCCCTCCACGTGCGCGGCAATCTGCGGAAATTCGTCGACTGTGAGTTCTGCCCTGTCGGCCAGCACAATGGCTCGGAAAACCGCATTCTCGAGCTGGCGCACGTTTCCGGGCCAGGAGTAGTTGCTCAGCAGTTCGATGGCGTCTTCGCGGATGCCGGAGATCCGCTTGCCTTCCTCCGCTGAGAACCGCGCCAGGAAATGCCGCGCCAATTCCGGCACGTCCTCGATGCGTTCACGCAAAGGTGGCACCCAGATCGGAAATACGTTGAGGCGGTAGTAAAGATCTTCGCGGAAGCGGCCTTCCTTCACCTGCTGGATCATGTCGCGATTGGTCGCCGAGATCAGGCGGAAGTTGACCTTGACCGGCTTCTTGGAGCCGACCGGATCAATTTCTCCCTCCTGCAATGCCCGCAGCAGCTTGACCTGGGCGTCCAGCGGCAGTTCGCCGACTTCATCGAGAAACAGAGTGCCGCCATCGGCCTCCTGGAACTTGCCGACGCGCTTGTCGGCTGCGCCGGTAAAAGCCCCCTTCTCGTGCCCAAACAAAATGCTCTCGACGAGGTTTTCCGGAATGGCGCCGCAATTGACGGTGACGAACGGTTTTCCGGCGCGCTCGCTTTCGCCCTGGATGGCGCGCGCGATCAGTTCCTTGCCGACGCCGGACTCGCCCTCGATGAGGACGGGAATGTGGGACGCCGCGGCGCGGCGGCCGAGCGCAATCACGCGCTGCATGGCGTCGCCCCGCAGAACGAGATGAGCGAACGTCAGGGTGCCCTCGACCGTCTTCTTGATGCGCGTAATTTCTCCGGCCAGCGCCTCGATCTTGAGGGCGCTCTTGATGGAGACATCCAGGCGTTCGGGACTTGCCGGTTTCATGACAAAGTCGACAGCGCCGGCCCGCATGGCATTGATCGCCGACTCGATTGAGCCATGGGCGGTTTGCACGATGACAGGCGGCATTCCGGCCTTGGACGCGACGCGCTCCAGCACGGCCATGCCGTCGGCGCCGGGCATCACCAGGTCGAGAAGGACCAATGCAATCGAACTTTGTTCCGGCCCTTCCAGAATATGCAGGGCCTGTTCGCCGCCTTGCGCCATCTTGGTCTCGTATCCGAGGCGCTTTATGGTTTCTTCAAGGATACGGCGCTGGGCGGGATCGTCATCAACGATGAGTACGCGTTTGGACATTGGGGCAGAACTCACGCAACGGATGCATTTTGCAGCTGTGGGTCCCGCTGCCCCAGGATCGGACACGCGGCCACACTCGGCTCACTTACGGGCGTCAGACTGCCTGAGATCGGTAAATGGTTCGTTTCCGAACGATCTGAGCTGGCGCTTTTTTATCGTCTGGCGCATTGGAGTGGGAGATGCTCTGTCCCTCCCTTGAACACCGGGCAACCCACACGCCAGGCGCAAGCCGGTTGCATTGCTACAGGAGATGATCATGACCTCAGGCATACGACCGTTGCTGAGCGCGGTCGGGGGCGCCTCTGAGCCCGCTGCCCGGCCAACACTCGGCACGATGCCGGAATGGGATCTGTCGGACCTCTATCCGGGCCCGGGATCGGCGGAAGTGGCGGCCGACCTGGAGGAGGCGGGAAAGCGCGCCAAGAGCTTGAAGACCCGCTATCAAGGCAAGATCGCGGGCCTCGGGCGTGACGGGGCGGCACTGGCGCAGGCCGTGGCGGACTATGAAGGTCTGAGCGATCTGATCGGCCGCCTGGGTTCCTACGCGGGATTGCTCTACGCAGCCGACACCGCCGACCCGGACCGCGCCAAGTTCTACGGCGACATCCAGGAGCAGATCACGGTCATTTCGTCAGACCTGCTGTTCTTCGAACTGGAATTCAACAAGATCGAGGACGCCGACCTGGCGGTCGCGCTGCAGGTGCCGGCGCTCGCCAAATACAAGCCGTGGATCGAGGATCTGCGCAAGGAGAAGCCTTACCAGCTCGACGAGACGCTCGAAAAGCTGTTCCTGGAAAAGGCGATGACATCGCGGTCGGCGTTCGACCGGCTGTTCAATGAAACGATGACCGGCCTGCGTTTCGAAGTCGCGGGTGAGCCCGCGCCCTTGCCGCTCGAGTCGACGCTCAACTTTCTGGTCAACCCGGACAGATCGCGCCGGGAGGCCGGTGGCAAAGCCCTGGCGAGGGTCTTCAAGGACAACATCCGGCTCTTTACGCTCATCACCAATACGCTCGCCAAGGATAAGGAAATCTCCGACCGGTGGCGCGGCTTCAAGGACGTCGCCGATAGCAGGCATCTGGCCAATCGCGTCGAGGCAGACGTTGTCGAGGCGCTCGTCGCTTCGGTGCGCCGTGCCTATCCGCGGCTGTCGCATCGCTACTACCGTCTCAAGGCCAAGTGGCTTGGTCTGGAACGCCTCGACTATTGGGATCGCAACGCGCCTCTGCCGGAGCGCCCGGAAAGAGTGATTCCCTGGTCAGATGCAGAAAAGCTTGTCTTGGGCGCATACGGCGGGTTTGCGCCGCAGATGGCTGACATCGCGCGCAAGTTTTTTGCGGGCGGCTGGATCGATGCCCCGGTCCGGGAAGGGAAATCGCCGGGCGCATTTTCGCACCCCACGGTGCCGTCGGCGCATCCCTATATCCTCATGAACTATCAGGGCAAGGCGCGCGACGTGATGACCCTCGCGCACGAGCTCGGGCATGGCGTGCATCAGGTTCTCGCCGCGCCGCAAGGACCGCTGCTGGCGCCGACGCCGCTGACATTGGCCGAGACCGCGTCGGTGTTTGGCGAAATGCTGACGTTCAAGGCGCTCTTGGCAGAGGCCCGGGATCCGCGCGAACGGAAGGCGCTGATCGCCGGCAAGGTCGAGGACATGATCAACACGGTCGTGCGCCAGATCGCCTTCTACACGTTCGAGCGCAAGGTGCACGAAGAGCGCCGCAAGGGAGAGCTGACATCGGAGCAACTCAATGCCTTCTGGCTCGAGGTGCAGCGGGAAAGCCTCGGCGATGCCGTGCGGCTCGACCCGGACTACAGCTGTTTCTGGACATACATTCCGCACTTCATCCACTCGCCGTTCTACGTGTATGCCTACGCCTTCGGCGACTGCCTCGTGAACTCCCTCTACGGCCTGTACCAGAACGCGCATCCCGGCTTCGTCGACAAGTATTTCACCATGCTGCAGGCCGGCGGTTCCAAACATCATTCCGAGCTGCTGGAGCCGTTTGGCCTCGACGCATCGGTGCCCCAGTTCTGGGACATGGGGCTCAAAGTGGTCGAGGAGATGATCGACGAGCTGGAGCGCATGGATCGCGCCGAAGCCGGCACGGTTTCCTAGCGTGCCGCGTTAAGCTTTTCTGTCGCAGGCCGCTGCACTCGGCAGGCACGTATCTCAAATGTTCCGCCTTTCCGATGACGTCCGATAAGCGTATAAGCCGCCCCCAACCCGCTGTCCGCAGCGGGTTCGGCTATGAGGAGCCTGATGGCCCAACTGTATGCCACGGCACACGGCGCCGAGAGCGAAGATGAAGGTCGACCAAGGAAGATCTGGACCCTGGCATTGGCTTCGCTCGGCATCGCATATGGCGATATCGGGACCAGTCCTCTTTATGCGATGCGCGAGGCTGTTCAGCACGGCCAGAAAGCCGGCCTGAACCTGACCGAGTCGGTTTTTGGCGTCCTCTCGCTCATCCTTTGGGCGCTGCTGCTGATCGTCACTTTAAAGTACGTCCTTGTGCTCCTGCGGGCGGACAACAGGGGCGAAGGCGGCACCTTTGCGCTCATGGCGCTCGGTCAATCGGTGGCGCAGCGGTCCACGTTGTTGCTGTCTGTGCTTGGCGTCATTGGTGCCTCGTTCTTCTACGGCGATGCCGTTCTCACGCCGGCCATTTCCGTCCTGTCCGCAGTTGAAGGCCTGCAATTGGTGGCTCCGGGCCTCGAGCCATTTATCGTTCCCATCACGATCGTCATCCTTGTCGGTCTCTTTGCCGTGCAGTCCCGCGGGACGGGCCGGGTCGCCACATTCTTCGGACCGATAACACTCGTTTGGTTCATCGTGCTTGCACTCGGCGGACTCGTGCATCTGGTTGATGCCCCGCAGGTGTTTCTGGCCCTCAATCCGTATTACGGCGCCGTTTTTCTCGCCAATCACGGCATGGTCGGACTGACGATACTCGGTCTCGTGTTCCTCGCCGTCACCGGGGCCGAGGCCTTGTATGCCGATCTTGGCCATTTCGGGCGCAAGCCGATTCAGCTGGCATGGAGCTCCATCGTCCTGCCATCGCTCGCGCTCAACTATTTCGGGCAGGGTGCTCTGATCCTGGCCAGCCCCGAAGCGGTGGCCAGCCCATTCTACAAACTCTATCCGAGCTGGGCGCTCATTCCCATGGTGTGCATGGCCACGGTCGCCACGGTCATCGCCAGTCAGGCGGTCATCACGGGTACGTTCTCCATTACCCGCCAGGCCATGCAGCTTGGCTTCCTCCCTCGCTTCTCCATTCAGCATACGTCGGAAAGTGTTGCCGGGCAGATCTATCTGCCGCGCGTCAATCAGCTCCTGCTGATCGGCGTCATCCTGGTCGTCATCCTGTTCCGCAGTTCCAGCAATCTGGCGGCGGCCTACGGCGTGTCGGTGACGGCCACGATGGTGATCGACTCCGCCATGGCCTTCTTCGTCATCTGGAAATGCTGGAAATGGCCGTTGTGGAAGGCGCTGGCGCTCATCGTCCCGCTCATCCTCATCGAGCAGGTTTTCTTTATCGCCAACATGCTGAAGGTGCTCGAGGGCGGGTGGTTTCCACTGGTGATTGGCACGATAATCAGCCTTGTCATGCTGACGTGGGTGCAAGGCTCCGAGGTGTTGCGGCGCGCGACCCGAAAGAACGAGGCGGACCTGGAATGGCTGATCAGGAAGCTCGAAGCGAAGCCGCCGCACCGTGTTCCCGGCACCGCCATCTTCCTGACGGCCGACCAAGCGCACGCGCCGGTGTCCCTGATGCACAATCTCAAACACAATCGCGTCCTGCATGAGCGCAATATTATCCTGTCCATCAAGACCGAGGATACGCCGCGGGTCCCACGGCACGAGCGTGTGCAGATTGAAAGGGTATCGGACGGTTTTATCCGCGTTATCGCCCACTACGGCTTCATGGAGACGCCGAGCGTCCCCAAGATCCTGGAGCATTGCCGCAGGAAGGATCTGAACATCGAGATGTCTTCGGCATCCTTCTTTCTCTCGCGGCGATCGCTCAAGCGGACCATGAAGTCGGAGATGCCGCGCTGGCAGGAGCGCCTGTTCATTTGGCTCGCGCGCAAATCGGAGGATGCGACGGAGTACTTCCAGATTCCGACCGACCGGGTTGTGGAAGTCGGCACTCAGGTGGCCGTATAGCGCCGAAGCGCTAATTTGCGCCGTTTGCGCCCCTGCGGCTTCGATTGCGATACCACCAGGCCGTCGCTTCCATCGCCAGGAACGACAGGAATGAGCAGGCCAGCAGAACGCCTTGCCCGACCGTATGACCCCAGGCGTCGATGATCAGCGCGTAGCCGGGCGGCGAGAGCGCATTCACCAGCAGGATCGGCGTGGCGATGAGGCCAAGGACGGCGCCATAGCCCTTGGGGCCGAACAGCGCGAGAGGGACAGCGCCGCGCACGATGGTGACGATGCCCTGCGACGCGCCCATGATGAGCGTGAAGGCCAGCGCGGTCGCGAACGATGCGCCTCCGAACATGAGCAGCGCCAGGGACAACGGCAAAAAACCCAACGCGATGCGCCCGACCATCAGGGGGTGCAGCTTGCGCCACCAGGTCATTTCCACCACCCGGCCCGCAACCTGTGCCACGCCTTTGAGGGAGGCGAGCCAGACCGCGGCAGCCGCAGCAAGGCCTGTCGCCTGCAGCACCGGCACCAGATGGATCGACAGGGCCCCGAATACGAAGCCGTTCAGCGACATGATGCCGGCGAACAGGATGATGCCAAGCGTGCGGCCGCCTCCCTCGAGCGGCGCATCGGCGACCCTGTCGGCGGCTCGCGCAGTGTCGGCTTCCGCCACGATTCCGTCCGGCTCCCGCTGACGCAAGCCGACCCAATGCAGGGGCAGGCAGACCAGCAGGTTCAGCACGGCGTAGATCAGCAGCGTATTGCGCCATCCGACGCCTTGCGCCAGGTAGTGGCCGATCGGCCAGAAGATGCTCGACGCGAACCCGCCGAACAGCGTGAGATAGGAAATGGCACGCCGGCCGCGCGACGGCGCCACCTGCACCAGGGCTGCGAACGCGGCATCGTACAGGCTCATGCGCATGGCGATGCCGAGAAACGCCCATGCTGCCAGGTATGTCGCTTCGTTCTGGGCGAAGGCCATGATGGCGAGGCCCACGGCAGACAGGACCGAGCCGATCGACATCACGGTTCGGCCGCCCCGCGTATCGATCATCCGGCCGACACTGGTCGACACCGCGCTCATGGCCAGCAGCGCCAGCGAGAAGCCGAGGAAGACGATGGTGCGGCTCCACCCCTCATTCTCGATGATGGGCCCGGCCAGCACGCCGAGCGCGTAGTAGGTGGTCCCCCAGGCCGTGATCTGCGTGATCCCGAGGGCGAGGACCGCATGGAGCATCGGATCGCCCCAGCGGTCTTTCGGATTTCCCTTTGCGCCGGCCTGCCGCCGTTCTTGCATGTTGTTGTCTCCTGTCGAACCGCAAATCTAGGCCGATTCAGCACGGCACGGGGAGACACTTTGACCGTGTGGCTGGACGAAGGCGCCTTGCGTCCCGATATTGCGGGGAGAGGAGCCCATCCCCAACGTGAGCGATGACGAACAGAACAGGTTCTCGGCCCGTGCCGCACGCTATGTGCGCGTCGGCACCAATGTCGGTGCCGTAGCCGCGCGCCTGGCGGGCAGCCGGTTGCTCGGGCTTGATGTCGATCGCTCCAAGAATGCCGCGGATCTGGCCGCCGCGCTGGGCGGCTTGAAAGGGCCGATCATGAAGGCGGCCCAGCTGTTGTCGACCATTCCCGAGGCGCTGCCGGCCGAATACGCGCAGCAGCTTGCACAATTGCAATCGCAAGCCCCGCCGATGGGACCGGCCTTTGTGCGCCGCCGGATGCAGGCAGAACTCGGCCCCGAATGGCGCTCTCGGTTCCAGAGCTTCGAAAACGAGTCGGCAGCCTCCGCGTCATTGGGCCAGGTGCACCGCGCCACCGGCCACGACGGGCGGCATCTCGCCGTCAAGCTGCAGTATCCCGACATGCAGTCCGCGGTCGAGGCCGACGTCAATCAGCTCAAGATGGTCTTCGCCATCCATGCGCGCATGGACCCCGCCGTGGAGACCGGCGAGATCCTGCAGGAGATCTCGGCGCGGCTGCGCGAAGAGCTGGATTATGAGCTGGAGGCCCGGCACATGGCGCTTTACGCGGCCATCTTTCGCGACGATCCGTTGATCCGCGTGCCTGAGGTCGTGCCCGAGCTGTCCACCAAGCGCCTGCTGTCGATGACCTGGTCGGAAGGCCGCCGGCTGCTCGACTACAAGCCGGCGCCGATGGAGGATCGCAATCAGATCGCCCGCGCCATGTTTCGCGCCTGGTGGTTCCCGTTCAGCCACTACGGCGTCATCCACGGCGACCCGCACCTGGGCAACTACAACGTATTCGAGACCGATGGGCACCCTGCCGGCATCAACCTGCTTGACTACGGCTGCATGCGCGCATTCGCGCCGAAGTTCGTCGGCGGCGTCATCGATTTATACCGCGGCCTCCTGACGGGCGAACAGGCGCTGATCGTCAACGCCTACGAGACCTGGGGCTTCCGCGGCTTGTCGAAGGACCTCATCGACGTGCTCAACATCTGGGCCCGCTTCATCTACGGCCCGCTGCTCGATGATCGCGTGCGCTCGATCGCGGAAGGCACGACGCCCGGCGACTACGGCCGCCGGGAAGCCTTCACCGTGCACAAGGCGCTCAAGGAAAAGGGGCCGGTCAAGGTTCCGCGCGAGTTCGTCTTCATGGATCGCGCGGCCATCGGACTGGGTGGCGTCTTCCTGCACCTCGACGCGCGGCTCAACTACTACCAGATCTTCAACGACACCATCGAAGGCTTCGACCTTGCCGAAGTCGAAGCGCGCCAGCGCGCCGCTTTTGCAGCGAGCGGTGTGCCGCTGCCGGTGTAAGCCTCACGCGACGCTCATGCAGGGATGCCGGGTGGCCCGAGGATTTCTATCCCATGCCGCGCTGCAGCCGCTGTCAATTGCTCAGGTGCGGGCGGCCGGATCGTAGTTGGCGGAAGTGTGCGAGCCTGTCCCGGCACAGAAAGCGAACGCACGAATTGATCGAAGCCCCCAGGCTCGGCACCAAGGAGGAAACGAGCTGTCGGTGAGATGACCGCGAAAGTGTGCGGGATGTCCCGCGGAGCGAAGGCGAACGATCCTGCCGGAGCCTCGATCCTCTGGCCACCCACCCAGAGCATCAGCTGGCCTTCGATGACGTAGAACCACTCGTCCTCGCGCCGATGCACATGCAGAGGCGTGCCGTGCCCTTGAGGCGCGAGGAATTCGATGACCGTGCAACGGCCGCCGGTTGCGTCACCGCTTGCCTTGATCGTGGCGAGCGCATCGAGAAACCACAGCGCCTCCCCTTCATCCTGGCGCAGGGCGAAGGCACTCAAAGTGGAACGCGGACCTGTGGTCATCGATGACTATCCCGTAGGCGTCGTCTTGGCGAAGTCGGGCACCGCCTTGTCGAACTTATCCAGCCACGCGACCAGCTTGGGATGCTTCGCGCGCCATTTGCCCTCATGGCGAAAATCGAGATAGCCGAGCGCGCAGGCCAGCGTCAGATGTCCGTAATCGGGCGCCTTGTCCCACACCGGCGGTGACTTTTCGAGCTGGGCTAGCGACCGGTCGATTTTCGACTGCTGACGGTCGATCCAGGCCTGCACCTGCTTGTCTTCGGCGCGGAAACGCTTCTCGTACACCAGCAGCAGCGCCGCATCGAGAATGCCATCGGCGAGCGCGCCCATGGTCAGCGTCTTGAAGCGGGCCGGACCGCCTTTCGGAAACAGCACGGGATCGGGAGCCAGGCCGTCGAGGTATTCGCAGATCACCGGGCTGTCGTAGATCGCCTCGCCGCTTTCCGTGACGAGGCAGGGAATCTTGCCCAGCGGATTTTGCCGGTAGAGGTTTTCATCACCCTTGTTGGTATCTGCCGGCTGGATGTCCAGCTGACCCAGCACGCCCTTCATGCCGGCGGCAACCTTGACCTTGCGGCCAAACGGAGAAGATGGCGACGACAGCAGCTTCAGCATTGCGCACTCCAGGGATTTTCACGTGAGAGGCCCAACCGCCTCCTTGCCTGCGGATCGTGCCCGAAACAGGACGCGTCGCGCAAACAAAAATCTGGCGACCGCCCGGTCGTTGATCCAGCCGCCGCAGATGCCCGCGAACCGGCGTCATGGATCTGACGTTGCTGCGGCGGTTTCGTACGCTTCTCCCGTTGCCAGCCATGTCTCCTCGGCGGCGGCGAGGGCTTTCGCCATACGTCCGCGCTCGAGCGAGAGTTGCTGGGCTTTCTGCGGATCGCGCGCGTAGAGATCGGGATCGGCCAGCGCCTGGTCCAGGCGCGCAATGGCGCCGGTAATCGCGGCTATATTCTTCTCGGCGGCCTGCAGTGCCTTCTTGAGTGGGGCAATTTCCGCGCGCCGCTGCGCCGCACCGCGCCGCTGTTCCGCGCGGCCGGCGCGCGCCTCCGCCGTTGCCGCGTCGTTCGCCCCCCGATCGCGCTGGTTGCGTTGCGCGAGAAGCTCCGACCGATAGCTGTCGAGATCGCCGTCATACGGCGAGACGGTGCCGTTGCCGACGATCCAAAGCCGCTCGGCACTGGCCTCGATCAGATGCCGGTCGTGGCTGATGAGGATGACCGCGCCGTTGTAGTCGTTGAGCGCGTAGATGAGGGCTTCGCGTGCATCGATATCGAGGTGGTTGGTTGGCTCGTCCAGGATCAGCAGGTGGGGCTGGTGGAACGTGGTGAGCGCCAGCAGGAGCCGCGCTTTCTCGCCGCCTGAGAGGTTGCCGGCCTTGGTGTCGGCCTTGTCGGCGCCAAAGCCGTAAGAGCCCAGCCGCGTGCGCTTCTGCGCCTCCGTCGCGTCGGGCATCAGTTCGGCGAAATGGTCGTAGGGAGACTTCAGCGGATTGAGCTCATCGAGCTGGTGCTGCGCAAAGTATCCCACTTGCACGCGGTTGATGCCGAACACCTGCCCTGCCAGTGGCTTCAGCCGCCCCGAGATCAGCTTCGCAAAGGTGCTCTTGCCGTTACCGTTCTGGCCGAGCAGGGCAATGCGGTCGTCCTGATCGATGCGCAGATCGAGGCCGGAGAGCACGGGTTGTCCGGGGGCATATCCGGCCGCGGCATCCTCCAGCCGCAGCAGCGGGCTCGCCAGCATCTTGGCCGGCTGGGGAAACGCGAACGGAACGACCCGCTCTTCGACGTGCGATGCGATCGGCTGCATGCGCGCCAGCGCCTTGATGCGGCTCTGGGCCTGCTTGGCCTTGCTGGCTTTGGCCTTGAAGCGCTCGACGAACGCCTCGATGTGGCGCCGCGCATCGTCCTGCTTCTTTTTGAGCTTCAGCTCGAGTCGCTGCTTCTCGCGGCGCGCTTCCTCGAAGTCGTCGTATCCGCCCGAATAGAACGTGAGCTTGCCGCGCTCCAGGTGCAGGATGGCCGTGACCGCACGATTGAGCAGATCGCGATCGTGGCTGACGATGATGATGGTGTGCGGATAGGTCTTGAGATAGCTCTCCAGCCACAGCGTGCCTTCCAGATCCAGATAGTTCGTCGGTTCGTCGAGGAGCAGAATCTCGGGTTCGAGGAACAGCACGGACGCCAGCGCGACGCGCATGCGCCAGCCGCCGGAAAACGCGCCGCATGCGCGCTTCTGTGCGGCTTCGTCGAAGCCGAGGCCGGCGAGGATCTGCGCCGCCCGCGATGGCGCACTGTGCGCATCGATATCCGTCAGGCGGATCTGAATGTCGGCGATGCGCGCAGGATCGGTCGCCAGATCCGCTTCCGCCAGAAGCGACGCGCGCTCCAGATCAGTCTCCAGCACCCAATCGATCAGGCTGGTCTCGCCGCCGGGTGCCTCCTGCGCCACGTGTCCGATGCGTGCGTTGCGGGATGTCGTGATGTTGCCGTCGTCGGGCGCCAGTTCCCCCGTGATGAGCTTCAGGAGCGTGGTCTTGCCGGCGCCGTTGCGCCCGACCAGCCCCACCTTGTGGCCCGTC
>JBKKCB010000300.1:0-6818 GCA_046713545.1 Hyphomicrobiaceae bacterium | reverse complement strand
GGGATGGCTGGCCGAGCGGATCGGCATCCGGCTCACTGTCATATTCGGGGCAGCCATGGTGCTGGCCGGCCTTGCGCTCTCGTCGGGTGGTGAGGTGTGGCAGCTCTACGTCGGCCACGGTGTGCTGATCGGATTTCTGGGCAACGGCGCCATCAACGCGCCCTTGTATGTCTATGTCACGCGCTGGTTCGAGCGCCGCCGCGGGACTGCGCTGGCGCTCATTGCCAGCGGCCAATATGTGGCAGGCGCGTTCTGGCCGCCCTTGTTCGAGCGGGCCATGGCCGCCTACGGCTGGCGGGCAACCATGCTGGGTTTTGGCGTGCTGGTGGCGGTTCTCGTCGTGCCGCTGGCGCTGATATTCTTGAAGGCGGCGCCGGTTCCGCTCGAAGCATCCGGCACAACCGATGGCGCGCCAAAAAAAGCCGGACTGGTGCTCGGCCTGCGGCCCAACGTGACTTTTTCGCTGCTGGCCGGTGCGGCCTTTCTGTGCTGCATCCCCATGGCCATGCCGTCGGCGCATCTGATCGCGCTTTGCGGCGATCTGGGCATGGCACCGTCACGGGGAGCACTGATGCTGTCCGTGCTGCTGATCTGTGCGTTCTTGAGCCGGCAGTTCTGGGGCTGGCTGTCGGACCGGATCGGCGGCCTCATGACGCTCATCATCGGATCGGGCGCCCAGGCGGCGGCGACGGTCGGATTCATCTTCACGCAGGACGAGGCCGGTCTGTTCGCAGTTGCAGCGGCCTTCGGACTGGGCTTTGCCGGTCTGATCCCGGCTTACATCCTGACGGCGCGAGAGTACTTCCCGGCGCAGGACGCAAGCTGGCGGGTGCCGACGGTGCTGCTGACAGGCATGTCCGGCATGGCGGCCGGGAGCTGGATGGGCGGCGTGATCTACGATTATTTCGGCTTTTACGCTCCGGCCTTTGTTACCGGGCTCGCCTTCAACCTGGTGAATTTCGCCGTGATTGCGTTTCTTCTGCTGCAATCGCGCCGCGCGCAGGGCGCACGGGCGTTGTAGATGCTGCGCTAACCACATTGTGTGCGATCGGGGAGCCAATCGGGCCACGTGAGCGTTGCACGGACGACCGTCTACAACATAGTGTGTGCCGGTCGATGTTGGATCCATAGGGATTGCGTCATGTCTCGTGCTCCGCGCGCGTATTGGAAGGGTTTCCTCAGGCTCAGCCTGGTCTCGATCGGCGTGCAGATCTACAACGCCGTGGAGTCCAAGTCGGAAATCTCGTTCCGCCAGATTCACAAGCCGTCGGGCCGCCGCGTGAACTACGAAAAGGTCGTCCAGGGCATAGGCAAGATCGAAAATTCCGACATCGCCAAGGGCTACGAGGTGGACAGCGACACCTACGTGCTGCTCGAGCCGGAAGAGATCGATGCCATCAAGCTCGACAGCAAGCGCACGATCGATCTGGTGCAATTTGTCGACGCCAAGGACATCGATTATCGCTACTTCGAGCGGCCCTACTATGTCGCTCCGGCCGATGAGATGGCGGCGGAAGGCTACGTCGTGATCCGAGACGCGCTGCGCAAATCGGGCAAGGTCGGGCTGGCGCAGATCACGATTGCGGGCCGCGAATGGCTGGTGGCCGTGGCCCCGCTGGAAGACGGCCTGGTCATGGAGATGCTGCGCTACGCCAACGAGCTGCGCGACACGTCCGACTATTTCGGTGAGGTGCCGAAGGTCAAACCCGACAAGGAAATGATCGAGCTGGCGCTGCAGCTGATCGAAAAGAAATCCGGGCCCTTCAATCCCGACAAATTCCAGGATCACTACGCGACCGCCTTGCGCGACCTCGTGCAGGACAAGCTGAAGGGCCACAAGATCGTCGCGCCGCACGAGGATGCGCGTCCGACGGGCAGCAACGTCGTCGATCTCATGGAAGCGCTCAAGCGCAGTATCGGCCAGTCCAGCCCGGCCAAGGCTCAGCCTGCTGCGAAAGCAAAGCCGGCGAAGAAGCCTAAGAAGCGCGCCTAGCGGACGGCTCCATCCCCAGATCTAGCGGATGGAACCCAGGGGACGACCGGGCGTTCTTCCCTGCCGACGATATGCCCCAAGCGCGGGCGTCGTCGGCGTCCTCAGGGGAGATCCGTCAGCATGAGCAAGTCTGAAGCAGAAACTCTCTCCCTCCCGACGCACGGCGCGCGCGTGCTGCCCAGTGTGGAAGTCGACAGCTACAACGTCGAGATCGAGGACGAAGACGGCTTCGTCGGGGACAAGGCCAGCCGCAAGGCGTTTCAAGTCATTCTCGACGAGTGGCGCCAGCATTTGAAGGATCTAGGTGAAGACCCGTTCGGGGATAAGCCGACAGACGAGATCAGCAAAAAGGCGCTGGCGGAAGTCTTGCTCGAAGGCGAGTCGGAGGCGGCAGGCGCGATACAATCGGCGATCGAGGAATTCGCCCAACAGCTGGCGACCGTGGTGCGCCGTTTTACGCGCCTCAAGGAGTGGCGAGACACGGAATGCCTGGTGATCGGCGGTGGTTTTCGCGGCAGCCGCATCGGTGAGCTGGCCATCGGCCGCGCGGGCATGATTTTGCGCAATGAGGGCCTCGAGATCGATCTGGAGCCGATCCGCAATCACCCCGACGAGGCGGGCCTGATCGGAGCCGCCCACTTGCTGCCGCCCTGGATGCTCAAAGGATACGATGCCATTCTCGCCGTCGATGTGGGCGGCACGAACATCCGCGCCGGTGTCGTGGAGCTCAATCTCAAGAAGTCCCCGGATCTCGCCAAGGCGAAAGTGTGGGCTTCGGAGCTGTGGCGGCACGCGGACGACGACGTGAAGCGCGACGACGCCATCGACCGGCTGAGCGAGATGCTGTCAGATCTCATCGCCAAGGCAAAGAAGAGCAAAGTGGCATTGGCGCCGGTCATCGGCATCGGCTGTCCGGGCATCATCGAGGAAGACGGGTCGATCAAGCGCGGCGCGCAGAACCTGCCGGGCAATTGGGAAAGCAGCCGCTTCAATCTGGCCAAGAGCTTGCGCGAGAAAATTCCCAACATCGGCGACCACGAGACGAGTGTCGTCGTGCACAACGACGCCGTTGTGCAGGGATTGAGCGAGCTGCCGTTCGTCAAGGATCGGAAGCACTGGGGCGTCTTGACGATGGGGACGGGCCTGGGCAACGCGCGGTTCACGACGCGCAAGGCACGCAAGGCCAAGGAGTAGCGGACCGAGCGTGCGGCGCTTCAATGTCGATGCGATCGGGGAAGATCCCGGATACCCGCGCTGAAGCGCATGCCTTCGGCATCGCAGCGCGGCTTCCGGGAACGCAGGGAGGTGGTGTGGGTGGCCAAAGGTTGAATGGCATTTCCTGCGCTGTCTTCAGTGTTCTCTCAATCCCTCAATCTTGCGTCCCCGGCCTTCGCGCGGGACCGCGCGAAAGAGCCGGGGCCTTCCCGGATGATGGGTTGAGGGCGTGCGCTGCCGCACATTTCTGACGCAGGCACCGCGGGCCAGCAGACATGGCCGGGTGCAGGGGCTATAGGAACGGGTCCGAAAACCTGCTCCTGGCGCAATGGCACTTCCACCGCTTATCCAGCTCACCGATATCGGCGTCAGCTTCGGCAGGCCGCCGCTGCTCGATGGCGTCGATCTGGCCGTGTCGGCGGGGGAGCGCATCTCGCTCGTGGGGCGCAACGGCTCGGGGAAATCGACGCTGCTCAAGATCGCGGCCGGGCTGATCGAGGCGGATCGCGGCACGCGCTTCGTGCAGCCGAGCGCCACGATCCGGTATCTGCCGCAGGAGCCGGACCTGTCCGGCCATGCGACGACGCTCTCCTATGTCGAAGAGGGGCTGCGGCCGACCGACGACCCGCACAACGCACGCTACGCGCTGGAGCAGGTCGGGTTGTCGGGCGACGAAGACCCGGCGCGCCTGTCGGGCGGCGAGATCCGGCGGGCGGCCATCGCGCGGGCGCTGGCTCCGGTGCCGGACATCCTTCTGCTGGACGAGCCGACCAACCATCTCGATCTGCCGACCATCGAGTGGCTCGAGACGACGCTGGCGGCGCAGCGGGCGGCGATCGTGCTGATCAGCCATGATCGGCGCTTCCTGGAGAATTTGTCGCGCACGACGGTGTGGCTCGATCGCGGGCGGGCGCGACGGGTCGATCTCGGGTTCGGTGAGTTCGAGGCATGGCGCGACACGCAGCTCGCGGAAGAGGAGGTCGCGCAGCACAAGCTCGACCGCAAGATCGCGGCGGAGGAGGACTGGGTCCGCTACGGTGTGACGGCGCGGCGAAAGCGCAACGTGCGGCGGATGGCGAACCTGCGAGATCTGCGTCAGGAGCGGCGCGTCTATCGCGCCGCCGAGGGAAAGGCCGTGATTGCGTCGGCGCAGGCCGATCAATCGGGCGCGCTCGTGATCGAGGCCAAGGGCATCGGCAAGGCGTTCGGCGACCGGCCGATCGTCAAGGACTGCTCGATGCGCATCATGCGCGCGGATCGGCTCGGCATCGTCGGGCCGAACGGCAGCGGCAAGACGACGCTGGTCAGTCTGCTCACGGGCGTGCTGGCGCCCGACAGCGGCGAAATCCGCCTCGGTGCCAATCTGCAGATGGCGACGCTGGACCAGAAGCGCGAAAGCCTCGATCCGGCCTGGACAGTGAGCGAGGCTCTGACGGGCGGGCGCGGCGACACGGTGAGCATCGGCGGGCAGGTGCGGCATGTGACGTCGTATATGAAGGACTTCCTGTTCCGGCCGGAGCAGGCGCGTACGCCGCTGAACGTGCTGTCGGGCGGCGAGCGTGGGCGACTCATGCTGGCACGGGCTCTGGCCAAGCCGTCGAACCTGCTGGTCCTGGACGAGCCCACCAACGATCTCGACATGGAGACGCTCGATGTCCTGGAGGAGATGCTGGGCAGCTACGCCGGGACGGTCGTGCTCATCAGCCACGATCGCGACTTCCTGGATCGCGTGGTGAGCTCGGTGGTGGTGCCGGAGGGGGATGGCCGGTGGACGGAGTATGCCGGCGGCTACACGGACATGCTGGCGCAGCGCCAGTCCGACGTGGCGAGCAACCGGTCCGCGGCGGCGCGGGAGCCGGTGCGTGAGAAGACCGCGGCGCCGCAGTCAAAGGCGGCCAAGCGCAAGCTGAGCTTCCATGAGAAGCACGCGCTCGACACGCTGCCGGGCGAAATTGCGCGCCTGCAGGCGAGCGTGCGCGAGCTGCAGGAGCAGCTTGGCGACCCCGATCTCTATGCTAGGGACCGCGCCGCCTTCACGCGAGTGTCGGATGCCCTGACGCAGGCGCAAGCCCAGCTCGCCACCGCCGAGGAGCGGTGGTTGGAGCTCGAGATCCTGCGCGAGGAGATAGAGAGCGTGTGAGCTATCGAGCCGAGTGTGGGAGACGCGGGGCTGCCGCACTGGACTCTGGATCCCGGGTCGCGCGCGGGAGCCGACGTCTCACATCCAAATCGTCGCCTTGGCCCGCGCTTGCCCGGGATGACAATGGAGCATGACGCTCAAACTCTGTGTCATCCCGGCGCCGCTCGTGCGTCCACGCACGAGCGGAAATCGGCCGGGACCCAGACGCGTTTCCACTGGCCCGGCGACTGTTGTGCTTCGTCGCCGCGTCTCAACCGCATCGACGAGTGTGCGGTGATACGTCTGGGTCCCGCCCTCCGGCGGGATGACGCCCATGGGGTGGCACGGCTGCGGTCGCCCACCAACCGCACCGCCAAAGCAGGAAGCATTTTGGGTCGCCTCATAGCGCTTAGCTCAGCGGTTGCGGCTTGAAGCCGAGGATGCGCTCGAAGCGCTCGGTGTATTTGGGCCAGGCGTCGCGGTTGATGAGGCGCGGCGGCACTTTGCCATCGAGAATGTCGATCCATTGATCGGCCGAGAAGATGGCCACGTTGGCCATGGCCTCGTGCGTGATGCCGGCGTTGTGGGGGCTGACGATGACGTTCTCGAAGGCCATCAGCGGATGATCGGTCGGGGGCGGCTCCTCGAGGAACACGTCTATACCCGCGCCGGAGATTTTCTTTTCCGTGACGGCGCGTGCGAGGTCATCCTCCTTGTAGGTGCCGCCGCGCGAGGTGTTGACGAAGTAGGCCGATGGCTTCATGCGCGCGAATTGCTCGTAACCGATGAGGCCGAAGGTTTCGTCGGTGCGCGGGCAGTGCATGGTGACGTAGTCGGCGCGCGCGAGCAGGTCGTTCAGCTCGACCTTGGTGGCGTTGCGCGCTCCGATCTGCTCCTTGGTCAGATAAGGATCGTAGGCGAGCACGTCCATCTTGAAGAGGCCTTTGCACAGCTCGGCGACGCGCGATCCGATGTTGCCGAGGCCGATGATGCCGACGGTTTTGCCCAAGAGGTCGTTGCCGGTATAGAGGAACCGGTCGAGATTCTTGTCGCGACGCATGGCGCGGTCTGAAATAACGATCTTCTTGGAGAGCGCCAGCATGAAACCGAGCGCGTGCTCGGCCACGGCTTCCTTGTTGGCGCCGGACTGGTTGCACACGAGGATGCCGGCCTTGGTGCAGGCGTCGACGTCGATCACGTCGTAGCCGGCGCCGAGCGAGCAGACGGCCAGCAGGTTGGGGGCGCGGGCGATCAGCGCTGCGTCCGGGAACCATGGGTCGCGCATCTCGGTGCGGGCACAGGCGTGGTAGCCGTGCGCGCGGGCCATCTCCGCCCAGTTCTCTTCGGCCGGACCGTCGAAGCTATGGCGCGTCATGTCGACGTCCTGCCGCAGCGACTTGACGCGCGCGGCGGTCGCGTCGATGCGCTGGTGGAAATAGATGATGCGCTTGATATTGGTGGCCATGCTTTGGTCTTTCCCTGTTGTTTATG
>JBKKCB010000299.1:0-6373 GCA_046713545.1 Hyphomicrobiaceae bacterium | reverse complement strand
CGAACGCCGGCGGCAGTTCGCGCGACACCGCAGACGCGGGTACGGGACCAGCGCCGAGTGCGCGAAACACCTCTCCCGCCCCGAGCGGCAGGCGCGGATTGACGAGGACGACGGCAGCCATCGGCAGGTGCGCGATAACATCCAGGCGTTCGCCGATGCCGCGCATCAGGGACGGCCGTCCGGCGAGACACACCGGGACATCGGCGCCAAGGCCGGCCGCCAGGGCCGGCCAGTCGATCGCGAGGGCGCGATCGGGATTGGCCCGGCGCAGGGCCCGCAGCGCTGCCGCCGCATCCGACGAGCCACCGCCGAGTCCGGCCGCGACGGGCAGGTTTTTCTCCAGATGCATCGCGCCGACGGTGAGGCGCACATCGGCCGCCTGGGCACGGCTCACAGCGGTTGCGACCAGGTTGTCCGCGTCCAGCCCCGCGGCAAAGGGGCCCGACACGGCAAGCCCAAACGGTTCGCCCGGGCTCAAGGACAAACGATCACCGCAGGCGGCAAACACCACGAGGCTTTCGAGCTCGTGATAGCCGTCGGGCCGCCGCCCGAGAACGCGCAGGGACAGATTGATCTTGGCAGGGGCCAGTTCGTCGATGGACGCTGCCATGCTGTGGCGGACCGCTGGACCGGCTGCCCGGCCGTGCTACTCGAATATGGCTTTGGGGGTCAGCTTGGTTTCGCTGCGCTTCTTGAGTTCGGGGCGCGTCACTTCCTTGGTGCGCTTCACCGCACGCGCCTGCTGCCGAACCGGCAAGCCCTTCGCCAGCTTGCGCTTGATCTTCTCGATCTCCTCGGCTTCGGGCTTCAACGTCAGCGCCTGCTCCCACTGATAGCGCGCCTCCTGCTGCCGCCCGATGCGCCAGAGCGCATCGCCCAGGTGGTCGTTCAGCACCGGGTCCTCGGGCTTCAATTCGACGGCGCGCTCCAGGAAGCGCACGGCCTCCTTGACGTTGCCGAGGCGATAGTGCGCCCAGCCCAGGCTATCGACGATGTAGCCGTCGTCAGGCTTGAGCTGGACGGCCCGCTCGATGAGAGCGAGGCCCTGCTTGAGATTGCGGCTCTGGTCGACCCACGAATAGCCCAGATAGTTGAGCACGAGCGGCTGATCCGGCGACAGCTGCATGGCCTTCTGCAGATCCGATTCGGCCTGGGGCCACTTCTTGATGCGCTCATAGCAGGTGCCGCGGGCGTAGAATTGCGCCCAATGCTTCTTTTCCGGCTTGCCGATCAGCGCGATGGCGCGCGTGTAATACTCGACGGCTTCCTCATAGCGCTTGTGGCCGCGCATGATATTGCCGAGCGCCTCGACCGGCCGGATGTCGGACGGCTCGTCCCGGGCCAGCCGCTCCAGCAGCGTCTTGGCTTCGTCCACGCGTTCGAGCTGATTAAGATTGAGCGCCTTGCGGATGTCGATGGCGGACTGCAGCGGGCTCCCCTTGCCGATCCGGTCATAGGCCGCAATGGCCTCGTCATATTTCTTGGTGTTCTCGTAGAGACCGGCCAGCGCGGCCAGCGCGAACGGGAAGTCGGGCTTCAGGTAGATCGCCATCTGCAGATAGACGGCGCCGACGCTCACGCCGCCCTCACCCGACAGCGCCTCGCCCAATCCGTAGAACACCTCCGCCAGACCATCGGTCGGTTTGTCGATCAGGAGGCCGACTTTTTCGCCTGTCCTGATCTGTTCGAGGAGTGCGCGAGCGACCGGATGCTGACCGTTGGCCGCACGCCGGGCGTGCTCTTCCAGCGTGGCCCGGGCGAGCTTGGGGTCGCCAGCGGCAGCCGCGTGATGCGCATAGGCCATGGCGACGCGCAACGATTTGGGATCGCCTCGGAAAGCGCGCTCGTACAGTGCACGCGCTTCCGTGCGCCGGCCGCCGATGTCGTTGATGAGAGCCTTGTGATAGCGCAGATAGGACTGTGCCCACTCGGCCTGTTTGGCTTCGTCGATGACGTCGACTGCGGCCTTGACGTTACCCTCCGCGAGCAACACCCAGGCTCGTCCCATCGCACTCGTGAGTTCGCCGATGAGGCCCGTTCCACTCGCCTTGAAATGGTCCTGGGCTTCCGCGTAGCGGCCTGATTTGGCGGCGCTCAGTGCCAGAACCAGACGCGCCATGCGATGCGTGGGCTGCGTCTTGGCAAGCCGTTCGGCCAATATCAGGGCCTGGTCCCAGCGCGCCTCGGTCGCATCCATCAGGAGCGCCTGCTCGATCAGAACCTCATTGTCGGGATCACGCACGAGTGCGCTGCGATAAAAGTCGGCAGCGGCGATGGTGTCGTGCTGTCCGCGCGCCACTCGTCCCGCCAGATAGCTGCCCAGATGCGACGTCGCCGCCTCAGGACTGGCCCCCGTACGCGCGGACGCCGGCAGCGACCCGATACCTGTCGCCAGCACAAGCCATAGCGCGGCCTGCGTCGCGCCGATCACGAACTTGGTTCTGACGATTTGCATTTGAAGCGACCTCGCGTGGGCAACATCACGACGATGCCCCGTGATTCCGAGAATAAGCGTAGCAAACAAGGCGCAGTGTTGACCACTGTGTTGCAACGCACCGCGACCTAATACCCGTCTGCAGGAACGTTGCCCACAAGCAACAGCGCCCATCAAACGGCCGGCGTTGCCCCGGCAAGAACCTGCGCACAGGCCGAGCGATCGATATTTCCGCCAGACAGAATAAGCCCTATCCGCCGGCCGCGCTGCCGGGAACTTTCCTGAATCAGCGCGGCAAGAGATGCGGCACCGGCACCCTCGGCCAAGTTGTGGGTATCCTCATAGTAAAACCGGATGGCCTCGGCAATCTCATCCTCGGACACCGCGACGATGCGGGCTGCTCCCCTCATCATGATGTCCAGGGCGTCCGGGTTCGGCACGCGGCAGGCCATGCCGTCGGCGAAAGTTTGCGCC
The DNA here is from genome assembly GCA_046713545.1 of Hyphomicrobiaceae bacterium. Lineage (GTDB taxonomy): Bacteria > Pseudomonadota > Alphaproteobacteria > Rhizobiales > Hyphomicrobiaceae > CADEFX01. Next base: position 3,465 of record JBKKCB010000299.1, on the reverse strand, counting down.
GAATTGGTGGGAACCGGCCGGCCGGCTTCGAACGACAGGGCGATGCAGGGCGCGTTCTGGGCCACCACGCCGATGATCTCGGTCTTGAGGCCCAGGAGATCGCGCGCTGTAATGAGTCCGCAAATTCCCGATCCCATGCCGATCGGCACATAGACGGCATCGAGGTCCGGCACGGCACGGAAAAACTCGAGGGCATAGGTGGCGACACCTCTGACCAGAAGCGGATCGAACGACGGGCCGAAGTGCAGGTTTCTGACGCTCGCCAGCCGGTGCGCCTCGTCCTTGGCCTCGTCGAAGTCGCGGCCGAACTCGATGAGCTCGGCGCCAAAGGCCCGCATGGCGGCATTCTTCTCGGTGGAATTGCCGTGCGGGACGAGAATGGTCGAGGGCAGCCCGACGGCCGCGGCGGCCCGTGCAATCGACTGGCCGTGATTGCCGCGCGTGGCCGTGATCACGCCTGCAACATCGGCGCCCGAACGCTTGAGATGGTCCATGTAGACCAGCCCGCCGCGCACCTTGAAGGCGCCGATGGGCGTGTGGTTCTCGTGCTTGACCCACACATCGGCGCCTGTGCGCTGGGCGAGCAGCGGCCACGCATATTGCGGCGTCGGAGGAAAGTGGGCGTGCACGAGGTCCGCCGCGGCTTCCAGTTCGGCCAGTGAGGTCATCGCAACTCCAGTCGGATCAAGGTCCGGGAAGCCGACGCGCTACCCAGCAGGGCCGCACAAACCCGTCCCAATGTATGATGGCTTACGTTCCCGCGCCGGGCTATCCTGAAAACAAAGGCTTCGAGGAAACATCACAGGGACGGTCGACCATGCAAACACGCCGGCACGTTTTGCAATACGGCTTTGGCGCCGGTGCGGCAGCCGCATTGGGATTGGCGCCGAACCACGCCGAGGCGCAGGCGCTGAACAGCCTGCAGATCTTTGTTCCGGCGGCCCCGGGCGGCGGCTGGGACCAGACCGGCCGTGCCATCGAGCACGCGTTGCGCACGGACGGCATCGTCAAGGATTTCAAGTTCGAGCATGCACCGGGCGCCGGTGGCGCGGTGGGCCTGCCGAAGTTCATGGGCACCAAGAAGGGCCAGGGCGACGCGCTGATGGTCGGCGGCATGGTGATGGTCGGCGCGCTCATCGCCAACAAGTCGCCGGTGAAGATGACGGACCTCACGCCGATCGCCAGACTGACGGGCGAGTCTCTGGTGGTCGTGGTGCCGGCCGCAAGTCCGCACAAGACGATGCAGGATCTGGTCACGGCGTTCAAAGCGTCACCGGGCAAGGTGTCGTGGGCCGGCGGCTCGGCAGGCGGCAGCGACCACATCCTCGCCGGCATGATGGCGCGGGCCCTGGGGGCCGATCCCAAAGCAGTGAGCTATGTGGCGTACGCCGGCGGCGGTCCGGCGCAGGCCGCGCTCCTCGGCAATCAGGTCACCGCCGGCATTTCCGGCTGGGGCGAGTTCTCGGAGCAGATCAAGGCCGGAAAACTGCGGGCGCTCGCCATCTCGGCGGACAAGCGGCAGGAGGGCATCGATGCGCCGACCCTGAAGGAGCAGGGCGTCGACGTCGAGCTGTTCAACTGGCGCGGCGTCTTCGGTGCGCCCGGCATCACGCCCGATCAGCAGAAGGCGCTGGTGGACGTCGTCGACCGCATGGTCAAGGGACCGACGTGGCAGACCGAGCTCATGAAGAAGGAATGGACCGGCATTTACCTGCCGGGCGCCGAGTTCGGCAAGTTCCTGGGCGAGGAGATCACGCGCATCACGGCGATCCTCAAGGATCTTGGCCTCGCCACCTGAGCGGGGTTTTTGGGGGGATACATGCGCCAGCAGCCGGCCTGGGACGATGTTGCCATCGGCCTGGGCGTTACGTTTCTTGCGGTGATCGTCGGCTGGCAGACCACCGTCATCCCCGACAATGCGATCTATGCCAAGGTCGGGCCGAAGGTCATCCCGTGGCTAGCCACGGCACTGCTGGGCGGCATGGGGCTGGCGCTGACCGTGACGGGCCTGCGCGGCGGCTGGGAGCACGAGGAAGCGGGCGAGACCGACTATGGCGCCCTCGGGCTGCTGGTGCTCGCGCTGGTCCTCAACATCGTCCTGATCGATCGCGCCGGCTTCATCATCGCGTCCACGGTTCTGTTCGCGCTGGTCGCACGCGCGTTCGGCAGCCGGCAGATCCTGCGCGATGCCGCCATCGGCTTCACGCTCGCGCTTGTCGCCTACGTCGGGTTCGACCGCGTGCTGGGCTACAAGATCGGATCCGGGCTGATCGAGAGGCTGTTCTGATGGACACGCTCAGCCAGCTCATGGCCGGATTCGCTATCGCGCTGACGCCCTACAATCTGATGTGGTGTTTCGTCGGCGTGACGGTCGGCACGGCGATCGGCGTGCTGCCGGGGCTGGGTCCGGCACTGACCATCGCGCTGCTGCTGCCGCTGACCTACAAGGTGGATGCGACAGCCGCGTTCATCCTGTTCGCCGGGATCTACTACGGTGCCATGTATGGTGGCTCGACCACCTCGATCCTGCTCAATACGCCGGGCGAGAGCGCCACCATCGTCACGGCGATGGAAGGGAACAAGATGGCGCGCAGCGGCCGGGCGGGTGCCGCACTCGCCACGGCCGCCATCGGCTCGTTCGTGGCCGGCACCATCGGCACCATCGGGTTGACGTTCCTGGCCGAGCCCGTGGTCGAATTCGCGCTGAAGTTCGGACCGGCCGAATATTTCTCGCTGATGATCGTGGCTTTCGTCACGGTGTCGGCGGTGCTCGGCAACTCGGCCGTGCGCGGACTGACGGCATTGGCGATCGGCATCTTCCTCGGCCTGATCGGCATCGACCTGCAGACAGGGCAGCCGCGCTTCACCTTCGGTGTGACGGAGCTGCTGGATGGGCTCAACGTTATCGTGGTGGCGGTGGGACTGTTCGCCGTCGGCGAGGCGCTGCATTTGGCTGCTCAGAAGCGGCGCACCGAGGCCGAGGTGATCGAGGTCAAGGACTCGATCTGGATGAGCCGCGAGGACTGGTCGCGATCGTGGAAGCCGTGGCTGCGCGGATCGCTCATCGGCTTTCCCATCGGGGCCATGCCGGCGGGCGGCGCCGAGGTGCCGACGTTCCTGTCGTATTTCATCGAAAAGCGGCTGTCGAAGAAGCCCGAAGAGTTCGGCACGGGTGCTATCGAGGGCGTGGCCGGGCCCGAGGCCGCCAACAATGCGTCGGCTGCCGGCGTGCTGGTGCCGATGCTGGCGCTCGGCCTGCCGACGTCGGCAACCGCCGCCATCATGCTGTCGGCCTTCCAGAGCTACGGCATCAATCCGGGCCCGCTGCTGTTCCAGACGCAGTCGAACCTGGTCTGGGGGCTGATCGCCAGCCTCTACATCGGCAATGTGATGCTGCTGGTGCTCAACCTGCCGCTCGCGGGACTTTGGATTCAGATGCTGAAGATTCCGCGCCCGCACCTCTAC
>JBKKCB010000298.1:0-15452 GCA_046713545.1 Hyphomicrobiaceae bacterium | reverse complement strand
GGCAATGCTTATTCCGGCAGCGAATACGGCTAGGACGCGGGGAAGTGATGACCTCTGGTCTCTGGCTTTCATGGTGGCAAATCTCAGTGTAGTCTTATTCCCGACCAAGATGATGTCGATGGCCGTTTTCGCGAAACCGCGGCATTGGAATTATCGTATGCTATATGTATGGCTGACTATTGCGCTCGTGTTGGCTTTAGACTGGGTTGCGCGCCACTCGATCTCGCTCAAGCCTCCTGCTGCTTAGCCGGGGCGTCATCAAATCAGGCTGCCCCGCCTCGCCATACCTCAGGTGTCATCCTCGCGCTTGTCGCGAGAACCCAGGGTGCGGCTGGGGACAAGCACCGGACCAGGCGCAACGCCGGGCAGCGAGGGATAGAGATCGATCCAATGCGGATTGGTGCGCTCGATGAGATTGATCTTCCAGGCCCGGACGTAGTGCTTGATCGCCTTCTCGCGCTGGATGGCCTCGTGCACGTCGGCGAATTCCTCGTACCAAACCAGCAGGTGTACGTGATATTTGCGCGTGAACGCTGAACCGATACCGGCGCGATGTTGTTCTATGCGGGTGAGCAGCCCGTTGGTGACGCCGACGTAGAGCGTCCCGCGCGGCTTGCTGGCGAGGATGTAGGTCCAGTAGCTGTGCATGTGCCCTGCCCTCGGTGCAGAGTATGCGGAGCGATGGGTCCTCGCGACAAGCGCGAGGATGACACAGGGAGTGGGGCGGCGTGCGATATCCTATTTACCGCGCCCTTCACACGATGGATTCTCGGAGCCCTCGGAATAAATCCGAGGGCAGGCAAGCCCGAAGATGACACCTGTGGGATGGAGGCGCCGAGGCAGCATGACTAGCGCAACCTATCGCCTCTTCCGCCAGGCCATCCTCGAGGAAAGGCAGGTCACGCGCGTCTATAACGGCCACCGGCGCGAGCTGTGTCCGCATATCCTCGGCCACACGGATGGCGAGGAGAAGGTGCTGGCGTTTCAGTTTGGCGGCACGTCAAGCACAAAGCTGCCGCCGAAGGGTGAATGGCGCTGCCTCAAGGTGCAAAACGTCGAACAGGCGCGGCTACAGGATGGGCCGTGGCACGCCGGCGGCCCGCACAGCCAGCAGCAGAGCTGCGTCGAGGACATCGACCTCGACGTCAATGTTCATGTGCGCACGAATGCTCGGAAGCGGCGCGCCCCTTAGCATCAATAGGGCGCTAGCCCTTACGTCCCCTCCTGCTCCTTCTGCAGCTTGGCATCCTTCTCGGTGGCGCGCTTGAGGGCGGGGCGTTCGGCGAGCCGGCCAACATAGGCTTTGAATTCCGGCCGCTCGGGAATCATCTTGAACATCATGCCCCAGCGCAACCCTGACCCAATGACGACGTCGGCGGCGGTGAATTGTTCGCCCAGGAGATACGGTTTGGCCGCAGCAGTTGCCGTTGTCAGCACGTCCAGGACGGTTTCGATGCTGCCGTAGCCAAGTGCGCCGCGCGGCGGCGGCTCCTTGCGCGGGAAGGCGCCGTCCATGATGGCCGGCTCGACGCAGCTCGGGCCGTAGAACAGCCACTTGAGATAAACGCCGCGCCGCGGATCGCCGACCGGCACGTTGAGCTTGGCCTGCGGGAACTCGTCGGCGAGATAGGCGCAGATAGCGGCCGCCTCGGTGATGACGGTGTCGCCATGCTTCAGCGACGGCACCTTGCCCATCGGATTGACGGCGAGGTAGTCGGGTTTGAGGTTCTCGCCCTTCTTGAAGCTGACGAGGTGGATGTCATAGGGCTGGCCCAGTTCCTCCAGCATCCAATGCACTATCGAGGACCGCGACGGGGCGGCGTGATACAGCGTGAGCTGAGCCATGATCGAACTCCTGTCCTGTATGTTCTCTCCACAACCCGGCTAACCCGGGATTGTTGCAACCCTGTGGCGCTGCCGCGCATTGCACGCCCTGCGACCGTGAACAAACCGAGGAAACAGCATGCAATGTCCCCGAAGCGTTGGCCGGATGGCAGCTTGCGGGCTGGCCGTCCTCGGAGCGGCCGGCGTCGCCGAGGCACGGGCGGCGGACTATAGCGGCACATGGGCGTCAAACCCCCGGCAGTGCCGCACGGGCCAGGATCGGCAGGACGCGCCGCTCGTCCTCACGCGCACGCGCTATGACCAGCATGAAGCGCACTGTTCGTTTGCGTCCGTCCGCCAGATCGGCACCGGCGTCTGGCGCGTGGATGCCCGCTGCTCCGTCGAAGGCGACCGGCAAAGGCAAAGCATGACCCTGACGGTTCGTGGCGACCGGCTGATCGTCCAGGATGGGCAGGGTGAACGGCGGCTGATCCGGTGCAAGTAAGGACGGCGGCAGCATGTTGAGACAGGCCAGCAGGCGCGATGGATCGCCGCCTTTTCTGCAGGCCCTGCGGGAGCTTTATGAAGGCTCGACACGCCTCGCCGTACACTTCCGCTACAGCCTGCTCGCCTTCGATCTAGCGACCGTCGTGTTTATTGTCGGCACGTCGTTTCTGCTCTCCTCGCACGTGGTGGAAGCCATCGATCTCATTCTCGGTCTGGTGATCCTGGCCGACTTCGTGGCCCGCTTCGCCATCAGCCGGAAGAAACTGCGCGATCTGATGCATCCGGCAACCTGGGCCGACGCCGTGGCTATCGTGTCGTTCCTGGCCCCGCTGGCCGGCGAAGCGGGGGGGTTCCTGCGCATCCTGCGCACGCTGCGGCTGCTGCGCACCTACAAGGTGCTGGCCCGGCTGCGCGCAGACAGCGCCTTCTTCCGGCGTAACGAAGAGGTGATCCTGGCGGTCGTGAACCTAGCGGTGTTCATCTTCGTGATGACCGCGGTGGTCTACGAAACCCAGCGCTACACCAATCCGGCGATCGGCAACTACGTCGATGCGCTGTACTTCACCGTGACGGCGCTGACGACAACGGGGTTCGGGGATATTGTCCTTGCCGGGACGCTGGGACGCCTGATCTCGGTGATCATCATGATCTTCGGGGTGACGTTCTTCCTGAGCCTGGCACGTGCTTTGCTGCGCCCCTCCAAGGTGCGCTTTGCCTGCCCGACCTGCGGCCTGCAGCGCCACGAATACGACGCCGTGCATTGCAAGGCCTGCGGAACACTTCTCAACATTCCCGACGAAGGGTGAGTTTGACCGCTTGCAGTCCGGACCGATCGGCTCTAAGCGACTGGCGACAATCGCAATGGGCAGATGGCCCCAATGGAGTTCAGATGAAGGGTTACAAGGACCAGAACGTCAACGACAGGCTCGAAAAGGCCGCCAAGGCACGGCAGGACCTGCTGGAACAGTTTCGCAAACGGCCCGCTGAAGACGATCCTGCCGTGGTTGCGCGCCGCGCCGAGCGTGCGGCCATTGCCGCAGCCCGCGAAGCGCGCGAGGCCGAGCGCCGCATCATCAAGGACAAGGAAGCTGCTGAACGCGCCGTGCGCGAGGCCGCGGAAGCCGCAGAACGGCTCGCCCGCGAAAGCGCGAGGCGATCGACCGGGTCATCCGCGAGGAAACGGAGAAGGCCGACCGCAAAGCCCAGCGCGATGCCCGCTACGCGGCCCGCAAGGCGCGCAAGAAGTGATTGATCGGGCGCGGGGCCTGACACATGGCGCCGCGCCGCCGGCTTCCGCAAGTTTGACCCATCCCGGCGGTACCGTGGCACGAGTTGCGCCGGCCGACGGCGGGGACGTGCCGAGCTGCCAGAGCTGCGGCGCGTGCTGTGCGTACTCGCGCGAGTGGCCGCGGTTTACGCTGGAAGATGACGCCGCCCTGGCGCGCATCCCCGCCGACTTTATCGATGACACCCTGGGCCGGATGCGTTGTCAGGGCGACCGGTGCGCGGCCCTGTCGGGCGAGATCGGCGTGGCGACCGCGTGCACTATCTACAGCGTCCGGCCGGATGTCTGCAGAGCATGCCAGCCCGGCGACGACGCCTGCCGCATGGCGCGCGACCTGTTCGGGTTGTAGCGCAACCCCTGTGCCGGACGCCGATTGCGGTTAACACCATCCTGATCCTGCAGAGTCCTCCGCCTTTATTCCAGGCTCTTCCGGGCGTATGGTCCGCCCACGGGGAGTAGCTCGATCAGTGGAGTGTTCTCGATGGCAATACTCAAGAAAGGCCTTGCAGGCGAGCCGGTGCGGCGGCTTCAAGCCAAACTCGGCGTGACGACGGACGGTCAGTTCGGACCCGGCACCGAAACGGCGCTCAAGGACTGGCAGAAGAAGAACGGCCTGTCGGCGGATGGCATTGCCGGGCCGGACACCTTCATGTCCATGGGACTGTATGAGCTCATTCTGCTGAAGGACGGCACACGCGGCGCCACGGTCAAGGCGTTGCAGGAGAAGCTCGGCGTAACGGCCGATGGTCAGTTCGGCGCGGGCACGCAAAAAGCGCTCATGGAGTATCAAAAAACCAACGGGCTGAAGGCTGACGGTTTTGCCGGCCCGGCAACGCTTGCACAAATGAAGCTGTTCAAGGAAGTGACGGCCGACACCGTGAAGATGTCACAGGTGTCTGCTCCGGCGGCGGGTACGGCGCCGACTGCCGCCAGCGGCGGCGCGGCCCAGGCCTCGTCAGCAGGAGGTGCCTTGCGGAGTATCTGGGACACCATCACCAGCGTCCTCAAATAATCGCGGCGGCGGGGCGTCTAGCGCCCTTTCCAGTCCGGCTTGCGTTTCTCGGCGAAGGCCTTCGGGCCTTCGATCGTATCCTCGCTGGTGGCAAGGGCGACATAGGCTGGATAATTCGTGTTGCGCATGGCCATCTCGACGGACGGCACGTCGAGCGAGCGCATGACGGCCTGCTTCGTGGCGCGGACGCTCACGGGCGAGCACTCGATAATCATCGAGGCCCACCGCCGCGCCTCCCGCATCAGGTTGTCGTGCGGAACGACATCCGTGACAAAGCCCATCTCGTAGCCTTCCTGCGCCGAGACGTGGCGGCCTGTCAGCAGCATGCCCATCGCCTTCTTGAGCGGCACCTGGCGCGGCAGGCGCTGCAGACCGCCGCCGCCGGCGGCGAGCCCGACGCGGGGTTCGGGCAGCGCAAATTTCGCCCGGTCCGACGCAATGATGAGATCGCAGGCGAGCGCAATCTCGAACCCGCCGCCCATGGCAACACCATTGACGGCGGCGATGACCGGCTTGTCGAGATCGTGGCGGAAGGTCAAGCCGGCAAAGCCCTTCGGCGGGGACACGGGACGCTTGCCCGTGCGGGCGCGCAGATCCGCGTGATACTTGAGGTCGTTGCCGGCGGAGAAAGCGCGCTCGCCCGCACCGGTGATGATGGCGACCCACAGGTCCGGATTGCCGGCAAATTCGTCGAAGGCCTCCGACAGTTCCTGGCTGGCCATCGGATGCAGGGCATTCATGACCTCGGGCCGATTGATCGTGACGATCATCAGGCGGCCGTCGATTTCGACTTTGCTGTATTCGCCCATAGCCGTCCTCCCTGGGGAGACTTCTAAAGCGGCTTACCCAGAAGCCTCGCAACCTCGCCGGCAATTCCGCGCCGGAACGCGAGGACGCAGACGATGAAGATGACACCCTGGATGACCGTAACCCATTGGCCGAATTGGGCCAGGTAGTTCTGCATGGCGATTATGATGAAGGCGCCCACCACAGGCCCGAACACCGTACCCAGCCCGCCGACGAGCGTCATGAGCACTGCTTCGCCGGACATGCTCCAGTGCACGTCCGTCAGCGAGGCGAGCTGAAATACGATCGCTTTGGTCGCGCCCGCCAGACCTGCAAGCGTGGACGACAGAACGAACGCCATCAGCTTGTAGCGCTCGGTGCGATAGCCGAGAGAAATGGCACGCGGCTCATTCTCGCGGATGGCCTTGAGGATTTCCCCAAATGGCGAGTGGATGATCCGGTACATCAGCAACAGCGCGCCGAAGACGATCGCAAACACGACGCAATACATCGCGGCTTGATTTCGAAGGTCGAGAACCCCGAACATGAACCCGCGCGGAACCCCTTGAATGCCGTCCTCGCCTCCTGTGAAGGGGGCCTGGAGCGCGAAGAAGAAGATCATCTGGGCGAACGCGAGGGTGGTCATCGCGAAGTAGATGCCCTGCCGGCGGATGGTCAGCGCGCCCGTGACGATGCCGAGCAGCGCGGATGCAGCAGAGCCCGCGAGGATGGCCAGTTCCGGAGTCAGTCCCCACACTTTGGCCGCATGCGCACTGACATAGCCGGCGCTGCCGAGAAACATCGCGTGTCCGAACGAGAGCAGCCCGACGTATCCCACCAGCAGGTTCACCGCGCAGGCGAACAGCGCAAAGCACATCGCCTTCATCAGGAACAGCGGATAGATGAAGAACGGTGAGATAATAAAGAAGAGGGCAAGGGCACCCAGAAACAACAGTGCGCTGCCCCCTGCATCACCGGCTGCCGACGTGCCGCCGTGCTCCACCGCACTCACCTGAGTGGTGGGCCGGCCAAACAGGCCCGATGGCTTGATGAGCAGCACCAGTGCCATGATGACGAAGATCACGGTGTTGGACGCTTCGGGATAGAAAACCTTGGTCAGGCCTTCGATGACGCCCAGGGCAAACCCCGTGATGATGGACCCCAGGATGGACCCCATGCCGCCGATGACGACAACGGCAAACACCACCACGATCAGATCAGCGCCCATCAGCGGGTTGACTTGATAGATCGGCGCCGCCAGCACACCGGCTAGTGCCGCCAGACCGACACCAGCGCCATACGTCAGAGTAATCATGCGCGGCACGTTGATGCCGAAGGCGCGCACAAGGGCCGGGTTCTCGGTGGCGGCGCGCAGATAGGCGCCAAGTTTGGTGCGCTCGATCAGGAACCAGGTTGCCAGGCATACGACGAGCGAAAACACGATGACCCACGCGCGATAATTTGGCAGGAACATGAAGGTGAGGCGCTGGCCACCCTGCAGCGCATCCGGAATGGGGTATGGAATGCCGGACGTGCCGTACTGATGGCGAAAGATGCCCTGGATGACGAGGGCAAGCCCGAACGTCAGCAGCAGACCGTAGAGATGATCGAGCCCATAGAGCCATCGCAGCATGGTGCGCTCGATCACGATGCCGGTGATCGCCACCACGATGGGCGCGATGATGAGGGCCCACCAGTAGCCGATGCCGAGATATTGCAGCAGGAAGTATGCGCCGAAGGCGCCCATCATGTATTGGGCGCCATGCGAGAAATTGATGATGTTGAGCATGCCGAAGATCACGGCAAGGCCGAGACTCAGCAAGGCGTAGAACGAGCCGTTGATGAGACCGAGCAGCAGCTGCCCGAACAGCGCTTGGGGTGGAATACCCAGAAAATCGAACATGCTTGGCTCGCGTCAGGTCGGCGGCAACAAACTGCCCCGCCGATACAGGTGCGGCGGGGCAGCGGACATTGCGTGGGTCGTTACTTCACCAACGGACACTCACCCTTGTCGATCGGGCGGAAGGCCTGCTCGGCAGGAATGGTGGCGCGAACCTTGTGATAGTCCCAGGGTGCTTTCGACTCCTCGGGCTTCTTCACCTCGACCAGATAGGCCGGGTGAATCTTGCGGCCGTCGGCGCGGACGGTACCCTTGCCGAACAACGGATCGTCGGTCGGCAACTCCTTCATCTTGGCAACCACCTTGCTACCGTCAGAGACGTCCTTCAGGGCTTCTGCCGCCTTGAGGTAGTGCGTGACTGCAGAGTAGACGCCGGCGTGGATCATGGTCGGATGCACGCCCTTGAACTGCGGAGCAAAGCGTTTGGCAAAGGCGCGGGTCTGTTCGTCCTTGTCCCAGTAGAAGGTCTCCGTGAAAATCAGACCCTGTGCCGTTTTCAGGCCGAGTGCGTGTACGTCGGTGATGAAAACCAGCAATCCCGCGAGGTTCTGTCCGCCCGCAACGATGCCGAACTCCGACGCCTGCTTGATGGCGTTCGTCGTATCGCCACCGGCGTTGGCGAGCCCGATGATCTTGGCCTTGGACGATTGCGCCTGCAGCAGGAAGGACGAGAAGTCAGACGTGTTCAGGGGATGGCGCACTTTGCCCTGAACCTTGCCGCCCGCCGCCAGCACGACCGCCTCGGTATCGCGCTCGAGCGCATGGCCGAAGGCATAGTCCGCGGTCAGAAAGAACCAGCTGTCACCGCCCGTCTTGATGATGGCGTTGCCGGTGCCGTTGGCCAGCGCCCAGGTGTCGTAGGTCCAGTGCACGGTGTTGGGCGTGCAGGCCTTGCCGCTCAGGTCGGCGCTCGCGGCGCCGGAAATCAGCAGCGTCTTGTTCTTCTCCTTGACGATGCCGTTGACGGCCAGCGCCACTGCCGAGTTCGGGACGTCGACGATGACGTCGACCTTCTCCACATCCAGCCACTGGCGCGCGATCGTGGATCCGACATCCGGCTTGTTCTGGTGGTCGGCTGAGACGAATTCGACCTTCAAACCCTTCTTGTCGGCACCGAAGTCCTCGACGGCCATGCGTGCCGCCAGCGCCGAGCCCTGGCCCGACAGGTCGGCATAGAGACTCGACATGTCGGTCAGGACACCGATCTTGACGGTCGTCTGCGCGTGGGCCGCACCGGCGGTGCCAAGCGCGATCGCAAGCGCCAACGCCTGCGATGTCATTCTACTCACCATTGTGCGTTCTCCTTTGTTGAGTTTCACTCACTGCCCGGACGTCGTCAGACGCCGAGATACTCGTGCAGCTTGTCCATGTTCGCTTCCAGATCCGCATTGGCGAAGCCGTGTATGATGCGGCCGTGCTCCATGACGTAATACCGGTCCGCCACAGTCGACGCGAAGCGGAAGTTCTGCTCCACCAGAAGTATGGTAAAGCCGCGCTCTTTCAGACTGCGGATGGTCCGGCCGATCTGCTGGATGATGACGGGCGCCAACCCCTCCGTCGGTTCATCGAGCAGGAGGAGCCGGGCGCCCGTGCGCAGAATGCGCGCGATGGCCAGCATCTGCTGCTCGCCACCCGAAAGTTTGGTTCCCTGATTGGAGGACAGCCGCTCCTTCAGATTGGGGAACAGCTCGAAGATTTCGTCCAGCTCCAGTCCGCCGGAAGCGACGGCGGGCGGCAGCATCAGATTCTCCCGCACGGTCAGGCTGGCGAAGATACCGCGCTCCTCCGGGCAAAACGCGATCCCCAGCCGCGCAATGCGCTCGGGTGCCATGTCAATCAAGTCGAGTCCTTGAAACATGATGCTGCCGGTGCGCTTGCCGATCAGCCCCATGATGGATTTGAGCGTGGTTGTCTTGCCGGCGCCGTTGCGGCCGAGCAGGGTCATGACCTCACCCGGCCGGATATCGAGGTCCACACCATGCAGGATGTGACTTTCCCCATACCACGCCTGCAACCCCTTGATCGTCAGAAGCGCATTGCCTGCAGTCGCCGCCTGTGGGGCGTGCGCGAGACCGGACTCAGCCATGTCCAACTCCCATGTAGGCCTGCTGTACCTTCGGGTCGTTGGCGACAGTGGCGTAGTCCCCCTCGGCCAGGATCTGTCCGCGCGTCAGCACGGTGATCCAATTCGACAGCTTGGCGACCACGGACAGATTGTGCTCGACCATCAGGACCGTTCGGTTGGCCGACACGCGCTTGATGAGCTCGGAGATGCGATCGATGTCCTCGTGCCCCATGCCGGCCATGGGCTCGTCGAGCAGCATCATCTCCGGATCAAGCGCCAGGGTGGTCGCGATCTCCAACGCACGCTTGCGCCCATAGGGCAATTCGACCGCGGGCAGATTGCGCGCGTCCGCCAGCCCGACGGCCTCCAGCAGCTCCTCAGCGCGCGCATTATAAGTGTCGAGCGCGCGCTTGGAGCGCCAGAAGTCGAACGAGGCGCCGCGCTGACGCTGAAGCGCGATACGAACATTCTCCAGCAGCGAAAGATGCGGGAAGACAGCGGAGATCTGAAACGAGCGCGCGAGGCCCAGGCGTGCGATGTCCGCAGGTGCAAAGGACGTAATATCCTGCCCCTTGAACAGAATTGTGCCACGGCTCGGTTGCTGAAACTTCGTCAGGAGATTGAAGCAGGTCGTCTTGCCCGCGCCATTGGGCCCGATCAACGCATGGATGGTCCCGCGGCGCACGGTCAAGTTCACGCCGTTCACGGCCAGGAAACCGGCGTAGTCTTTCGTCAGGTCGCGCGCTTCGAGGATGACGTCATTGCTCATACGCGCGCGCCCATTTCGACCAGCCAGCACCATGTCCGGCTCAGAAGGGGGAACTGTTAGCCCGCCGGATGCGCCCCGGCAAGGTGGGTCGTTATCAGCGTTTAGACTTAGCATTGCACCAAGCAGGCATATTGGCGGGTCTCGCAGAGCCTTGCTTTGGCCCGGGCGGGAACTCCCGCTACAGCCGGCCGTTACCACGAAGCGGCCATTGGCGAGCCCTTCTCGCTGACGCGGGGACAATGAATTGACGAAATTGAGCGATCAGACTACCTGACCCAATGGCTCGGCACCCAGCAACACATCATACGAGGACAGGACTGGTCGCAGTCCTTGCGGCGGGTGCGATGCTATGGGGTGTGCAGACGGTCACGGCCGAACCTTGTTCGCGAGACTCCTTTGCCAAGGTCGTCAATGAGTCGGGTGCCGCGCTCCGGCGTCTCAGCGCCGACACCCAGCCCAAGATGCAGGCCGGATTCCGCCGCCTTAAGGACAAGAACGGCTGGCGCGAAGATGACTACATCGACAAGGCCACGGCCCTGGTGACGGATGAGCGCAGCGAGGCGCTGGACCGGAAAGCCGCCGATCTGTTGGCCCGGCTCGATCGGCTCGCCGAAGAGGCGCCGAATTCCCCCGATAGCTGCTCCAAATTGAATGAACTGCAAGCGACGGCTCTCGAGCTGCAGGCCACGGTACGAGCCAAGACCGATTACGCTTTGGCACGCTTGGACAGTGCCACCGCCGAAGCTCCGGCAAGCAAGGCCCAACCCAAATCACTGCCCGGCACTCCGCCGGTTGCAAAAAAGGCGCCGCGCGATGCCGTCGCGAGCCGGCCGGCGGAAAAAACGCCCGAGGCGGCGCCCTCGAAGGGGTGGAGCTCGAGCACCAGCCAGCATTCGCAATCGGCAGAGAACGCCGTCCCCGTGCAGCCCCTGCCTGGCAAGGAGTACACGCCGCTGCCGTCGGTGACCGTACCCGCGGATGAGGGTTACACGATCGATGAAATCCGGGCTGCGACGCGCGGATTTTTCGGCAACGTCTCAACCGGCCTTGCGAGCGTCATCGAGTATGCGTTTGCCCAATCCGGCCGACCCACCGCCTACGTGCTCGGCAACGAGGGCGGCGGCGCCCTGATCGCGGGCGTGCGGTACGGCAAGGGTATGCTGTATCTCAGAAACGGAGGCACCCGTGAGGTGTACTGGCACGGGCCTTCCATCGGCTATGATCTGGGAGCGGCGGGTTCCAAGACCATGTTTCTGATCTACCGCATGACCGATCCCGAGAGCCTGTTCGGCGGCTTCAGTGGGGTCGACGGTTCGGCTTATGTGGTGGGCGGCGTCGGCCTGACGTTCCTGACCGACGGCAAGATCGTGATGGCGCCGATCAGGTCCGGCCTCGGCCTGCGCATTGGGGCCAACATCGGCTATGTCCGCTTCACACCGCGTCCGACCTGGAACCCGTTCTAGGACAAAACGGGGTTCCGCTTTAGCGCCTGGAACGCGGCACACGGCCGCCGGCTGGCCGGCATGGCCGCGATTCGATCGTGCAGGCCCAGCTGCCGCCCGATTGCCCGCAGTTCATGCTCTTGCTTTCGGACAGGCGCCAGCTCCCCCAGTTATCGCCGTATTCCCAGGCCGTGAAACTCGCCCAGGACCCTATGGCCTCCGCCTCGGCAGCCTTACGCGTTGCCTTGCCGCTGCTGGCGCCGTTGTGAAAGTGGTCAACCATGCACACCTTGCCGCCAATTCGCACCTGCGCATGCAGACCGTCCATTCCCATGCCTTGGGCCCAAGCCGGCCCGGCTGACAGTACGACACCACAGGCGAAACCTGCTGCGATGTAAGATGCGATCTTCATAGTGTCCCCCGACCAGTGCGTGCTTCTCGCCATTTGAGCGCAAAATGCCTGAACCGGGTAACCAAGGTCTTGCGCCAGCGTGTCACAGCCGTTTGATTTTCGGGAGGACTTGCAGAATGGCGACACTCGCTGTCAAGAAGCGCGCCAACACTGCGAATCAGCCTATCATGATGCGCTGAAGAGCGGCGCGAATGCTGGGCGGAATGGGAACCGGCCTGTTGCTGGCACGATCGACGAAGACGTGCACGAAGTGCCCCTCCGCACGCGCCGTATCATCGCCCTCTCCGAACAGGCCGATCTCATAGCGCACGGAAGAGTTGCCGAGGCGCCCGGCCCGCAAACCGGCATCGACCGTTTCGGGATAGCTGAACGACTTGAAAAACCGACACTGGGTTTCGGCCACGATGCCGACAACGGTACCTTTGTGAATGTCGAGACCGCCGGGATCGATCAGGTAGCGATTCACCACGGTGTCGAAATAGGAATAGTAGACGACGTTGTTGACGTGACCGTAGAGGTCGTTGTCCATCCAGCGCGTGGGGATGGGCAGGAAATGGGGATAATCGGCGCGCGTGCCGATGGGCGCCTTGTCGTTGCTCATGACACCTCGATTGCGTTCGCCCCGAACCGCACGACGCTATTTCGAAGCCACGAACTGGATTTCGACCAGGCAGCGCGGGTCGGCCATTTTCATCTCGATGCAGGCCCTGGCCGGCAGGTTCCTGGGATCGATCCACTCCAGCCAGGCGACGTTCATGGCGTCGCGCAGGCGAATGTCGGCGACGTAGATCGTCGCCGACACGATTTTCGATTTGTCGCTGCCGCACATCGCGAGATAGCGATCGACGTCGGCAAATGCCTGCCGCGTCTGGCCGGTCACGTCCTGGCTGGTGTCGTCGGCTAAGGCGCCGGCGATGTAGATCAGTCCATTCGCCTCCACGACGTTGGCGAGGATCGGCTCGAGTTCGCGCCGCGTGATGGCCATCTGCTGTGCGACCTTCTGGGCTCTTACTTGACGGCGACGACGCTGATCTCGACCAGCAGTTTGGGATCGGCAAGCTTGGCCTCGATGCAGGCGCGCGCGGGCAGGTTCTGGCCGCCGGTCCAGGCGTTCCATGCTTCGTTCATGCCGTCGCGCAGACGGATGTCCGGCACCCAGATGGTGGCCTGCAGGATCTTGCTCTTGTCGGTGCCGGCGAGCTTCAGCACGCGATCGATCTCCGTCAGGACCTGCTTGGTCTGGCCGACGACATCGAGGTTGCGGTCTTCCGCCGTGAGGCCGGCGGTGAAGACGAAACCATTGGCCTCCACGGCCTTGGACAGAATTTTAGCCGGCTCGTGCCGCTTGAGGGTCATGGCGTTCTCCCGGGGGTTGAATGGCGAAGGACGAAAATCTTAGCATGCAAGACGTCATATGCCACCCCGATTGCGTTTCCACCCGCACGGCGGCCCTGACTGAGCACTACGCGCCGCGCTCCATCGCATCGAGACGTTTCAGCGCGGCATCCGCTGCATTGAGGACATAAGTCGTGAGGCTCTGGGCAGCCATGTCGGCATCGCGCCGCTCTATGGCATTCATGACCACTGCGAGTTCGCGCGCGCTCTGCTGGAGGCGGCCCGGTTCGGCAATCGCAAGGACCCGCAATACGCTGATACGCGCGATGAGCTTCTGATGGATGTCGCTGATCAGCTCGTGATCGATGACCTGCATCATGTGCTCGGTGAACCGGCGCGTCAGCACAACGATGGCGGGCACGTCCGCGGCCTCCCGCGCGATGCGGAGGTCTTCATAAATACGGCGGAGCGCTGCGATATCCTCGGTGCTTGCCTCGAGCGCGAAACGGCGCACCAGCGCCGCCTCGAGAAGCGCGCGAACTTCATAGATTTCCGCAACCTGCTTGCGCGTCACACGGGCCACCACCGGACCGCGCCGGGGCTCCACATGAATGAGCTTTTCGGCTTCGAGGCGCCTCAGAACCTCCCGGATCGATGTCCGGCTCACACTCATCTTCTCGCACAGATCGCGCTCGATCAGCCGAGCGCCGGGCGCGAAGTGACCCGTAATGATGGCGTCGCGCAGGCGCTCGAACGCCTGATCGCGAAGGAGCTGCGGCTGCTCCGTGATGCGCAAAACAGTCCCGGTCATTCATTCACTCTCCGGATGGCGCGACCGGCCGTCAGGCATGATGCCGAGAATTAAGGCATCCGAACCGGCGCACGTTCGCATGATCCCGTTGACAGCGTGCTGTGCAAGATGTTGTCATACAGTTTACAATATTACTACGGCGTGAGTGATCGTACGGAGAAAAAAATGTCCGGGCCAAAAGTGCTGGATGAGGTGTCGGCGGACCGGATCCGCGCGCACATCGAAAAGATCGTGCGCGATATCCCGCACCGCGCGGCCGGCAGCGCCAACGGCAAACGCATGGCCGAATACAGCCGCGATGCCATGAAGGCGGCCGGCCTGACCGATGTGGTGGTCCACGAGCTGCCGGCTGTCGTGTCGTTCCCCGAGCATGCCGAATGCCGCGTGGAGAGCCCTTCCGATATCGCGATTCAAGCCAATACGCTCGGACACAGCGTCAACACGACGGACGACGGCATCCGCGCCGAGGTCATCGATGTCGGCGGCGGTGCGTTCTCCGACTACGAGGGCAAGGATGCGCGCGGCAAGATCATCCTGACGGAGCTGTCCTACTCCCCGGCGCGGCACGAGAAGCAGCGCATCGCCGGCATGAAAGGCGCCATCGGTGCCGTCATGATGAACTGGGGGCATCCTGAGAACGAGGCGGTGCCGTTCGGCTCCGTGAAGCCGGTGTGGGGCAATCCGACGCCGGAGAACGCCAAGACGGAAATGCCGACCATTCCGTGCATCGGCATTGCGCGCACGGCCGGCCTGAAGCTGCGCGAGATGTCGACCAAGGGTCCCGTGCGTGTGTGGTTCCGCACCCACGTCGAGAACGGGTGGCGGCCGGTACAGATCACGATCGCCAAGCTGCCGGCGCCCGCGTCGTCACCCGAGAAAGACGATTTTGTGCTGGTCGGTGGGCATCAGGACAGCTGGCCCGGCGAGGCGGCCACCGACAATGCCGCCGGCAACGCGTGCAAGATGGAGCTGGCGCGCGTGTTCATGCAGCATCGGGACAAGCTGCGGCGCGGCGTGACGTTCGGCTTCTGGACGGCGCACGAGACGGGGACCATGGCGGGCTCGGCCTGGTTTGCCGATCGCAACTGGGACGCATTGCGCAAGAATTGCGTGGCTTATCTGCAGATCGATCAGCCAGCCTGCGTCGGCACGACCGAGTGGAATACAGCCTCGAACGCCGAGGTAAAGTCGTTCCACACGGCCATCGAATCTCAGCTGCTCAAGATGAAGTTCAAGTGGAAGCGAGCAGTCAAGTCGGGCGACTCGAGCTTCTTCGGCCTTGGCATCCCGATGTTCCATGGCGA
>JBKKCB010000297.1:0-52953 GCA_046713545.1 Hyphomicrobiaceae bacterium | reverse complement strand
AGCACTTCGAAACCGCGTTCCGTCACATCGATCACGGCGAGGTTCGTGTAGATCCGCTTGACAGCGGTGACGGCGGTCAACGGCAGCGTGCATTTCTGCACAAGCTTGCTCGTGCCGTCCTTCGACGTATGATCCATGAGCAACCACACACGTTGCGCGCCAGCGGCCAGATCCATGGCGCCGCCTACCGCGGGCACGGCTTTCGTCAGTGACGTCGTCCAGTTGGCGAAGTCGCCGTTCTCGGCCACTTCGAATGCGCCAAGCACGCACAAATCGAGATGACCGCCGCGGATCATGGCAAAACTGTCCGCGTGATGGACGATCGAGGCGCCCGTGCGCAGCGTGACGTTCTGCTTGCCTGCGTTGACAATCCAGGTGTTGAGCTCGCCGGGCTCCTGCAGCGGGCCCATCCCCAAGAGGCCGTTCTCGGACTGAAGGATGACCTCGCGGTCTTCCGGAATGAAGTTGCCCACGAGAAGCGGAATGCCGATGCCCAGATTGACGTACCAGCCGTCCGGAATGTCCGTGGCCAGACGTTCGGCCATGGCGGCGCGCGACAACGGCGCAAATCGCTCTTCAGACTGATCTTGGACAATCGGGGCAGCGGTCGTTCGGGTCACGCGACGCTCCTTGCAGCTCTAATCGGGGTTGGCCATAGCCGGCGGCGGATCGCCGTAAGGCACGTGGATGACACGATCGACATAAATGCCGGGCGTAATGATCGTCTCGGGATCCAGGTCGCCAAGCTCGACGAAATGCTGCGTCTGAACAATTGTGAGTTTTGCAGCCGTCGCCATGATCGGATTGAAATTTCGGCCACTCAGCCGATAGGTGAGGTTGCCCCAGCGGTCTGCCTGCCACGCTTCGACGAGCGCGGCATCGCCGTGCAACGCGCGCTCGAGCACATACATGCGGCCGTCGATCTCACGCGTTTCCTTGCCCTCGGCCAGCACGGTGCCATAAGCCGTGGGCGTGTAGAAAGCGGGAATGCCGGCGCCGGCGGCACGAATGCGTTCTGCAAGCGTGCCCTGCGGCACAAGCTCAAGCTCGAGCTTGCCGGCCTTGTGCAGCTCATCGAATACGACCGAGCCCTGGCTGCGCGGAAAGCTGCAGATGATTTTGCGGACCCGCCCGGCCGCCATGAGTCTCGGCAGCGCCGCCACCCGGCCGGTGCCTGCATTGTTGGCGACGATCGTGAGGTCGCGTGCCCCCTGCTCAAGCAGCGCTTCGATCAAGGCATTCGGCTGGCCAACCGCGCCGAAGCCTCCAACCAGGACAACAGCGCCGTCCTTGATACCGGCCATGGCGTCGGCGAATTTCTCCACGCGCTTCTTGAGCATTCGCAAGTTTCTTTTTTCTAAGCGGCAACCGCGAGGTCCGACACGACGCGCTCACCACTGGAGCGTAGATCCTAACCCGAGGCAAGCGACGACCGGATCCTGTGCAAAAAGGTGCCCGCGTCATTCAGCTGTTGCGGGATCCTGTCATCCCAGCATGCCCAACGGCGTCAACGATGCCAGGACGTACGCGGATACAGCGCGAGAAGTAGTGTTAATTGCCGAAAGACGCATCGATGAACGCAATTTGCGTAAAGTACGGTTTGAATATGGCCGAACAGCCCGCAGAGGTGTGATGACAGCACAATGTTACTGAATAGCCACATTTCCTTCTGCATTTCGGCGAAGCACAGGGGTCCGTTGCATCCCACTTCCGGCGACGCGCCGTGAGCGCAGAGCGCAATATTCCTTAACGCTTTGTAATTTCTTTGTTCTTTCCGACACAGAGCCTTAGTCTCAGTAGACAGATTACTATCCCGACGCGGGACACAACACTCTTGCCTTGTATCAAAGGAAATACTAATTTTATGAACATCTTGGGCAGCAGGATTGAAGAGTTCGGTTTAATCCTTTTGGGTTAACCGAATTTAGGTAGGCGTTGATTATCGATCCGAGGGCATTATGGTAAAGCGTAGCTCCTACGGTATAACACGACGCTCCGATGTTTCAGGGCGAGTTAACCTTGCGGATGGGCAAGACGAAGATGAATCTCATCAGGCTCTGGCCACAGGTGAATTGGGTAAACGCTGCATTGTAATCATAGAAAAGCGAACCCTCATTCGAGATTGTCTAAGGCGTTGCTTCGAGTCTGCCTCGGAGATGAAAGTTATCGCGGTCCGAAGCGTGGAGGAGTGTCTTCAGATATCCACAACAACCGCCACCTCGCTCGTCATCTTGAGTGTCGCGTGCAATCTCAAAAGTCCGGAAACGCTTCGCGATATCGGTCGATTGGTCCAGGGCGAGAATGCGCGCCCGATGATCGTGCTGTCAGACGGAGACGACCTGGAAGAGATCGTCAGTGTTCTGGACAATGGCGCGCGGGGCTACATACCAACCGACCTCGCGCTCGATGTCGCGGTCGAGGCCGTGCGTCTGGTCTGCGCGGGCGGTGTGTTCATTCCCGCCAGCAGTCTCGTGAGCGCCAGACACTCAGGCGAGACGTCTCGCCCAGCGCCGCACAGCGCCAACGGCATTTTCACCGCCAGACAGGCTGCTGTGGTCGACGCCGTGCGCAGGGGCAAGGCCAACAAGGTGATCGCCTTTGAACTGAAGATGCGTGAGAGCACCGTCAAAGTCCACGTGCGCAATATCATGAAAAAGCTGAATGCCAAGAACCGTACCGAAGTCGCTTTCATGGCCAACGAACTCCTGAAAAGCACCGACCTCCCGCCGATGCAGATATCGCGGTAGGGAGTTGGGAGACGGCTGGCCGAGGGCCTGGGACGAAGTGTAGGCATTAAGGAATTGAGGCGGCAGAAGCCCTGCCGCCTTAAGCTTTCTCAGGCCAATTGCGCAAGCCGACCATTACCCGTCTACACCAACCGACAACCCGGAAGTCGCAGAGTCCGCAAGGCCCAGCACCGGTGTCTTGAGTGTTCCTGCGTGCCCACGGCCATTCAGACGGCGCCTGTTGCAGTCTGCTCCCCGGGACCAGGCCTCGCCACCGGACGAACATCCGATCAGCCTCAGGAAAATCGTACCGCACCGCGGTATTCGGCATCCTTGCGTTTCCAAAGCGTGAGATCGCCTAACACTTTATGTTAGACGCCGGACACCTCGGATGATGTGAGACGCCCCATTCCCCTACGCCCTTTGCCCTTCTTGTGCCGGTGCCTCAAGAACGCAAAAAAGGTGTCTGCGGGACTTCATCGCCGCTGGTTAGTTGCGAGTACGGGCGGGCGCGATGCAACGGCAACAGTCGGACCTAGGCTCTCACGCACGCGGGAGCTTCGACGCAAGGGGTGCGCGAGACACAGCGGGGACGTTCCTCGTCCGGAGCGCACGATCGCTCAGCGGTGCGCTGCGGCGGCCCTTGACGCATCGGTCGCTTTCCCCACCCAACGTCAGTGGTCGTGTGCAGCCTACCTCTTTGGGCTGGTGGGTCATGACCCAGCCGGGCGCCGACGCGGGGTTGCCCCCATCCTGGCACCTCACACCAGCCACAGGATCAACGTCCGCGGGCCCGATTGGGGGATCCCTCAAGCGCGCCTTCGACATCGGCGTCGCATCGCTTGCCCTGCTCCTGCTTTCCCCGATGCTCTTGATGACGGCACTGCTCATCAAGCTCACAACGGGCGGGCCGGTCCTGTTCGCGCATTCGCGGGTCGGACTGAACGGCAAGGTCTTTCGGTGCTACAGATTTCGCACCATGGTCAACGCCGCCGAGGAACCGCTTCGCGGTTACCTGGATCAGGACCCACGCAGCGCACACGAATGGCAGGCCTGCAAGCTTGCACGCAATCCGCAGGTAACGACACTGGGTCAGATCCTGCGCAAAGCCGGCATAGATGAGGCCCCGCAACTGATCAACGTGCTTCGCGGTGACATGAGTTGCGTTGGTCCCCGGCCGGTCGTTGCTGCCGAGCTCGAGCGTTACGGCCCCCAAGCTGCAGACTATCTCAAAACCCGGCCTGGGCTTACCGGCCTATGGCAGGTGAGCCGCCGAAACAGCCCAACCTACGCCAATCGGGTTGCGCTGGACGGTCTCTACATTCGCAATTGGTCCTTGCTTCTCGATCTGGCGATCCTCGCCCGCGCCATCTCGTCTATCCTGAAGTTCGATCAGACGGCCTAGCCGAAAGCTCGTGCCCCCGCGCAGTACGAGCGCCCTATCATCCAGCTATTGATCCAGCCCATCGACCGGCGGGGCTTTCCAGCTGCGGCATTGGATCTGGTGATAACGAGACAAAAGATCTTGGGTCCGTTCAGTCAAAATCCCAGCGCCGCCGGGACGGGTCGTTCAAGCGCTTGAGTCAGAAGTGTATTTCAAACACTAGACCCGCGAATCAGCTTAATGCTGCATTAACGTTGACCCGACGCTGAGGGGCGTTGGGGCTCGATGATCGGGGGATTCAATCGATGCCACCGCTGCTCCGGAAGGCCACTGACGTTGCCGTTGCCATCGCGCTTACAGCGGCGGTGGTGTTTGTCATTGTCGTGATCAACAGCTTCCTGATGACACGCGGCAGTTCAGCCTATGGCTTCAAGTTGTGGATGGCCTACATCGCGCGCCCGGACATTTTTGGCACCATGGCACTGACCGCGCTGGTGACCGTAGCCTATCTGTTCTGGCAGCAGACTCGCAGACCGCGCGGCTAGCATACGCCTACAAAGGCGAAGCGCCTCGCAGATCGTCAGTGGCCGGCTTTGAACGGATTGAAGTCCGTGTCGCGGTCATAATAATCCTCATGTTCCGCCCGCTTGAGAAAGGCAACGATGCGGTACGTCAGCGGCAGGAACGCGATTTCCACGAACGTCTTGGTGACAAACTGGCTGACCACAAGCGTCATCACGAGTTCATTCGGCATGATGCCGGAATTGTAGAAGGCCAGGGGATAGAAGAGCGCCGAATCCACGGCCTCGCCCGCGACCGTCGAACCTACGAACCGGGCACCCAGGTAACGGCCGTTGGTCGCAACCTTCATCTTGGCGAGGACATACGAATTGACGAACTCGCCGCAGAAATAAGCAAACATGGACGCCAACGCGATGCGCCACGTGTTGCCAAAGGCAATCTCGTAGACCTTCTGGTTGGGCCAAGTCGGGGCCGGGGGCAATGCAACGACCACTGCCGCCATGACGGCAGCGAAAAGCAGGGCCGCAAATCCCGACCAGATGACACGCCGCGCCCGTGAGTAGCCGTATACTTCGGTCAGAATGTCGCCGAAGACATACGAAATCGGGAAGAACAGGACCCCGGCGCCGAATGTGACCGCACCGATCAGCGGCAGATTGATTTGCGCAGCCTTGGCCGGACCGACCAGATTTGAACACACCAGCACAACGACAAACGCCACCAGGACGAATTCGAAATACCGGTATTGCCGGACCGGTTGCTGCATATTATCCCCCGATAGAAGCACGCAGGAGCGTAGACGCGGGCCGCCCGCGGGCAAAGCCCAAATTTCGCTCGCATCCCGCGAAAACACGGCTGCACCAAGTGCGGGCCGCCATGTAGTCAGAGGCACGCTATGGCAAAGAAAACTTCGGACGCTGCACTGCTTGGACGGCGAACGGCACTGCCTGCGAGCCCCGGCGAGGCCCAGCTCGACCGTGTGCCCAATCCACACCCAGACACGCACTACACGGCACGCTTTACCGCTCCGGAGTTTACATCCCTATGCCCGATCACAGGGCAGCCCGACTTCGCTCACCTCATGATCGATTACGTACCGCGCAACTGGCTGGTGGAGTCGAAGTCCCTCAAGTTGTACCTGGGAGCTTTTCGCAATCACGGTGCATTCCATGAGGACTGCACGGTCGGCATCGGCAAGCGGCTGGCGATCCTCCTCGAGCCGCATTTTCTGCGTATCGGCGGATACTGGTATCCGCGTGGCGGCATTCCCATAGACGTGTTTTGGCAGACGGGCACACTCCCGAAAGGCGTGTGGCTGCCAAACCAGGACGTTGCACCCTACCGCGGCCGCGGGTGACACGCGTCGCCGCAGCTCAGGCCGCCTTGGACTTGCGCTCATTGGCGCGCCGGATATCGGGTGCAATCGCCTCGTCCGCCAGCATCGCTAGCGCCTGATCCAGCGCCATGACATCGCTCGCCTGGCTGCCGAGCCGCCGCACGGAAACCGTGCGCTCTTCGGCTTCGCGCTTGCCGACGACAAGCATGACCGGAGCCTTTTTCAGCGAGTGCTCGCGCACTTTGTAGTTGATCTTCTCGTTTCTGAAATCGCTCTCGACACGAAGACCCATCTCGCTGAGCGTTGCGGCGACCTCTTCTGCGTAGTGATCCGCATCCGACACGATGGTGGCCACGACCGCCTGCACAGGCGCCAGCCAGAGCGGCACGTGGCCCGCAGTGCTCTCGATCAGAATGCCGATAAAGCGCTCCATCGAACCGAAGATGGCCCGGTGAATCATGACCGGCATCTTCTTCTCGCCGTCTGCATCGACATAGAACGCGCCAAAACGCTCCGGCAGGTTGAAATCGACCTGCGTAGTCCCACACTGCCAGTCACGACCGATGGCATCGCGCAGCACATACTCGAACTTCGGGCCGTAGAACGCGCCTTCGCCTGGATTGATGCCGGTCTTGATCTTGCCGCCGGACTGGTCGGCGATCTGCTTGAGAACCGCCGACATGGCGGTTTCCGCCTGATCCCACGCGGCATCCGAGCCGACGCGTTTCTCGGGCCGGGTGGACAGCTTCACCACGACATCTTCGAAGCCGAAGTCGCGATAGATCGAAAGGATCAGGTCGTTGATCTTCATGCACTCGTCGGCAAGCTGCGCCTCCGTGCAGAAAACGTGCGCATCATCCTGCGTGAAACCGCGCACGCGCATCAGACCATGCAGAGCACCCGACGGCTCGTATCGGTGTACGCACCCAAACTCAGCGATGCGATATGGCAGCTCGCGATAGGAGCGCAGCCCGTGTTTGTAAATTTGCACGTGGCCGGGGCAATTCATCGGCTTGATGGCGAACTGGCGTTCATCCTCCGTGACGGTGGTGAACATGTTCTCGCGATACCACTCCCAGTGACCCGAGGTCTCCCACAGCGCCTTGTCGAGAATCTGGGGTGCATTCACCTCGCGATAGCCGGCCGCGTTCTGACGCCGGCGCATGTAGTTGATGAGGCCCTGAAACAGCTCCCAGCCCTTCGGATGCCAGAAGACGACGCCTGGCCCCTCCTCCTGGAAATGGAACAGATCCATTTCGCGGCCGAGCTTGCGGTGGTCGCGTTTCTCAGCTTCTTCGATCTGCTTCAGATACTGCGCAAGTTCCTGGTCCGAAGCCCAGGCGGTGCCATAGATGCGCTGAAGCTGCGGGTTGTTGGCGTCGCCGCGCCAGTAGGATCCCGAAATCTTGGTGAGCTTGAATGCGTTGCCGATCTGGCCGGTCGATGCCATGTGCGGGCCGCGGCACAGATCCGCCCATGTACCCTGGGCGTAGATCTTGACGTCCTCGCCTTCGGGAATGGCGTCGACGAGCTCAACCTTGAACAGTTCGCCCTTGTCCTTGAAGAAGGCTTTTGCCTTATCGCGGCTCCAGACCTCCTTGGTGAAGGGGGCATTACGCGCGATGATCTCGCGCATCTTCTTTTCGATGACGGGCAGGTCGTCAGGGTGGAACGGCTCGGCCTTGGCGAAGTCGTAGAAGAACCCGTTTTCGATGACCGGCCCAATGGTGACCTGAGTCCCAGGCCACAAGGCTTGCACCGCCTCGGCGAGCACGTGCGCGGTATCGTGCCGGATCAATTCCAGCGCTTCCGGATCGGTACGGGAGATGAAGCGGATGGCCGCGTCGGCCGTGATCGGGTCGGCAAGATCGGCAAGCCGTCCGTCGAGGGTCATCGCCACGGTACGCTTTGCGAGCGATTTGGAAATGCTCTCGGCGATCTCGCGGCCCGTCGTGCCGGCCGGGAAAGACTTGCGGGCGCCGTCGGGAAAGACAATTGCAACATCGGACATTGGTGTTCCTCTCACTCACTGCCAACCACGCAGGTAAGATGGAAATTTGTGTGTGTGCGGCGCCGCTTGTGCCGTTGCGCTCGTGCGATGTCAAGCGCCGCTTCCCGGCGCGCGCGCCTTCGCATGCTCTGGCGACGGACGAATTATGCCACCAATTTTCCGCTTTCAAGTCACAAATCCGACGACAATTTGGCACGATGGTACGTTGCTGACGCCAGAACGTTGCGCCCGTGTGCAACGGTCGCGCTGGCTACGAGGGGCAGGAGAAAATTAGCCGCGGCTCAAGGGATCAGAAGCGAATTCTGCACCCGAAGCCCGACGTTTCATGTATCCGTACCAACTCAAGACCTTCGACCATCGGCAACACGACGTGCCGTGAAGCCGGAACCGCAAAGATGCCCATGACCAAAACCTTCCTTGTCCTGGCCGCCCTTTTCCTGGGCGCCGTTGTCGCTGATGCGCCCTCTCAATCCTGGGCGCAGAGCAGTCAAAGTGGAACCAAGTCCGCAGCGCCGGAGAAGGCATCGGCGCAGAAAAAGGTGGCGAAGAACGGCAGCGTCAAGACTCACAAGCTCGCCATTCAGGTCGCCGAGAACAACCCGCAATTGATGAACCTGGCCCTCAACAACGCGCGCAACGTCGTGGAGTTCTACAAGGCGAAGGGCGAAGAGGTCGCCATCGAGATCGTGACGTTTGGCCCCGGTCTTCACATGTTGCGTGACGACACGAGTCCCGTGAAACAGCGCATCTCCGCAATGGCGCTGGAAACGCCCGACGTGACATTCATTGCCTGCGCCAACACGCAAGCCAACATGAGCAAGCAGGAAAGCAAGCCGGTCACGCTCATCAGCGAAGCAAAGGTGATGCCGTCGGGCGTCGTGCGCCTGATGGAGCTGCAGGGCAAGGGCTATTCGTATATTCGTCCGTGACGACGGGCGGCAAGAGGCAAACCTGCGAAAGCGTACGGGTCGCGCTTTCCAAGTGTTGTGACAGCAAGGTGAAACGTCGCGCCTGTGCGATAAGAGATGCGCACTGCACTCCATGCCATCACGTCGCCCGGCTGTTTCGTGTGGCTGAACCGGAGACATTGAAGTATGCGTAAGCGCTTAGG
Organism: Hyphomicrobiaceae bacterium; assembly: GCA_046713545.1. Taxonomy (GTDB): domain Bacteria; phylum Pseudomonadota; class Alphaproteobacteria; order Rhizobiales; family Hyphomicrobiaceae; genus CADEFX01. Next base: position 43,863 of record JBKKCB010000297.1, on the reverse strand, counting down.
CCGTCTTGCGATCTTGGCATTGACATTCAGCGCGGCGGTGCAAATCCAGCACGCTGAGGCCCAGACGCTCGCTCAAGCCGAAACCAGGCCGAAGGCTGCAGCGCGGCCGGGAGATAGCCGGATCAAGGCCGCGCCACGCGCGCCGCTGTTGCGCACGGATTCCGAACAGAAGCGCAAAGAGGCCATCAACTCCTGGACCGTCGGCCTCGCGGCTGGGCGCACCGAAGGGGCCCCCCTGCAATTTGCCGCCGAGCTCGCGCGTGTGCTGGACGACGGCGACAACATGCGGGTCCTGCCGATCGTCACACGCGGACCGTTCGACAACATTTTCGATCTGCTCTATCTGCGCGGGGTTGACGCGGCCATCGTCTACGGCGACGTGCTCGAGCATTTCAAGAAGACGCCGGAAATCGCCGGTATCTCCAAGCGCATCAACTATCTCGTCAGCCTGTTTCCGTCTGAAGCGCATATTTTTGTGCGGCCAGAAATCAATTCGCTGCAGGATCTCGCCGGCAAGACGGTGAATTTCAACACCGAAGGAACGGCTGCCGCCTACAGCGGCCCGATCATCTTCGAGCGCCTGGGCATCAAGATCGACGCCAAGTTCGTTCCGCATCAGGTCGCCATGGAGGAAATGAAAAAGGGCGACAAGTTTGCCGCCACGTTCTGGATATCCTCCAAGCCCTTGCCCCAATTCCTGAAGGGCAGTTTTCCTCCGGGCTTCAAGTTCCTGCCGATCGAGTACAGCGACAAGCTCGACTACTATATGCCAGCTTACCTCGAGCATGCGGACTACCCCGCGCTCATTCGCGAAGGCCAGCGCGTAGAGACCGTCGCCGTACCCGCTTTGCTTGCGGTCTACGATTGGCCCGCAGACACCGATCGCTATCGCCGAATGCTGCGGGTCGTCGACTACCTCTTTGACCGGTTCCCGAAGCTTCAGACCGAGCCCGGGTATCATCCCAAGTGGAAGGACGTGAATCTGGCGGCGTCGGTGCCGGGCTGGAAGCGCTTCCAGCCCCTGCAGGACAAGTTGAACCAGACAACGGCCGCCACCGCGGCCCAACAGCCCGCCTCGGCGCGGCCAGCGCGCATCGATACGGGGCTGGCACGGTCGCAGGCCGCGCGCGAAGCACCCAATGATGCGGCCGAGCAAGAGCGGCTGTTCAAGCAGTTCATCGACTGGAGCAAACAGCAGAGGAAGCAATAGCCGAGCGCGGGCCGGCTGTCGGTTCCAAGGAGAATACGATGCGGCACCCTCTGGGGCAGAGGGGCGACCTGAAACGGGGTATCCCGTGGGACCAACGCCAATATGGATTGGCGGCGGTGCTTTTGGTCAGCTTATGCGTATCGGCCGTCGGCGTGGCCAAGGCCACCGGCGGCGCGCGCGTGTTCCAGGAGCTTGTCCCCACCGATCGCAACGGTAGCCAGGCGCCATCCGTTCTCCTCGTACAAGGCCAACGTCAGCAGCCGGTCCTGAATGTCAGCAAGGTCATTCTGGCAGAACCTGCCGGCGAAACACCCCTTCCGATTCAGGTTGGGCCAACCGATGCGATCGCACGCAACAGCTTCATCCGCATCCGGGGGCTTCCACCGGCGGCCGCGCTGACGGAGGGCCACTCCATTGCGCCGGGGGCGTGGGCGATCCCGATCATCGCGCTGCCCAACCTCAAGATCACCTTGCCCGTCGGGCTTGCCGGTAAATCCGACGTGACAGTTGCCCTGGTCACCGTGGACGGCACGGTCGTCGCGGAAACAAAGACCGCACTCGTGATCGCTGCCGCCGCATTGATTGCACCGAGTGAGACGGAGCCTCAGTCCAAGAGCGTCGCGTCGCTTGGCCCTGCGTCGTCCACGCTGCGAAGCGCTGAGCCGACGGCGCGCCCGCAGTCATCCCAGACATCCCCGACGACCGATGAGCAGCAGCGCGCTCTTCCCTTCATCAACAGGGGGAACGAGCAACTGGGCCAAGGCAACGTGGCGGCAGCGCGGCTCTTCTTTCAACGCGCTGCGGACGTCGGACTGGCACAAGGTGCGTTGGCGCTGGCGGCAACGTACGACCCAGCCGAACTCGAGCGCATCGGTGCACGGTTTGTGCAGCCGGACACGCAGATTGCACGCAAATGGTATGAACGGGCGCGCCAACTCGGCGCCTTGGAGGCTGAAGACAGGCTCAAGCAGCTCGGATCTCGCTAATGGTGGAGCGCAAAACAGGGGATTGATCGATGCGTTGGTATGCTTATGCACTCACCGCGGGCTTGGCGATGGGACTGTTGCCAGGTGCTTCCCCGGCCCAGGACCCGAAGCGCCCCCCTCTCTCCAAGTCACCAGCGCAGCAGGCTCTTTCGGAGCGCCTGAACCAGAACACGGTGACCGTCATTTCCGGAAACCCGAACGGCACCTATCTCTTCTTCGCGTATGACATGTCTGCCGTATTGGATAGCGGCGACGACCTGCGTGTACTGCCCGTCGTGGGTAAAGGCGCATTCCAGAACGTGAAGGACATTCTCCATTTGAAGGGTGTCGATCTCGGCATCACCCAGTCCGACATCATGAGCTTCCTCAAGAAGACTCCGGAGTTCGGCGCCAACATCGACGACCGGATGCACTACATCGCCAAGCTCTACAACGAGGAGATGCACATTCTTGCAGGCTCCGGCATCAACACGATTGCGGATCTGAACGGCAAGAAAGTCAACTACAGCGACGCCGGCAGCGGCACGCAGTTCTCCACCCGCCTGATCTTCGAAGCGCTCGGCATCAAACCCCAAGAAGTGAACATGGGACAGGCCGATGGCTTCCTGCAGGTAAAGTCCGGTGAAATCGCTGCCACGGTTCTGATCGGAGGCAAGCCCACGGCCGCATATGCCAAGCTGCAGGCAGAACCCGGCTTGAAGCTGTTGCCGGTGACCTATACCGAGGCCCTCGAGACGGGTTACTTCCCCGCCAAGCTGACACACGAGGACTACCCCGGACTCATCCCGCAAGGCCAGGTGGTGGATACCATTGCCGTCGGCGCCATCCTCGCGTGCTACGCATGGCCCGCCAATACGGATCGCTATCGGCGCGTCGCCAAGTTCACGGAGGCGTTCCTGGGCAAGTTCGAAGATTTCCGGAAGCCGCCACGCCACGCGAAATGGCGAGAAACGAACCTCTCAACCCCGGTCAAGGGCTGGAAGCGGTTTGCGGCTGCGCAGGAATGGCTTGACGGAGAGGCATCGCGGTCACGGACGACCTCTTCGGTCCGCATCGACCCCGATCTCGCCCGCAAGCAGGCGGCCCGTGTAGCGCCGGGTGACACAAACGAGCAGGAACGTCTGTTTCAGCGGTTTCTGGAATGGAGCCGGCAGCAAGCGAAGCAGTAGGCGGGAATGGATGCGACGACACCGGGCGGTGGTGGGTAACTTCCGGGGGGCATCGTGCAAAGCTCGAGGGGTGGCATACGAGGCAACGATCGGGAGGCGGAATCGTGCATCGCGCGTGATTTAGCACCGTGCAATGCGCGTGACAGCCGGCACACGGCGCGCACGCTCGGCTACGTGATGCTGCTCGCAATCGCCGCTGGGGTGCCGGGAGCGGATGCAGCTGCCAACGTGACGACGGTTTTGCCGAGGACAGGCCCACCGTTTGCTCTGCAGCCCGCATTCGATGGCCGTCTGACCCTGGCACAGGTGCGGGGGCAGGGTGCCTTGGTCATCAATGTCGGCACCGTTATTCTGGCCGAGCCGGCAACCGAAACGCCATTGCCGATCCAAGTCGGGCCCGCAGAGGCACTCCCGAAAAACACGTTCGTACGCATCCGCGGATTGCCAACGGCTGTGTCCCTTTCGGAGGGGCATTCGATCGCGCCGGGAGCCTGGGCGGTGCCGTTTGCAGGCCTGCCGACGCTGCGTATCAGCGTGCCTGTTGGACTTGCCGGACGTTCCGATATCGTCGTGGCCCTCGTCACAGTTGAGGGTGTGGTGTTGACGGAAGCGAGGTCGAGCCTCGTCATTGCAACAGCCTTGCCGGGCGCCACCGACAAGCCCGAACCTCAACCAAAAACCGTGGCCTCGATTGGCCCTTCGGTCTCGACGTCCCCCGATAAGGGAGCGACGGGATCGACGGCTCGAACCGTGCCACCCAACGCACCGGCCGAACCCGTGCGCACGGACGAGCAGCGGCGCGCGCTGCGGTTTATCGCCAAGGGCAATGAGTTGCTGGGTGAAGGGGACGTCGCTACCGCGCGGCTCTACTACCAGCGTGCCGTGGACGCAGGCCTGCACGAAGGTGCACTTGCCATGGCGGCCTCTTTCGACCCAGCCGAACTGGGACGCATCAGCGCCACGGGGCTGCGGCCCGATCCACAGGCAGCACGCCGTTGGTATGAGCGCGCGCGTGAACTGGGTGCACCTGAGGCCGCGGAGCGCCTGCGACGACTGGGCGAGCGTTGACGTAGCACGCGTCAACGACGCGATCGGCGACGAGCCTGCCTGTACCTCCCGAAGCGCCACGGTGCACAGGGATGACGCACCAAGCGAATGTCGGGGACTGGGTCGAACCCGGCAGTGCCCCATGGGTGGCAACTGCCGACCCGCGATGCCGCAAGCCACATCCCGCGCCAGGCGCCGTTGATCCGGATGGCTTCAAGTGCATACTCCGAACAGGTCGGGAGATGCCGGCACTCGTGACCGAGCAACGGCTTCAATGTCCACCGGTACACGTGGATGGGAGCGCTCGCGAGCGCCTTTGCTATTTTATCGATGAGGGTTGCCGATCCTTGCATCGCACCAATCACGCGATGGCAGACGTCTCTTTTGCGGTGATGCTGTCGAGCGCCTTTTCGACGGCATCGAAAACAAGCAGCGTCGAGGCGTGCCGCGCTTTCACGGCGCGGACCGGCTCCAGCACGGCGAGGTCGGCCCAGCGCCCCCCCGGAGGGCTCCCGCCCTCTTTGAGCATGCGCCTCATTTCGGCTGCCACGCGCCGCAGTTCGTCCGTCGGCGTACCGACGATGTTGTGCTCCACGATCGACGCCGAGGCCTGGCCAAGGAGACAGGCTTTGACAGTCTGAGCGTATTCCGCCACACGCCCGTCCCGCACCTTCAGATCGACGACGACGGTGGAACCGCACAGCTTCGAGTGGGCAGATGCCGTGGCATCAGCGTCCGCCAGTCGACGCGCAGGGGCAATGCCGGCTGCCAACTCGATAATGCGGGAGTTGTAGATCTCGCTCAGGTCAGTCATCGGCTCCTGCGCCCTCTCTGCTTCCCTTGCACGGGCGGACCCGACATACTATACGCCCGGCACTTGCCTGTAGATGCTCGCGGCCGCAGGTAGCTAATGCCTGATATTGCGTGCTGATGGGACATTTGCAAGAACTGCCGCGCCAGCACCAGTGGTTGCGAGCATAGTTGAAGCACAGGAACGCGATGGATCGAACGCTCAAAAAGACCTCGGCCGTGCCCGCGGGCGGGCGCCGTGCTGTTCGGCGCCCCTCACGCGACGAAGCCGAAGAGGCCGTGCGCACGCTCTTGGCGTGGGCCGGGGACGACCCTGAACGCGAAGGTCTTCGCGACACGCCGGGCCGGGTCGCGGCCGCGTACCAGGAGTACTTTTCCGGATACGACGCTGACGCGGTCGATGTTCTCTCACGCACATTTGAGGATGTCGCCGGCTACGACGATATGGTCATGCTGCGTGACATTCGCGTCGAGAGCCATTGCGAACATCATATTGCACCCTTCATCGGCGTGGCGCATATCGCGTACTTGCCGCAGAACCGCGTCGTCGGGCTGTCCAAGCTGGCCCGCGCCGTGGATATTTTTTCCAAGCGCCTGCAAACGCAGGAGACCCTGACAGCCCAAGTTGCAGATGCGATAGAAATCGCACTTGCGCCGCGCGGCGTGGCCGTGCTGATCGAAGCCGAGCACCAATGCATGTCGACCCGCGGCATCCACAAGCCGGGCGTGTCGACGATCACGACGCGTTTCAGCGGCGTGTTCGAGCAGGATTCCAGTTATCGCGATCGCTTCCTGCAGATGGTACACGCGGTACGCCGAGGATAGGGCGGACCGTGCTGGTGAGTTGCCTATCAACCCTTTGGAGCCTCAGCCATGGCCGGGACCGCTGCCCAGCCTTTCGCCCAGCGCGGCACAACCGCCGAAATCGAGGCGGGCCTGACGTTCATGCCGAAGTTCGACGCGGCGGGACTTATGCCCGCCATTGCCACGGACGCCGACACGGGCGACGTGCTGATGCTGGCCTGGATGAATGCCGACGCTCTACAGCGCACCATCGAGACCGCCGAGGCGCATTTCTTCAGCCGCTCCCGGGGTCGGCTCTGGCGCAAAGGTGAAGAAAGCGGAAACACCATGGCCGTCATCGAAGTGCGCACCGATTGCGACCAGGACGCCATCTGGCTGCGCGTCCGCCTGCGCGGCAAGGGAGCCGCTTGCCATACGGGCCAATACAGCTGTTTCTACCGTCGCGTTCCGGTCGGGGCCTCAACGACAGCCCTCGAACCGGCCTGCCGTTAACGGCTCACGACAAATTGAAAGCGGTTCGGCGCCTCCCTGCTCGTTGACCAAGGGTAGCGCAAACTTAATTTCATCGCGCTAGAATTCATTCAAAGTCGAAAGACCAAGCGGCTGCACCCCTTTCTCGCTCCTGCGAGAGGCGGAACGGCAGAACGCCTGTGGGGTCAACAATGGCGTATGGAAAGATTGGCATCGCTTTGGGTGGGGGAGCCGCCCGTGGCTGGGCCCACATCGGAGTCCTGCGGGCTCTGGCCCAGTCGGGAATCGTCCCGGACATCGTGGCAGGAACATCCATCGGCGCCGTCGTGGGTGGGTGCTATGCGGCGGGACGTCTGGACGAACTGGAAGGTTTCGCGCGCGATCTGACGCGGCGCAAGGTGTTCGGCTACCTCGATTTCAATCTTTCGGGATCCGGTTTGATTACGGGCCAGAGGCTGGTCGATCGGCTCGATGGCCATCTGCGCGATATGCATATCGAGGAACTTGCAACGCGTTTCGTGGCTGTCGCGACCGAGATCGGTACCGGCCACGAAGTATGGATGTCACGCGGGCGGCTGGTGGATTCGATGCGTGCGTCCTATGCGCTGCCCGGCATCTTCAAGCCGGTCAACGTGAACGGCCGCTGGCTCTTCGACGGCGCGCTCGTCAATCCCGTTCCGGTATCCGTTTGCCGAGCGCTCGGCGCACGCTACGTCATTGCCGTCAACCTCAACTCGGACCTGGGTGGCCGGGGCACCGTGATTGCCGACGCCGAGGCTGTGCCGGTGTCTGCGGAGGAAGCCGCCGCCAAAGGAACACTGAAAGGCAAGAACGGGCGCGCCGCGAGAAAGCTGCTGCAGCGCCAGATCTTCGGCAGCGGCAATACCGGCCCTGGCATCTCGACCGTCATGGTGGATGCCTTCAATATCGTCCAGGATCGCATCGCACGGTCACGGCTAGCGGGTGATCCGCCCGATGCGATCATCAATCCACGCCTGGGCGGAATCGGACTTTTCGACTTCCATCAGGCCGACGAGCTGATTTCGCGCGGCATTGCCGCCGTCCAGCGCGATCTCGACGATCTCGGGCGCGAGGTCGCCGCGCGCAGGACGTTGCACACGGCGTACGCTCACGCCAATTGACCTGCTTCAGCCGGTGGCGATGTAGTCGCGCATCGCCGTGGCTTCCATTTCGACTTCGGCGATGTGGTGCTTGACGACGTCGCCGATCGACACGATTCCCGCCAGGCCGGCATCGCTCAATACGGGCAAGTGCCGGAATCTGTGCGCCGTCATCGTGCTCATGAGGTGGTCGATCGTGTCGCTCTCCCCACAAGTGAGCACATCCCGCGTCATGATCCGCGAGGCCGGCCAATCAACACACTCGGGACCGCCGGTCGCAAGCGCGCGTACAACGTCGCGCTCCGATACGATGCCTGCGACGGCACCATCCTGATCGGTGACGACCACGGCCCCGATGCGCTTTGCCGCCAACTTGCGGGCCACGTCCATCACCTTGGTGTCAGGCCGGGCGGTCTCTACCGCGCGCCCCTTGTCTTTGAGGATTGTTGCAACGTGCATGATCGTCGTCTCCTCCCGGCCTCTGGCGAGGTGACCGATCCTGGTAACGGCAAGGCGCCTGAGGACAGCCTCGCGCGCACACTGATCTGATCAGCCGCGACCGGCCGGTTTTGGGCCTCTGTCGCATCCGGCTCACATCACCGGTGTGTCACATTGTCACTCAAGATCGAAGGCGAGCGCAAGTCCCTCAATTCTGGATCGGAGCGCGCTCGCGAGCTGGATCGAAAGCTCCGAATGTCAACAATCCTACGAGAAAGCCACCCAGGTGCACCTCCCAGGCAATGCCTCCTGCCGACACTGACGCCGGCACCGCCATGGCCATGACGAAATTGATAATCATCCACACGGCGACCACCGTCAGAATGCGGCGATTGGTGAGCGTCTCCGCCAGGCCGATCAACGGCACGGTTGCAGGAGCACTCTGCAGCTGATCCAGATCTCCCCGATCGGCTGCTCCGAAGAAGAAGCGCAACGCGGCTGCCATGAGGCCAGACACGGCTCCCGATGCGCCGACCACGGGCACGAGTTCGCCCCATCGGAATACGAGGAACATCAGCGCACCGCCTGCGCCGCATAACGTCGCGAAGAGAAAGAACCGCATAGCGCCGACCCGCCGCGCCACCGCGCTGCCAAATGCGAGCAGCCAGGCGCCATTGACCAAAAGGTGCGTGATGTCGGCATGCACGAGCTGGTAGGTGGCAAAGGACGCCACGGCAGCCGTTAATCCGCCCGGCAGTTCTTCAGCCAAACCGGCATAGCGCGCCGGAATGAATGCGAGTGCCAGTGTTGTCCAGTTTGCCTCGGCAATCGGCAACAGCTGGAGACCCACGTGCACGGCGGTCAACAGACCAAGGGCCGCGATCACACTGGCCGGGACGTTAAAGATCGGCTCCCGCTCCACGCGGCCCTCCGCTGTTTACCATGCTGTGCCCATTCCCCGCCAAGACGTCGCCACAAACACGAGAGCGGTCAATCAAGAACATTTCGAACTGCTGGCACGGAAGCTGCTGATCATCCGGTATCGGGCGGCGGACAAACGTCTGTCTGTGCCGATCCGGAACACGTCTTAAGTTAACGGCATGAGCGAGCGCGATTGCCGCACCATGCGGCAGAGGCGAAGGTATGAGACAGCAGACGAGCCAGATCCTGTTCGATTATTGGAATGAGGTGCGCGGCAATCGCGTGACGCCACGCCGTTTCGACATCGAGCCGGCGCGTATCGCTGCGATCCTGCCCGAAACGTTCATCCTAGAGCGTCACGATGCATCGACCTACCGTTTCCGGCTGGCTGGAACGCGCATTTGCGACCGGTTCTGCGTAGAACTGAGAAACAGGAATTTCTTCGATCTCGTCAGCCTCGACGATCACGTGGTTCTAAAGGACCGCCTCAGGATCATCGGCGAGCGGAGCGCCGCCGGTCTTTTCGAGTTCGAAACGAGGGACGCAGAGCGGAACTCCGGCCGGATGGAGGTTCTAATCCTGCCCCTCACGGATACACGCGATGTCGTGACGCGCTTCGTCGGCAGCATGAGCCTTTTCGAAGCCCCGGCATGGCCCGACACCGCCATCTCGATCAAAGCCCTGTTACGGCACGAGTTGATCTGGCCAGACGGACGGCCGAACGCGCCAGTCGACACGCAGCGCGCCCCACCGCCGTTTCGGCCAATGACGCCGCCCACACGCATCGTCACGTCGAACACGCGCAAGTTCCGGGTCTACGACGGCGGCAAATCGGACAGCCCGACCAAGAACACCTGACCCGTCACAAGGTCAGGACGCCAGAGCGGTGTCTTGTCCCGAACGTCCCAAAAAGACGCCCGCAATTAGAGCTTCTTTAAGGGCGTCAAAGCCATAGTCGGGCCTGCACGCACGGCTAGCGGGGCCAAATGCAACGCTCAGCCAACATCAGCGAGCCGATGGAACACGCAGCAGCAGGCAACAGATGGCCCCTTCTGTACAGGCGAGCATGTCACGGGAGGCTCCCCGCCTGGTTGCGGACCGCCGGCGGCACAAGCGTGTCAACATAACGCTTCTCGGTCGCTTCATGCGCTCCAATAAGCAGGAATACCCCTGCAAGCTCGTCGATATCTCTGTCGGCGGTGCCGCCATGATGTCGCCCGTCACGGTCGACGACGACGAACGTATTGTTGCCTACTTCGACCACATCGGGGGCATCGAGGGCAAGGTCGCGCGATCCTTCGAGGGTGGCTTTGCCATTCGCCTCGCCGTGACTTCGCACAAGCGCGAGAAGCTCGCAGCACAACTGACATGGCTGATCAACCGGAGCGGGCGCCTTCTCGCAGAGGATCGCCTGCACAGCCGCGGGCTTCCCGGGAACGAGCAATCGAGCCTGCAGCTTGATGAAGGCATCGTCGTCACCTGCCGCGTTATGGATATTTCCGTATCGGGGGCCTCGCTCGACACCCAGGCGCGCCCTGAGATCGGGCGCGAGGTGACGCTCGGTAAATTGCGGGCTCGGGTCACGCGCCACCATGCCAGCGGCATCGGCGTGCAGTTCCTCGATATCCAGAATCCAGCGGCCTTGCGCCGCTATTTCGGTTAGCGGCGGATTTGAAGGTGGGGCGGATAGCTTCATGCCCAGGAACAAAGGGAACAGGGTCAACGTTTGATGAACCAGCCATCCGGCATTTATCTCAAATTGCCGCGCGCGGATTGAACGGTGATCAAGTCAATGTTGGTACACTGCATGTAAGTGGTGCGGGGCGAGTATGGCGATGGGATGGATCCGAGTTCTAGTATGCGCGACCAGCGCGATGCTGCCGATGATGGCGCAAGCCGACCCGGTGCGCGTTGCGGGCCAGGATCACTCGTCGGCGTTCATGCGGATCTACGGATCCACCCTGCCGCCGTTCGGCTTCGTCAAGTTCTGCGAACGAACCCCTTCCGAGTGCCGACAAGGGCCGCTCGAGGAAGCGCGCTTTGAAACGCGCGGCGCACGACTCCAGCAGCTCGATGAGATCAACCGGTCGGTCAACCAGGCCGTTGAGCCCGCAACGGACCTGGAGGTCTACGGACAGACGGAATATTGGACCCTGCCCGGCAGCAAGGGCGATTGCGAAGATTACGCCCTGTTGAAACGCCATCTGCTGATGAACCGGGGATGGCCGGCGAGTTCCCTCCTGATGACGGTGGTCCGTGATGAGAAGGGCGAGGGCCACGCCGTCCTGACCGTGCGCACGGCGCAGGGCGATTTCATTCTCGACAACAAGACCGACGATATGAAACCTTGGCACAAGACGCCGTATGCCTTCGTCATGCGCCAGTCCTACATCGACCCCAAGGTTTGGGTTTCGCTCGACCCGAAGGATGCACGCTCGCCGGCACTGCTGTCGGGAGTTCGCGGCAACCGGTAATCGAACTGCTCTCTACTCGGACTGCGGCTTCATGCGCTCGGCAAAGCGCCGCTGGTTCTCGACGTAGAAATCCACGCCTTCCTGGATGCGCTGGCGGTCAAGATCGTTGATGGGCCGCACGACCTTGGCGGGCGATCCCATGACCACGACGCCCGGCGGGATTTCCTTGCCCTCGGGCACCAGGGCGCCGGCGCCCACGACCGAACCCGCGCCGATCTTGGCACCGTTGAGGACGATGGCACCGATGCCGATCAGCGCGCCCTTGCCGATCGTGCAGCCATGCAGCATGGCGAGGTGGCCGATGGTGCAATCCTCGGCAATCGTCATCGGGAAACCGAGATCGGTGTGCAGCACGCAATGCTCCTGGATGCTCGTGCGGGCGCCGATGCGGATCAGCTCATTGTCACCGCGGATGACCGAGCCGAACCAGACGCTGACGTCCTCGTCCAGTTCAACGCGTCCGATCACTGTTGCAGTCGGGGCAACCCAATACCGCCCAGGGCCGGGGGTGACGACCTTGTGGCCGTCGAGCTCGTACAACGGCATGATGATCCTCGGCCCTACGCTTCGTCCAAATCCAGGTCGAGGACCGTCATGTTGATCTGATAGCAGGTATCGCCGTCCTCGATGTCTTTCGAAACGACGCCGAGGAATTCGTCACGCAGGTAGATCTCCGCAGCGTCCGCCGCCTTCTGGCGGGGTCTGACCTGAAGCGCTTCGGTGCCGAAGACCTTCCTCAGATACCGCTGGAGCTTCACCACCTCGTCTTTGTCGAGGTCCTTGCTTTTCGCCACGAACGTTTCTCCAGCTGGTTTGATCGGTATCTTCGCGATGCTGCGTTCAGCCGCAGCCGCAATCGGGACCGAGGCGCTGATCCATGGAGCGCGACGGCTCCGGGCAACCCGCCGGACCGACGACACGTGCCGGCACGCCTGCTACCGTCGTTTCGGCCGGGACATCCTGCAGCACCACGCTGCCGGCTGCCACACGCGAGCAGTTGCCGACGGTGATGTTGCCAAGCACCTTGGCGCCTGCGCCGATCATGACATTGGCGCCGATCTTGGGATGGCGGTCGTCGCCCTTCTCCTTGCCGCTGCCGCCGAGCGTCACGCTGTGCAGGAGGGAGCAGTTATCCCCCACGACGGCGGTCTCGCCGACGACGATGGCGGTTGCGTGATCGAGCATGATGCCGCGCCCGATGCGGGCGGCCGGATGGATATCCACGCCGAAAATGCGGCTCGACTGGCTCTGCAGATAGAGCGCGAAGTCCTTCCGGCCGTCATGCCACAGCGCGTGCGCGAAGCGATGCGTCACGAGCGCATGGAAGCCTTTGAAGTACAGCACCGGTTCGATGTAGCGGTTGCAGGCCGGATCGCGATCGAAGACGGCCGCCAGATCCGCGCGGAAGCATTTGCCGATCTCGGGGCGGGCCTTCAGCACATCAGCAAAGATCTGGCCGATCAGGCCGGCATCCACGTCGGCATGATTGAGGCGCTGCGCGAGACGGTGGCGGACGGCTTCTTCCAGCCGCTGATGGCTGAGAATGGTCGCGAAGACAAAGCCGCCAAGAGCCGGTTCGGTCCGGACGACTTCCTCGGCCTCGCGGCGCAGTTCCTGCCAAATCGGGTCGACAAATTCGAGGCGGCCTATGGCCGATGCGGAAGATGCCATGCCATGCTCCTTGGGGCCCTGGACGAGGGCCGGCCCCGGTTCTGACCTTACAGGCTATCGAGGTAGCGAGGGGCGATGCCCAAGTCAATGCACGCCTGCGCGAGTCTTTTGCGGTCCCTCAAGTTGCACAGGGGACGCCCGGTCCGACCGCCAATACCGGCTTGTCCGGGAACGGTTGCTAAGGTGGGGCGGTGGGCCTTAGAACCCATGAGGACATCAAAACCAGAGGTTTAGAATGCCAAGTGACAGCGTGCCGGGCCGCCTGCGGACGGAAACTGAGGCCGGCATCTGCTGGATCATTGCCGACAATCCGGCCCGGCTCAATGCCTACACCCGCGCCATGTGGGAAGCCTTGCCGGGCCTGATCCGCGAGGCGGAGGACGATGCTGCGGTACGTGTCATCATACTGACAGGAGCGGGCGACAAGGCCTTCTCGGCGGGCGCGGATATCTCCGAATTCAAGAGCAACCGGACCGGCTTGGAGGCCCGCCGGTACGACGAAATCAATCATGTCGCGTTCTCGACCGTATCGCGCGCCACCAAGCCCACCATTGCCATGGTGCACGGCTATTGTTTCGGCGGGGGGTGCGAACTGGCGATTTGCTGTGACCTGCGCTGGGTGGCCGATGACGCCTTGTTCTCGATTCCGGCAGCCAAGCTGTCCGTCGGCTACAACCCGCGGTGGATCAAACCCATGCTGTCAGTGATCTCGGCGGCCAAGACCAAGGAGATGCTGTTCACCGGCGGGCGTTATCCGGCCGATGAGGCGCTGGTCATGGGCCTCGTCAATCGTGTGGTCCCCAAGGCCTCCCTCAAGGCGGCGACCGTAAAGCTCGCGACTGAAATTGCAGCCAACGCACCGCTCTCCGTTCACGCCGCCAAGGCATCGATCGACGAGATGGTCGCACATCCAGAAAACACGGACATGGCCAGTCTCGACAAGCTGGTCAATGCCTGCTTTCAAAGCGAAGATTTCGCGGAAGGAACACGTGCGTTCATGGAAAAGCGCAAGCCCGTGTTCAAGGGGCGCTGAGCCCGTGCGTCCGGAGCATCACGCCGCCTTGCGGTCCTTGTCGGCCATGGCGGCGAGTTCGAGGATCAGGCCGCGCACACCCTTGACGCGCGCCTCGGGCTGATCCCAGCTCGCCTTGAAGATGAGCTTGTGGTCGGGCTGCACCTTGACCAGTCCGCGCGACGCCTGAACGAAGGCGACCAGAGCCGCAGGGTTGGCGAACTGGTTGCGGCGGAATGCAATCGATGCACCCTTCGGGCCGGCGTCGACCTGTGCGATACCGGCACGCCGGCACAGCGCCTTGATCTCCACCACGTCGAGCAGGTGATGCACCTCGCCCGGCAATTCGCCGAAGCGGTCGACCAACTCGGCGGCGAAAGCATCGATGTCCTCGCGCTTCTCCAGGAACGACAGGCGCCGATAAAGGCCAAGGCGAACCTGCAGATCGCTGACGAAGCTCTCCGGAATGAGCACGGCGGTGCCGAGCGCGATCTGCGGGCTCCATTTTTCCTCGGTCTCTCCGCCCTCGCCGTCACGCATCAAGGCGATGGCCTCCTCGAGCATGGACTGGTACAGCTCGAAGCCGACTTCGCGGATGTGGCCGGACTGCTCGTCGCCAAGGAGATTGCCGGCACCGCGGATGTCCAGGTCGTGCGAGGCGAGAGAGAAGCCGGCACCCAGCGTATCGAGCGACTGCAACACTTTCAGGCGCTTCTGTGAACCTTCCGTGAGCTTCTTGCCGGGGGGCGTGGTCAGGTAGGCATACGCACGCGTCTTGGAGCGACCCACGCGGCCGCGGAGCTGATAGAGCTGCGCCAGGCCGAACATATCGGCGCGATGCACGATCAGCGTGTTGGCATTGGGAATATCGAGGCCCGACTCGACGATAGCGGTGGACAGCAGGACGTCGTACTGACCGTCGTAGAAGGCGGTCATGACGTCCTCGAGTTCGGTCGGCGCCAGCTGTCCGTGGGCGCGCGCGACGCGCAGCTCAGGCGCCTCCGTGCGTAGAAACTCAGCCACATCGTCGATGTCGGAAATCCGCGGAACGACAAAGAAGGTCTGGCCGCCACGATAGCGTTCCCGCCGCAGGGCCTCGCGCAGGATCACCGGATCGACGGGAGCAATGTAGGTGCGCACGGCTAGCCGGTCGACGGGCGGGGTGGTGATGAGCGACAGCTCGCGCACACCCGACAAGGCCAACTGCAGCGTGCGCGGGATGGGCGTGGCCGTGAGCGTCAGGACGTGCACGTCTTCCTTGATCTGCTTCAGACGCTCCTTGTGGCCGACGCCGAAGTGCTGCTCCTCGTCCACGACGAGCAACCCCAGGCGGGCAAAATTGATCGATTTTCCCAGCAGTGCGTGGGTGCCGACGACAATGTCGACCGTGCCGTCCTTGAGCCCCGCCTTGACCTCGGCAAGCTCCTTGGCGGCAACCAGGCGCGACGCCCGCCCGATGCGCAGCGGCAGGCCCTTGAACCGGTCCGTGAAGGTTTTGTAGTGCTGTCGCGCCAGCAAAGTCGTCGGCACGACAACGGCAACCTGCAGTCCGGCCATGGCCGTAACGAACGCGGCGCGCAGGGCGACCTCGGTCTTGCCGAAGCCGACGTCGCCGCAGATGAGGCGATCCATCGGCTTGCCAGACGCCAGATCAGCCTCCACCGCCTCGATGCTGGCCGCCTGGTCGTCGGTCGGCTCGTAGGCAAAGCGGGCCGTGAATTCATCGTAGGCTCCTGCCGGCGGCACCAATGCAGGTGCTTCCCGCAGTTGCCGCAGGGCTGCAATCTTGATGAGCTCTGAGGCGATCTCGCGCAACCGCTTCTTCAAGCGCGCGGTGCGCGTCTGCCATCCCGCGCCGCCGAGCCTGTCGAGCTGTGCGCCCGTCTCATCGGAGCCGTAGCGCGACAGCAGCTCGATGTTCTCGACCGGCAAATAGAGCTTGTCGCCGCCCGCATACACCAGCAACAGGCAATCGTGCGGCGCACCCAGCGCCGTGATGGTCTGCAATCCCTCGAAGCGGCCAATGCCGTGGTCGGCGTGGACGACGAGGTCGCCGACCGAGAGGCTGGTGGCCTCCGAGATGACATCGGCTGCGCGCCGCGGGTGACGCCGCGGCCGCACCAACCGGTCGCCGAGGATATCCTCCTCGCTGATGATGGCCATGTCCGGCGTCTCGAAGCCATATTCGAGGCCGAGCACCGCCAGCATCGTCGTCGTGTGCGGCGAGGTCAGAAGATCGGCGCCGTTTTCGATCTTGCGTGAGTCGGAAAGCCCGTGCTCCGCCAGCAGAACCGACAGGCGTTCGCGCGCGCCGGGCGTCCACGCGGCGACGGCCACGCGACGCCCCTGACCTTGCAGCATCCGGATATGAGACACGACCGCACTGAAGACATTGACGCCTTCCATGTTGCGTTCAGGTGCGAAGTTGCGTCCCTGATGTCCGGCGAACTGCCGCATGGGCACCGCCGCAGTGCTCTCGGGCCGCTCGAACGGCGACATCCAGCGCACGGATCGGGGGCTTAGAAGCGCCTTCCACTCGGCCTCGAGGACGAACATCCGATCGGGCGGGACGGGCTTGTAGGGCGGCGCGCCGAACGTCGTCGTCTCGAGCGAATTCACGCGCGCGTCGTAGTGCTCGAGCACCTGCTCAATACGTCCTGACACCGCCTCGGCCGCAAGATGGTCGAAGCTGATGGCGGCACTCGGCAGGTAATCGAACAGCGTGTCCAGATGCTCATGGAACAGCGGCAGCCAATGCTCCATGCCCTGGTATCGCCGGCCGGCGCTGACGGATTCATAAAGCGGATCTTCGCCCGTGACCGCGCCAAAAGCGGCAACATAATTCTGGCGAAACAGACTTTCGGCGGCAGGCCCGAAGGCGAGCTCGCTCACCGGCATCAGGACGAGCTTCTGGACGATGCGGGTGCTGCGCTGCGTTTCGGGATCGAAACCGCGAATGCTTTCCAGCGTATCGCCGAAGAAGTCGAGCCGAACGGGGCTTGCACGGCCCGGCGGAAACAGATCCAGCAGGCTCCCGCGCACGGCGTATTCACCGGGCTCCATGACCGTGCCCGTGCGCACATAACCAGCCAGCGATAGCCGGGCAATCAAGTTGCCGCGGTCGACACGCTGGCCCGCAGCCATCTGGCTGAGGCTCTGGCGCACGAAACTGCGCGACGGTACTCGCTGCAAAATGGCATTCACCGTGGTGAGGACGATCACCGGCTCCTTGCGCGAGCCGACGGCCAGTCGAGCCAGGGACGCCATGCGCCGGGCCGCGATCTCCGAATTAGGGCCAACACGGTCGTAGGGGACCGTATCCCACGCCGGGAAAGCGACGATGCGGGTCTTGGGAGCAAAGAACTGCAGTGACGCAGTCAGCGCCGCAAGGCGCCTGTCATCGCGGCATACGTGCAGGACGATACCGGGCACCCCTTGCTGCGCAGATGCCTCGGCGACAAGCTGGGTCAGCACGAACCCGTCGTAGCCCTCTGGCACGCCGGCGAGCAGGATTTGGCTACCCGGCGCGACCGCAACCGATTTTTCGGCTTTTTTGTTTTGACTTGCCGTAGTCATTGCGGCGGCTCGAACCCATGGAATTTGCGTATCTGCGTTATGAGGGGTGCGTATTCGGCTGCGCCCATGCCCTGCCCCGTGGTGATCCAATCGTGCAACTCAGGGTCCGGCAGGGCCAGCAACCCCTCGAAATGGTCGAGTTCGGCAATCGACATGGCCGAAAGAGCCGCATCGGCATAACGGCCGAGCAGCCAGTCCATTTCCAGCGTACCGCGATGGGCGGCGCGGTATTGGGCGCGTCTGCGCCGCTCCTCGAGTGTCGACATCAAATCCCGCATGTGCTGAACAAAGCGGCGACATTGCTTGACGGCTCCCGGTACGGCCGCCACCTTGCCCCTCTTTCAGCGTGATATAGCGCTGTCATCGCCAACAGACAAACACCCGGCGCGTTGTCAGGATACGGCAGCAACAGAACTCATGCGTCCCAACTCGCTCGTCCCGATGTTTGCCTCGGCACTCGACCTGAGCGGCGTGGGCCCGCGCATCGAGATTCTGCTGAAAAAGGCGGTCAACCTGCCCCCGGGCGTGACGACACCGCGGGTCATCGATCTGCTGTGGCATCTGCCGACAGGCGTGGTCGACCGGCGGGCCGAGCCCACGGTTGCCGGAGCGACGCCCGGCACCATCGCCACGTTGCTTGTCCGCGTGCTCAAGCACCGGCCCTCGCCCCGCGGCAATACGCGCGCGCCCTACAAGGTGGCCTGCGAGGACGATACGGGCCGCATCGACCTCGTCTTCTTTCATGCCGACCACCGCCTCGTCGAGCGGCAGCTGCCGGTCGGATCGATGCGCTATATCAGCGGCCGCATCGAACAGTATAGCGACAAGCTGCAGATGGCCCATCCCGACTACATCGTGGCGCCGGAACGCCGCAACGATCTGCCGCTGCTTGAGCCGGTCTATCCGCTGACGGCCGGCCTTTCGAACAAGATCCTGCAGAAGGCCTCCACACAGGCCCTGCTGCGCGTGCCGCACCCTGCCGAGTGGCAGGATCCGGAATGGCTGCGGCAGCGCGGCTGGCCCGACTTCGCCACCGCAGTGGCGCGGCTGCATAGGCCTTTGGATGCTGGTGACGTGTCGGCCGGCGGGGCACCGCGGCAGCGCCTCGCCTACGACGAGCTGCTGGCAGGTCAGCTTGCGCTCGACCTTGTCCGCCGCAGCCAGAAGGAGCGGCCGGGGCGCCAGATTGTCGGAAACGGGCGTATCCGCGCCCACATCGCTGACGCGCTGCCGTTCTCGCTCACACCGTCCCAGCACCAGGCTCTCAAGGAAATCGCGGCGGATATGGCATCGCCAAGCCGCATGCTGCGCCTGCTCCAGGGTGACGTCGGCTCGGGTAAAACGGTGGTGGCTCTGATGGCGCTCGCCATCGCCGTGGAGGCCGGTGCCCAGTCAGCCCTCATGGCGCCCACGGAAGTGCTGAGCCGCCAGCACGCCGAAACGATCGCGCCGCTGGCCGAAGCCGCAGGGCTGCGGCTCGGGTTGTTGACCGGCCGCGAAAAGGGCAGGCCCCGCAAGGAGCTGCTCGACCGGGTCGCTGCTGGAGAGATTGATATTCTCATCGGCACACACGCCCTGTTCCAGGACGACGTGACGTTCCGCGATCTGGCCTTCGCCGTCATCGACGAGCAGCACCGCTTCGGCGTGCATCAGCGGCTGGCGCTGCAGTCCAAGGGCGGAAGCGCCGGCACGGACGTGCTGGTCATGACGGCAACGCCCATCCCACGCACCCTGCTCATGACGCACTATGGAGACCTCGACGTATCGCGACTGACGGAGAAGCCGGCGGGCCGCAAGCCCGTGATGACGACGATGGCCTCGACTGAGCGCATCGTGGACGTCATCGACGGTCTCAAGCGGGCCCTGGCCCAGGGTGCGCAGGTCTACTGGGTCTGCCCGCTCATCGAAAGTTCGGAAAAATCCGAACTGGCCGCCGCAGAGGAGCGCCACGCCCATCTCGCGCAAACCTTCGGCGACCGTGTCGGTCTGCTGCATGGAGCGCTGCCTCCTTCGGCCAAAGATGAAACCATGCACGCCTTTGCGGAGGGAAAGCTCTCCGTACTGGTTGCGACCACCGTCATCGAGGTCGGCGTCAACGTTCCCAATGCCTCTGTGATGGTGATCGAGCATTCCGAGCGCTTTGGCCTGGCGCAGCTGCACCAGTTGCGCGGACGCGTGGGCCGGGGCACGCGCCAATCGTTCTGCGTGCTCCTCTACAAGGCGCCGCTCGGCGAGACGGCGCGGGCGCGCCTCGAAATGATGCGCGAGACGGAGGACGGCTTCCTCATCGCCGAGAAGGACCTGGAGCTGCGCGGCGGCGGCGAAGTGCTAGGCGCGCGCCAGAGCGGCATGCCGGAGTTTCGCGTTGCAGAGGTGCCCAATTTCACTGAACTGCTGGCTGCGGCCCACGACGATGCCCGCATGGTGCTGGCGTCCGATCCGGCGCTGCGCACGCCGCGCGGGCTGGCGCTGCGCGACCTGCTCTACCTGTTCGAATGCGACGAGGCCGTCCGGCTGTTTAGGGCGGCGTGAGGATCGGCTATTCGGCCGCCTCTTGCTTGGGCCGCGGAGCGCGTGCCCCTTCGGCCAGCTCGCGAAGGCGTGCCTGTGTTTCCGGGTTCACCATGCCGGCCGAAATCACGATCTTGGCCGCATCTTCCACACTCATCTTGATGAGCACGATGTCCTTGCGTGGCACGAAGCAGACGAAGCCCGTCGGCGGCAGCATCCCTGTCGGCATGAATACGCTGACAAGATCCTCACGCGGCCGGACGGACGTGATCTGCGCTGTGGCTTCACCGGTCACGAACACGATCGACCAGATTCCCTTGGAAGGAAATTCCATCACCCCGACATTCTGGAATTTCTGGTCGGGGCCCGATGCGCTGAGGATGGACTCGAAAATCTGTTTCAGCGCGCGGTACAGGCTGCGCACGATCGGCATGCGATCGAGCATCAGCTCGCCCGCACTGATCAACGAGCGGCCAATCAGGTTTGCGGCCAGCGCGCCGATCAGTGTCAGGCCTACGATCGCAAACAGGAGACCCACACCCGGGACGGAGAACGGAAGATAGTGCTCCGGGTTATAGGTGCTGGGGATGTATGGCTTGACCCAGTTGTCGATGACGTTGATGACGTACCAGGTGAAATAAAGCGTAATTGTCACCGGGCCGACGATAACGAGGCCGGTCAGAAAATAGTTGCGCAGGCGGGCGCCAAGGTGGCGCGAACGCGGTGGCTCCTCGACAGCAGGCAAAATGCCAGGGATCACCTGCGCCGGGTCCGGCGCCGGTCGTTCCATGTCCGAAGGTGGAAGTTTCTCCTGCATCGCTCCATTCTATGCGCCGGCCGTTAACAAGCCGACGCACACCCCGCATCCGACACTAGAGCAGGATCGTTTCGGATTGAATCGCCCTATGTCACACCAGGCGCCTCGGCCGAAACGTGATTCCTGCTCTACTCCACAAGTTTAGGGTGCGATTCACGCTTCGCATGGAAGTCGAAAGCGCTTCCATGCGAAACGATCGCGCTCTTGCACTATTCTGCCACAATTGACCTTGCCGTCGCCAGTACGAACGTGCGGCACGAGATAGCGACCAAAGGATGAGTTAGTCGGCCAGGATCAGGCAATCAAAGCCGCTGCCGCGCAGCTTGGCGCATAGCGAACCCGGCTCCTCGGCGTTGGCGTAGGGCCCTATGCGCACGCGATAGAAGGTTCCCATGTTGCCGATGACGGTTTCGTCTATCTCCAGCTGTCGGGGGCCGAGTGCGGCGGCGTGCTGTTGTTTTACTTTGCTGGCCAGTGTCTGCGCCTCCGTCCGGCTGCGTACCGAGGCCACTTGTACGCGATAGCGGCCGCCGGCCGAGGCCGTCGTAGATGCGGTCGTTACCGGGCCGGCTGCGGTCGCGGCGGGCTCGGCCCGGGATTTGGGCGGAGATGGCTTCACATCCGTGACATTGGACCACGAGGTGCCAATGGCGGGTTGTGGCGCAGTGCCAGATGACGCTTTGCGCTTTTCGCGCTCACCCGCGTCCGGCGGGGCCGCACGCGCGGGGGATGTAGCAGCCGAGCCCGACGATGATCCGCCGCCAAAGAGATTCGAGAAGAACCCCGATGTGCCCGTGCCGGTTTGTGCGCTGGCCGAAGGAACGCCCCTTTTGTCTCCAGAAGCCCTCGCCGACTCCGGCGGTCCGCCTGGCGCGACCGCAGCGGAAGCGGGTTCGCTGGACTTTCCGGTCGAGATCTTCCCCTCGGCAGGGGCAGCGTCGGCGAGGCCGGCTTCCTTGTATGCTTCCGTGCGCATGGCCAGGGCAGCGGCTCGATCCGTTTCCGACAGGCCGCCCTTGAGCCAGAGCGCACTTGTCAGATCGGCGATCGCCTGGGCGGGCTTGCCTTGTTTGCGCCAGGCAGCGCCACGCACGTACATGGCGCGGGCCATGAGCCGCACGTCGAGCTTTGAACCTGACAGAAGGCTGTTGAGCTGTTGAATAGCCTGCTCGGGCTTGCCGGCCTCTAGCGACTTCGTGGCTGCATCGAGTGTTCTACCGGCATCGGCGGGTTCGCGAGGTTTGCGGGTCTTTGCGGTCGCGGCTTGCGGTTCTGGCTCGGCCTCCTCGGCTTCTGCGGCCGTTGCAGCGGCTTGCGCATGCGCATGATTCGACGCGGGCAGTGCCGCGAGTGGCAATGCCAACAGTGCCGGTCTCAACCAAAGCCACGCCATGCACCGTCCCCCCGAACCGCCGTGCTCGTGCCAGACACCCCCATGTGAAACGCAAAAAACAGGTCAAACCAGTGTTTTGCGGCAATTCCGCGACAACGGCCGTGCCGCCAGTTTATTCCACAGTGACCGACTTGGCCAGATTGCGCGGCTGATCGACGTCGGTGCCGAGGAATGTTGCCGTGTGATAGGCAATGAGCTGCATCGGTACGGCATAGACCAGCGGCGCGACAAAGTTGGGCACGTCCGGCATGCGGATGTGGGTGGTGATGTTGCATCCCACGAGGTCGGGATCGGCATTGGACACCAGAACAATCTGGCCACCGCGTGCTGATACTTCCTGCAGGTTGGAAACGGTCTTCTCGAACAGGTCATCCTGCGGTGCAACGGCGATAACGGGCACGTTTTCGTCGATCAGCGCGATTGGGCCATGCTTCATCTCGCCGGCGGCATAGCCCTCGGCATGGATGTAGGAGATCTCCTTGAGCTTCAGTGCACCCTCGAGCGCCAGGGGGTAGTTGACGCCGCGCCCCAGGTAGAGCACGTCGCGCGACTTCGACAGCCAGTGGGCCAGCTCCTCGTAACGGCGCTCGTCGCGCAGAATGGCCGAGATGTGCCGCGGGACTTCCATCAGCGCGCGGACCAGCTCGGCTTCCTTGCGCGCATCGATCTGCCCGCGCGCGCGGGCAATGGCCAGCGCAAGGCACGCCAGCGTCGCCAGCTGGCAGGTGAAGGCCTTCGTCGATGCAACGCCGATTTCCGGGCCGGCGAGCGTCGGCAGCACCACATGGCTCTCGCGCGCAATCGTCGATGTGCGCACGTTGACGACCGAGGCGATATGCTGGCCGTTGGCCTTGCAGTACCGCAGCGTGGCGAGCGTGTCGGCGGTTTCGCCCGACTGTGAGACGAACACGGCCAAGCCGTCCTTCGGCAGCGGCGCCTCGCGATAGCGCAGCTCGGAAGCGACGTCGATCTCGACCGGCATGCGGGCGAAGCGCTCCAGCCAGTACTTGGCCACGAGGCCCGCATAGTACGCCGTGCCGCACGCCGATATCGTCACGCGGCTGATCTTGGCAAGGTCAATGCCGAGATCGGGGAAATTGACCCGCTCGGCAGCCATGTCCAGATAGTTCGTCAGGGTGTGGCTGATGACTTCGGGCTGCTCGTGGATCTCCTTGAGCATGAAGTGCTTGTGGTTGCCCTTGTCGACCAGGAATCCCGAAGCGGTCGATGTAATCATCGGGCGCGCGACCGTACGGCCGGCGCGATCGCGGATCGCAACCGAATTGCGCGTCAGCACGGCCCAGTCGCCTTCCTCCAGATAGGTGATGCGGCTGGTGAAGGGGGCGAGTGCGATGGCGTCGGAGCCGAGGTACATCTCCCCCTCGCCATGTCCGATCGCGAGCGGGCTGCCCTCGCGTGCGCCAATCATCAGGTCGTCGTGGCCCGAGAAGATGATAGCCAGAGCAAATGCTCCGCGAAGACGCCCAAGCGACCGTTTCGTGGCCTCGACCGGGTCGGCGCCGTTGCGCATTTCGTGCGTGATGAGCTGCGTCACGACTTCCGTATCGGTATCGCTTTCGAAAACAATTCCGGCCCGGCGAAGCTCGTCCTTGAGTTCGCGGAAGTTCTCGATGATGCCGTTGTGAACGACGGACACCTGGTCGGTCATGTGCGGATGGGCGTTGCGCTCGTTCGGCGCGCCGTGCGTCGCCCAGCGCGTGTGCCCGATTCCGGCCCGGCCTTTGAGCGGCTCGCTGGCCAAGCGATCCGCCAGATTGCGCAGCTTGCCTTCCGCCCGGCGCCGCTCGAGGTGGCCGTTTTCCACGGTCGCAATGCCCGCCGAGTCGTAGCCGCGGTACTCAAGCCGCTTCAGCGCATCGACCAGGTCGGTTGCGACCGGCGCTGCGCCAAGTATCCCGACTATTCCACACATGGCATCAAGTCCTCGACGAATCTCATCATCAATTTGGGAGATATACAGAGAAGGTCAACGCCTCAACTCAAGTTGTGTTACCGTGGTTTACTGAGGATTTATTCATTTTTTCCCTACAGTCCGCTTGGCAAGCGCGGCCCGGAATTTCGCCACCCATCCCGGAATGTCCCGCCGCTCACCCCGCACAACCGTCAGTGCGCCTGGTTCCACATCCCGGCCGGACACAACGCTGCCCGCACCGACATAGGCATTGGCGCCCACCGCGACGGGAGCCACGAGGGCCGTGTTGGAGCCGATGAACGCCCCCGCCCCTATCTCGGTGTGCCCTTTGCCGAAGCCGTCGTAGTTGCAGGTGATCGTACCCGCACCGATGTTGGCGTCGGCCCCGACGTGCGCGTCGCCGATGTAGGTCAGATGGCCGGCCTTGGCGCCCTGCTCCAGCGTTGCATTCTTGATCTCGACGAAGTTACCGATATGTACGTCGGGACCAATATCGGTACCCGGGCGCAGCCTCGCAAAGGGACCGATCTCTGCGCCTTTGCGCACGCGGACGCCGGTCGAGACCTTGCGATCGATGCCTTGCAGATGGCAGTTGGCCCTGATGGTGACGTCGTCCTCGATCGTCACGCCGGGGCCGATGACGACGTTGGGCTCTATGACCACATCGCGGCCGATGATCGTGTCGTAGCTGAGCCAGACGGTTTCGGGGGCGATCAGCGTGGCGCCGTCACGCATGACCTTGAGGCGCGCCCGCCCCTGCCAGATGGCTTCCGCGGACGCGAGCTGATCCCGCGAATTGATGCCAAGGACCTCGTCTTCTTCGCACGTGCTGACGGCGACCGGCAGACCATCCTTGCGGGCGATCTCGACCGCGTCGGTCAGATAGTACTCTCGCTTTGCATTGGCATTGCCGATGCGTTCAAGGATTGAGATCAGCTTCGGCGTCCGGAAGGCCATGACACCCGAGTTGCATAGGTTCACCTTGCGCTCGGCGTCACTGGCGTCGCGATCCTCGCGGATGGCGAGGAGAGCCCCGGCGTCATCGGTCAGGAGACGGCCGTAACCCGTGGGATCGGCTGCACGGAAGCCGAGCACGGCGATGCCGGTGCCCTGGCCGAGGCTCCGGCGAAGACGGTGAACGGTGTCTGCGGTCAGCAGTGGCGTGTCGGCGAACAGCACACAGACGTCGCCGGTATGCGAGGCGATGACCGCGCGGGCCGCGAGGACAGCGTTGGCCGTTCCAAGTTGATGATCCTGCACGAACACCGTGGCATCGGCTGCATGCCGGCGCACGTCAGCCGCCACCTCGGCCATGTCGGGTCCGACGACCACCGCCAACCGACTTGCGCCGGCCTCATGGCTGAGGGCGATGGCATGACCTAGCAGCGATCGGCCGGCCAAGGCATGCAGCACCTTGGGACGGGCGGATTTCATGCGCGTGCCCTTGCCCGCGGCAAGAATGACGACGAGGAGCGGCTGCATGGTCATTCGGCCTCCTGCCAGACGCGGCGCGACGCAAGAATTTACCATGAGGATGGGCGGCACCTGGCTGAGTTAATATAAGCCACAGCAAGTCCTGTGCCGCGAATCGCGAAACCTGACTGATGCGCGGCGGGATGGCAAGGGCCACGCGGCGGGACGCCGTCCCATCTCCCTTGTGGCCATCCAGGCCCTTTCCACAGCAACGCCATAAGCCGCGCAACCCAACGTTGACCACCAAACCCGTTTCGGGAGAGTCTTACATAATGATTCGACGGCCATTTTTGCGTCCACATGCCGCCAAGGCACCTTTCGGAGCGTCAGCGCCGAGCAACACTTGGGAGAACGTCAACATGCCATCACCTGCGGATCCCGCTCGCAGGGGCAACCGTCTCATGACGCTCTACGCGGCCATATGGGGCGTCATGGCCGTGGGGGCCCTTGCCTATCTCGTCATTGCCTTTGCAATCCGACCGGGGATGCTGTCGCAAGTCGCCAGCGGCCTGTCTCCGATTGTGACCGGCTCGATCGGCGCAGCCGCACCTGCCGAAGACTCCGAACTCATTGCCGTCAAACAGTCACTGGCAGACGTGCAAAGCGACGTGCACGGTATCAAACAAGTCCTGGGACGCGAGGAGGCACGCGACCGAGAGATCGCAGCATTACGCACGGACGTGACGGACCTCTCCAAAACGTTTGCCAATCGCGAGGATCGTGAGCGCGCGCTGTCCTCGCGGCTGGCGGCTGTAGAAGTTCGGCAAGCAACGGTCGAAAACGTTGCGACCGCATACCGTTTGTCCACGCCGGCCCAGGCTGGCAAAGACGCTGAGATCAACACGACAATCACCGGCAGCGTCGATGATCCGGGGCGGCGATCCGCGCAGGTCGAGACCCGCAGCGAACCCAAGACGGCCAAACTTCCGGCCTCCCAGACAGCGGCGGCAACCGCAGTGCCTGCGTTCGGTGCGCCCAAGGTGGTCACTGCTGCACCAAAGGCCGAGACCGTCTCCGGCCCCGTCGGGATACAACTCACCACCGCAGAGTCGCCCGACGCGCTGCGTTTGAGCTGGCTCCGGATCAGCAGCGGGCATGCGGACATCTTGCAGAACCTGGACGTGCGCTACACGCAGTCCGCCAGCGCCAAAGGCAAAAGCTTCCGGCTGATTGCCGGGCCCGT
This sequence comes from Hyphomicrobiaceae bacterium, assembly GCA_046713545.1. Taxonomy (GTDB): domain Bacteria; phylum Pseudomonadota; class Alphaproteobacteria; order Rhizobiales; family Hyphomicrobiaceae; genus CADEFX01. The sequence goes on along the minus strand of JBKKCB010000297.1, from coordinate 16,843 downwards.
AGCCGATGCCGCAGAGGGCGCACGCCTGTGCGCGCAGCTGAAGGCGCGGAAGCTCGGATGCGCCGTCGCGTCGTTCGCCGGGGAGCCGCTTTAGGTCACCCGGAGGGCCGAGATCACAGATCAGATGCGTTGAACGTATCGCACTGCTGAATCTGTGCTGTCTCCATGCCCTTCTTGAACCAGCGGACACGCTGGGCAGATGACCCGTGGGTAAAGGCATCCGGGACCACGCGGCCCTGCGTCTGGCGCTGGATCATGTCGTCGCCGATGGCCTGGGCGGCATTGAGGCCCTCCTCCACGTCGCCCGGCTGCAGCCGGTTCTTGACCTGATGATTGAGCGCCGCCCATACGCCGGCGAGGCAATCCGCCTGCAACTCCATGCGCACCTGCACCTGATTGGCTTCACGCTCGTTCATGCGTGACTTGGCCCGCTGAACCTGCTCAGCGATACCCAACAGTGTCTGGACGTGGTGCCCAACCTCGTGGGCAATCACATAGGCCTGCGCGAAATCACCAGGCGCCTGGAATTGCCTCTTGAGCTGCTCATAGAAGGCCAGGTCGATGTAGATCTTCTGATCCAACGGGCAATAGAACGGCCCCATGGCCGCCTGGCCGGTGCCGCAGGCCGTCGGAAATGCCCCGCTGAACAGGACCAGCTTGGGCTCCTGATAACGCTTGCCGAAGGACTGGAACACGCGATTCCAAACGTCCTCGGTGTCCGCCAGAACCCGGCCGACAAACGTCCTCATTTCGTCGTTGGTGGTCACCTGGCCCCGCCCGCCGCCGCCGGGCAGGCCTGGAATATCGAACGGTGATTGGCGCTGCCCCGCATTGGGGTCCATGCGCGGCATGGGTGGCACCTGCCCCATGCCCCCGCCCGGTCCCGCGCCGCCGCGCAGGAGATCCAGAGGGTTGATGCCGAACAGCAGCATGACGGCGCCGATGATGAGCAGTGTCGTCAGGCTGAAGCCGCCACGCCCGCCCATGGGAATCTGCATGCCGCCGCGGCCGCCGCCCGGAAACGGAAATCGGAAGCCACCCCCTCCCCCACCTTCGCCACGGCGGTCCTCGAGATTCTTGCTTTCACGATCCTGGTCGTCATAACGCATGGACAAGATCTCCTGTACCCCGCGGCCCTGGGGGGTGTCGTAGGGCCAGCCGCCATATGCGGGCAATTCAGCACGCGCCATCGCCAACGACAAGCCAAGCGTTGAAGACCATCAATTGTCTTCACCGGAAGCGGACCGGTCCGGGGGCGGCAGCAAGGCGGGCGGGGGCTTGGACTTCGCCTTAGGCATGGCCCGCAACAGCTGCCGCACGGGCCGCGCCGCGGCCACTGTGGCGCTGTTGGCGTAGGCCTCGTGATTTTTCTCGATTTCCTTCAGGTCGTAACGGTAGTTGACCATCACCCCGTGCGACTCTCTGAGGCCTTTTTCAGACACGTCTCCCTGCCAGTTGATGCGCTCCAAGCGCGCACCGTTGCCAAGGTGGAACCGGGCCACCGGATCGATCGGCCGGCCGTCGCGCGCCTTGGCAATCAGAAAATAGTGGGCCGCCAAAGCCGATATGGTGTCCTTCAGGCCTTCGTCCTCCTCGGGCTCCTCCGTCCAGCCCGGATCGGCGAGAACTTGCAGCGCAACGCGATCCGTTTCGCTTACGACCCCGGCGGTGTCGTCGGCCATGGTGGACGACAGCCAGCGCGCGAAACCCGGCACGGGTGACAGTGTTACGAACGTCTTGAGCTGCGGCTGTTCGCGGGCGAGTTCCTCGACCACCTGCTTGATGAGGAAATTGCCGAACGAAATGCCCTTGAGGCCCTCCTGGCAGTTGGAGATGGAATAGAAAACCGCCACCGTCGGGAGAGGGCGGCCTCCGGCACCTTTCCGCTCTTCGTTGAGAACCGTCTGGATCGACTGTGGCACCTCATCAGTCAGAGCCACCTCGACGAAGATCAATGGTTCGTCCACCAGCGAGGGATGGAAGAAGGCGAAGCAACGGCGGTCGGTCGGGTCGAGCCGGCGGCGCAGATCCTCGAAGCCTTGGATTTCGTGCACGGCCTCGTAGTGAATGATCTTCTCGAGGATGGCCGCAGGCGTCTGCCAATCGATCCGCCGCAGCACGAGAAACCCGCGATTGAACCAGGAATACAGCAGGTGCATGAGATCGTTGTCGACGGTGTCGAGCGACGGTTCGCCCGGCAGCATCGTCAGCAAGTCCCGGCGCATGGCGACAATCTCGGCCGTAGCGCCGGGCGCAAGATTGAGGCGGCGGAAGAACTCCTGGAGCGGACTTTCAACGGCTTCCTGAAGGCGGGTCAACGCCTCGACGCCGCCATCCGCCAGGTAGGCTTCGGCGGCACCGCGAACCAATGTGTCATCGGGCTTGATGGTCTCGGCGAGGAACCGGAAGAAATCGCGACGCTCGCCCGTGCTCAACTCGCGATAGGTGTCGAGGATGTGGCGCGCGATGGCGACGCCCGACGCTTCGCCGCGAACGGATACGAGAGCTTGGGCCACATCCGTGATGTCGTCCTTGCCACCGCGCAGCGACGCAGGCAGGAGCTGCCGGCCGCGCTCCGCGACAGTGTTGAGAAGCTCCTGCAGGAAGGACACGTTCAACGGCAAGTCCATGATGCTAATCCATGCTCCTCTGGCATGCCAATATGATGGAGCTGCGACGCGCGCAACAGTTTCCCTCGACGTTCAGGCCGCGAGGCGACATTCTTGGACCCGACAAGAAAGTTCTGGAGGAAGGCACATGGCGGACGCAGACACCTACGAAATTCTGGCAGTCAAATACGGTTCTCATGAGGATCGTATGCGGGCCGACAACTTTCTCAGTCCGGGGCCGCGCATGGCCGCACCTGCGCAGGGTAGCGCTCCTCCTGCGGATGACCATGCGACTCTGATGCCCCTCGATTATTTCGTCTGGGTCATACGCAATGCCGACCGCACACTGCTGGTCGATACCGGCTTCTCGCGCGATGAAGCACCGTTGCGCGCCCGCAAGCTGGAGCACGACCCTCGCGACGTTCTGAAGAACATCGGCATCGATGCCGGCAAGATCGAGCAGATCGTCATCTCACATTTGCATTACGATCATGCCGGTACGCTCGACCACTTTCCGGCCGCGCGCTTCCATCTGCAAGAGGCGGAGATGAAGTACGCGACGGGGCGCTGCATGTGCGACGAGTCCATGCGCAAGCCGTTTACCGTCGATCACGTCTGCCAGATGGTGAAGAAGGTCTACTCCGGCCGCGTGCAGTTCCATGACGGCGACGGGGAGGTTGCGCCAGGCATCACCGTGCACAAGGCCTCGGGCCACAGCCAGGGTCTGCAGGCGGTGCGCGTCAAGACGGTCAACGGATATGTGGTTCTGGCGTCGGATGCGACGCACTTCTACGAGAACATCGAGCAGCGCAAGCCGTTCTCGATCACCATCAATCTCGAGGATACGCTGCGAACTTACGACCGCCTGCAACAGCTCGCCAGCACGCCCAAGCAGGTGGTTCCCGGGCATGATCCCCTCGTGCTCAAGAAATATCCCGCGTGGAAGCCCGAAACGAAGGGGATCGTGCATCGACTTGATGCGCCGCGGCTTGATTGAGATCTCCCTTGGCCGGCATCCCAAGTTTAGCGATCTTTATCGCAATGACGGCTGGGGCTGCCGTGTGGGGCAGCCAGTTCAAGCCCGGGCCATGGTATGCCGCGCTTGCCAAGCCGGAGTGGACGCCACCCAACTGGCTCTTTGCGCCTGTCTGGACCGTCCTCTACGTCATGATAGCGGTGGCAGGCTGGCTGGTCTGGCGGGCAGAGGGGTTGCGCGCCACGCTAGCGGTATGGGGCGTGCAGCTGGCGCTCAACGCCGCCTGGACCTGGACCATGTTCGATCAGCATCGCATTGGCGCGGCGCTGGTCAACATCTTGTTGTTGTGGCTGGCGATCTGCGCTTTCATCCTTTTGTCGTGGAACGTGAGCCGATGGGCCGCATACTTGTTTGTGCCTTATTGGATTTGGGTCAGCTATGCGTCCGCACTGAATTTCGCGATCTGGAGATTGAGCATCTGAGCCAGGCGCGCCGAATCTGACGCGGCGGACTATAATTGTGTGTGGGGCGTTTAAGGGCATCGGCAAAAGGATGCGGGATGACCTTCGGCGACCTTACCTTCGCACAGATCGCGCTTGTCGCCGGCACGGCGCTCGCCGCACAGATTATCGGTGGCCTCGCCGGTTACGGCACGGGGCTGCTGATGCCGCTCGTGCTGGTGCCGATCATCGGCGCGCAAGCCGTGGTGCCGGTCATCGGTCTCAGTGCCGTCATCACCAATGCGACGCGCGTCGCGACGTTTCGGCAAAGCCTGGATGTCCGGAAAATCCTCCTCGTTACGGCCACGGCATTGCCGGGGACGGCGCTTGGTGCGTGGGCCTACTCGCTGCTGTCAGGACGCGGGGCTGCAATCCTCATCGGCGCCATGCTGATCGTCCTGGTGCCGGTGCGGCGCATCTTCGTGCATTTGCGCATGCGGTTGAGCGATCCCGGCCTCATGGCATCGGGCGCCGTTTACGGCGTGCTGTCGGGCGGTACATCGGGCGCCGGGGTGATCCTGCTGTCGCTGCTCATGGGAGCCGGCCTTTCGGGCACTCAGGTGATCGCCACGGACGCCGCGATCTCATTCCTGCTCGGCATCGTGAAGTCGGGCACGTTCGTTGCCACCGGCGCGCTGCCGGCGCATCTGTGGCTGATCGCCTTGCTGATCGGCGCCATGGCCACGCCCGGGACGATGATCGCCAAATGGCTGACGCGCAAATTCTCGGCGCAGGTGCACGACGTCCTGCTCGAGGCGGCTATTGTGGTTGGCGGGCTGATGCTGTTGATCCGCAATCTCCCAGCCTAGTTTCGCCACAATCTCCCCCTGAAGTTCCGTCGGATCAGCCTGGGAGACAGCTATGCGGCGCGCGATTCGCTTCTGCGCGACAGTCCTCTTTTCGGGAATTGCATGGTTTGCCAGCCAGTCTCCGGCACAAGCCCATGATCTGCGCATAGCGACCCCGGACGGCGCCCGCAACGTGGTCGTCCTGCCTGTACGCCGCGGACCTGCGCCGACCGTGATCGTGCTGCACGGCATCGCCATTTCGGCGTCGTGGACCTCGCGCATTTCCGGGTTCGCGGAGGCGGCGGGCGACCGAGGCTTCACGTCCGTCTATCCGGAAGGCCTGAAAGCGGCATGGAACGATGGGCGAGAGGGCGTCGCGTCGCCGGCGGACGACGTCGGCTTTCTTCGCAAGCTGGTACGTGAGCTGGTTCAGCGCGGCATCAGCGATCCCGCGCGCATCTATATCACCGGGATTTCCAATGGCGGCATGATGGCCTTGCGCATGCTCTGCGAAGCATCGGAGCTGTTCGCGGGCGCAGGCATTACGATCGCCAACATGCCCGCGCGCACGGGTGAGACCTGTCACATCAAAAATCCCGTGCCCGTCGTGATGGTCAATGGCTCAGCCGACCTGCTCGTTCCTTACAACGGCGGTTGGGTCGGTCCCTTCGGCATCGGCGGCAATGTCTGGGGCGCCGAAAAAACGGCGGCCTTCGTGGCACGCGCCAACGGCTGCGCCACGGTAGCGCGCACGGATTTCCCGTCCCACAAACCCAACGCCAGCACGAGCATCACCAAGACGGCTTGGCGCGACTGCATCGCGCCTGAGAAAAACGTCACGCTCTATCGCGTGAACGGCGGCGGGCATCAGATATACGGCCGCCGCGGCGCCATTGCCGCCATGCTCCGCAGCTGGAACCCCGACATTTCCGCGGCCGAGACCATCATGGCGGCGTTCGTCAAGGAGCCGCCGCCGCGGCGCGATCGCGTCGGGGCGCGCGCGACGCCCGGGCGGCTGTGAGGCCGCGTCAAGACTGCGCGTCGGCCCGCAGAAAGTCGAAATCGCAGCCTTCCGGAGCCTGCATCACCGACTGGCGGAAGAGCCGATCGTAGCCGCGCTGGGGCTGCTGCGTCTCGTGCTTTTCCCACTCGGCGCGACGCTTGGTGAGCTCAGCCGCATCGACGAGCAAATCGAGACGGCGGTCCTTGACCGACAGCTTGACCTTGTCTCCGGTGCGGACGAGCGCCAGCGGACCGCCCACTGCGGCCTCAGGCGACACGTGCAGGACGATGGTGCCGTAGGCGGTGCCCGACATGCGCGCGTCGGAAATGCGCACCATGTCCTTGACGCCCTGCACCAAGAGCTTCTTGGGGATGGGCAGGAAACCAGCCTCGGGCATGGATGCCGCCGAGCGCGGGCCGGCGTTCTGCAGGATCAGGAAATCATCGGCCGTGACATCGAGGGCGGGATCATCCACGCGTTGGCCCATATCATCCAGCGACGAGAACACCACGGCACGGCCGGTCTTCTCGAACAGCGATTTCGTGGCGGCCGAGCGCTTGATGATGGCACCATTGGGTGCGAGCGAGCCGAACAGGGCGACAAGCCCGCCCTCAGGCTCGAAGGGGTCTTGCGCCGAGCGGATGACGCGGCGGTCGACCCAAGTCCCCTCCTCGCCCGCAAGCCGCTCGCCCAGCGTCTCTCCGGTGACTGTCATGCAGTCGAGATGCAGCAACGGCTTCAATTCGCGCAGCACGGCGCCGATGGCACCGGCTGCGTAGAAATCCTCCATGTAGAACTCGTTGCCGACCGGCTTTACGGCTGCGAGCACGGGCGTCGTATCGGACAGGGCATTGAAGCGCTCCAGGTCGGGCTTCAACCCGAGCCGGCCGGCAATGGCCGCCAGATGGATGACGCCGTTGGTCGAGCCGCCGAGCGCCAGCAGGACGCGCGTGGCATTCTCGATCGACTGCTGCGTGATGATGCGATCCGGCGTGAGATTAAGCTGGATGAGACGCACGGCAGCAGCACCGGACGCCTCTGCAGCGCGCAGGCGATCGGCATGAACGGCGGGGATCGCGGCCGTGCCCGGCAAGGTCATGCCGAGCGCCTCGGCGATGGCGGCCATGGTCGAAGCCGTGCCCATCACGGCGCACGATCCGGCCGTCGTGACGAGCTTGCCTTCGACATCGTCGATCTCGGCCGCGCCCATGCGGCCGGCGCGAAACTCGGTCCAGAACTTGCGGCAGTCGGTGCAGGCGCCAACGCGATGCTCGCGGTAGCGGCCGGTCATCTGCGGTCCGCCGATCAGTTGTATGGCCGGCTTGCCGGCACTGGCCGCGCCCATGAGCTGAGCGGGCACTGTCTTGTCACAGGCGCCAAGGAGAACGACCGCGTCCATCGGCTGGGCGCGGACCATCTCCTCAGTGTCCATGGCCATGAGATTGCGGAACTTCATGGAGTTCGGCGCGAGCGTCGATTCGTGCACGGAGATGGTCGGGAATTCGAGCGGCAGTCCGCCCGCTGCCGTGACACCCCGCTTCACGGCTTCGACGAGATCGGGGAAATGCCGGTGACAGGGATTGAAGCGGCTGTAAGTGTTGGCAATGCCGACGATCGGGCGCTTCAGCTCCTCCATGGAATAGCCCATGGAGCGGGCGAAGGCGCGCCGCATGTACGTGGAGAAGTCCGGGTCGCCGTAGTTCTGCAGGCCGCGCAGGAAGCCACGCTCGGGAGTTGCCTTGCCCTCGCTACGCTTTCCCCCGCCGTTCTTGTTGTTCTTGGTTGTCTTGGCCATCTGCCCCTCGGTCCTCCGTGACTAGGACGCGAGAGTAGCAAGAGCAGCGCAGGGTGCAATGCAGAGCTGGCAGGCGTCAGATCGCCATGAACCCGCCATCCGTACACAGGACGTGCCCCACCACGAACGACGCAGCGTCCGAGGCCAGCCAGACGACGGCCTCGGCGACCTCCTCCGGCTGCCCCATGCGCCGCAGCGGCAGGCCTGCGGCAACGGCCTGCATATCCATGATCTTGGAGCCCAGCATCATTGGAGTCACGACCCGGCCGGGAGCCACGGCATTGATGCGAATACCGTGCTCCGCGTATTCCATGGCAGCGGCACGCACCAGGGCAATGGCCGCCGCCTTCGAGGCACTGTAGAGCGCAAGGCCGGGATTGGGATTCCTGAGTCCACTGACGGACGTGTTGACGACAATGGCGCCCCCGCCCTGCTTCAGCATGATCGCGATCTGATGCTGCAGCCCAAGATAAACCGCACGCACGTTGGTGTCGAAAACGTGGGCATAGAGGGACGGGTCTTGCTCTGCCAGCAGCGCCCTGGGCTCCTGGAAACCGGCGTTGTTGAAGGTAATGTCGAGCCGGCCGCGCGCGTCGACAATGTGTTGATGGAGGTGTGCGAGGTCGTTCGGATCGGTGACGTCGGCTCGAATGTACGCGCCCTGCCCTCCGGCCTGCTCGATGAGCGCGACGGTCTGGCGACCCTCATCCACGCGGCGCCCCGAGATTGTGACGTGCGCCCCGCGTTGGGCGAAAGCAAGGGCGGTCGCGCGGCCGATTCCGGAACCGCCGCCAGTAACAAGAACTGTCTTGCCCTCGAAAGAGCCCATCTACCGGTCTTCGCTCCTCGCCCACACGACCCATAGAGCTATGGATCGGCGCGCTATAGGAAAAAATTGTTCCTGCTCCAAAAAGCAAAACGCCCCGCACGTTGGTGCGAGGCGTTCCATGGTCTCAATCAGCCGTTATGGCTGCTTGTTAGCTGAGCTCGATCTGGCCAGCCTGCTTGCCGCGACCCTTGCGGTCGTCTTCAAGCACGAAGCTGACCTTGTCGCCTTCGTTCAGCGAGCGAATGCCAGCGGCCTCGAGCGCGGTCGCATGGACGAACACGTCCTTGGAGCCGTCGGCCGGAGAAATGAAGCCGTAGCCCTTCTGACCATTGAAGAATTTCACCGTTCCGGTGACGCGCATGTGGGTAGTCCTTTCCGTATCTGCGTGGTTAGGCCGGTCAAAGTGGGCTGCACGCACAGCCCGGCAACTCAGACATCGGAAAGGCAGACCGCCCATCAGGGCAAGCAAGCAAACCGTAAATCTTGAGGGCGCACTCCCGCGTGGAGTACACCGGCTATGGGCCATATGGATCATGCCCGAAGAGAATGCAAGGAGGATATTTGCCAGGCAGCCTTACGATGGCCACGAATTTGGATCGGACGCCTGATCCAGGCTCTCCTACTGCAGTTCCCCCTAGATCACGCGCCATTCCCGTCACAGTCAACCTCTACGCTGTTTGTGCACGCGCAACGATGTCGAGGCCCCGGAGCGTACCCATGCGCATGCCTGTGAGAATGCCTGGCCGGCGCGGCATGCCGATGCGCGTGGCCAGGCTCCATGCAACCTCCTCTCAGGCACCAGACGCCCGGGCCTTGGCCAACAAGCCCGCGCGATCGATCGCGGGATCATAGCCGAGCTTTTCACGGGCCTTGGTGATGTCGAGAACGGAAGCGGTGGGATTGTCGCGGTAGATCTGCGAACGGCGAACGGTGGGCATGATGGTCCAACGCTCCTGCGCCATCTCCAGCGTCGGCCGGCTGTTCATGCCGTCGGCCGCGGCGATCGTGAACACGTCGTAGCCGCGATAGTCCGCCATGTTGAGGGCCCGGTCGAAACCCTGGGCGACGTCCTCGGGCGCGACCCAGGCCCAGAAATGATAGTTCTGCACGTCCGCGCCGCGCTTGCCGATCTCGGGATAGCCGCGCGGAAAGACGATGTGCGAGGGACGGATCGCCAGGACTTCGAGCGTCTTGCGGGCGGCATAGCTCTCAGCGATCGCCTCGGTGACTTTCTTGCTCAGCGAGTAGAATTCCGTCGGGCGGACAGGATGGGTCTCGTCGACGGGAAGGAACTGTGGCGGCCAGTCCGGCGGGTTGAACGAGAAGCCGAAGACACTGTCGCTCGAGGCGACGACGACACGACGCACGCCGGCATCTTCCGCAGCCTGCAGGACCGTCCATGCGCCCTGGACGTTCGTGTTGAAGGTGACGCCGGCCGCGGCTTCGCGCGGATTGGGGATGGCAGCCAGGTGTATGACTGCATCCTTGCCGGCGAAGGCCGCGCACATGGCGTCGTAGTCGGTGATGCTGGCTTCGACGAATGTGCCAAGCGTGCGATCGCTCTCATGCGGCGGCTTGATGTCAACGGCGGTCAGTGCCGCACGCCCGTGAAGGCGCCGCATCACATGGCTGCCGAGCAGTCCCGTTCCGCCCGTGACCGCTATAGCCTGAAACGTCATGTCCCCTCCCCCGATACGCACCATTGTATCAAAGCCTAGACCGGCAACAGCCTCTGTCAACGCAGCGCAGGGCGTGCGATCCGGCCGGCAACCTTTCATTAACGACTACGTGAAACATTTGATTAACTAGACCCATCATCCAGCAGTGATCCATGCCGCTTGATTTCGACTCCGATTTTGGCAGACCGGCCTCCAGCCTCAACGAAGCCAACAACGACACGGGACGCGTGGCGTTCTGCGGGCCGGTCGTGCTGTCGGCCATCACCGGCTACTCGATCAGTAAGGTCGAGGACGAGATCCGCGCATTTCGTGACCTGCCGCCCGAGCGAAAACCGGTGATCAAGGGCACATACGCCGAGGAAGTGGCTTCGGCGCTCGCCCACTTCGGCTACCGCATGGACTTGAAGGCGAGCTTCATGCGCATGGCGCGCAAGGAGCGACCGACGGTCTGGAGCTGGATGCAGAAGCCGCGCAACGCCTGGGCGCACTACATCCTTGCCATCCACAAGGGCAAGGAAGGTCACTGGATCCTCATCAAGGGCGTGAAGCTCTGCGACACGTACTCGGAAGGCAAGTGGCAGTTCGTGTGCGACGGCCCCCACAAGGGCGCACGCATCATGGAAATTTTCGAAGTGAAGCGCGCTTTGGACGACTGATCGGGTTCCACCCCCGCGCAGGCATCAGACGTTTTGAGAAACTATTTGCGGCCTTCTCCGTTTGCTTTCCAAGCCTGCATTGAGGCAGGCCTGCAGACTTGGAGAGGAACATATGAAAACGTTGAGCGCATTTGCATTGGCCATGGTGCTCGCCACTGGCGGCGCGCTGGCGCAGGGCTCAGGCGGAGGTTCCGGTGGGGGCGGCGGCGGAACGCCATCCGGTCCGGGCGGCACGAGCACCGGCAAGGATGCAGCAGCGAAACCAACCCCACAGGATTGCGCCAAGGGCTATCAGTCCGGCGCACGGTGGACCCAGGCTGAATTCAACGAAGCTTGCAAGAAGCAGTAGCCGCGGTCGGGCGCAAGGGAGTTTGCAATTGCGAACTCCCTTGTTGCTTGTCAGCCCTTCATCTTGGGGTCCAGCCAGTCGCGCAGGCTGTCACCGAAAAGATTGAACGCAAAAACCGCCAGGGTGATTGCCAGCCCCGGAAAGAGGATCATCCAGGGCGCTGCCTTATAGAAATCCGCTGACGTGCCCGACAGCATGAGCCCCCAGGCGGGCGTGGGTTCCGTCACGCCGAGCCCGAGGAACGACAGGCTGGCCTCGAGCAGGATGGCCTGGGCGATGAAGGCCGTGACCATGATCAGGTAGGGCGCAATGATGTTCGGCACGATGTGACGCAGCACGATGCGCGTGTGCCCGTAGCCGGCCGCGCGAGCGGCATCGATGAACGGCATTTGCGCAATCGACAGCGTCGAGGAACGCGCGATACGCGCCATCTTCGGAATCATCGGCAGGGCAATGGCGGCGATGAGATTGACGTCGATGCCGAAGACCACGCGCTTGCCGAGCACGGCTACCACGACCATGGCGAGGACGATGATCGGGAAGGCCAGCATGATATCGACGACGCGCTGAATCAGGTTGTCGATGCGGCCGCCGAAATAGCCTGAAGCGGCGCCGATCAGCGCGCCCAGCGTACAGCCGGCAAAAGCGGACAATATGCCGACGCCAAGAGCCGTACGTGCGCCGTAGACGAGGCGTGAGAAAACGTCGCGGCCATACTGATCGGTGCCGAACAGGTGATCGGCGCCGGGCGCGGCCAGCATCGCCGTGAAATCCACCGCTTCGGGATCGTAAGGCGCGATCCAGACGGCACCCAGCGCGAACACGAAGTACATGAGGATGATCAGGAACCCGGCAAAGCCCAGCGGTTCCTTGCGGATGAACGTCCACACGGGATTGGGACGATGCGGGATTGCATCGGCGGGGATACGGACAGTTGCGACGTCGGCCATGGGACGGCTCCGTCTTCAGGAGAGGCGAATTCTGGGATCGAGCCACGCATACAGCAGATCGACCACCAGATTGACGAGAATGAAGTTCACGGCGATCAGCAGCACAAGCCCCTGAATGAGCGTGAAGTCACCGCGCGCCGTGGCATCGACAAACAGCTTGCCGATGCCGTTGAGATTGAACACCTGCTCGGTGACGACCAGTCCGCCGATCAGGAAGGCGAACTCGAGGCCGATGACCGTCACGACGGGCAGCATGGCATTGCGCAATGCATGGCGCCGCATGATGAGCTTCTGATATACGCCTTTGGCCTTGGCCGTGCGTATGTAGTCCTCACGCATCACCTCGAGCAGGGCTGAGCGCATCATGCGAGTCGCAACGGCGGCATAGCGATATCCCACCGACAGGGCCGGCCAGATCAGGGCAGACAGGTTGGTCACCGGATCCTCGAAAATCGACACATAGCCGATTTTCGGCAGCCAGTTGAAGAAGGCCAGCAAGCCCAGAATCATGAGCATGCCAAGCCAGAACGAGGGGATCGCCAGTCCCGAGACAGCGAGCACCCTCACGCTGTAGTCGATCCAGGTATCGCGGTATACGGCCGAGAGCGTTCCGAGCGGAATGGCGATGAAGATGGCGATGAGCGTCGCCATGATGGCTACCTGCAGCGACACCGGGAAACGGATCCTGATCTCCTCGAATACCGACTGGCCGGTCCACAGCGACTTGCCGAGATCTAGCCGGGTCAATCCGATCATGTAGTCGGTGAACTGCACGATGAGCGGCTTGTCCAGACCGAGCCGTTTGCGCTCCGCCTGGATCGTTTCCTCCGTCACCTGGGCCCCATCGGCGCGCAGCTTCACCACGACGACGTCGCCTGGCATGACGCGAATGAGAAAGAAGACGGCCACCGCCACACCGACGAGCGTCGGAACGACGAGGATGAGGCGGCGAATGATATAGCCCAGCATTGTGTTCAACCACTGCGGTTCGGTGGACCGGGCACCGTCGGCACCCGGTCACGCTTGCGAATGCTACTCGTCCAGCCAGACGTTGACGAGATCTGTTGCCGTGAAGTGATTGGCCTGGTTTTCCCAGCCCTGGATCTTCTTGTGGTTGGCGATGATGCGCTGCCACCAGAGCAAGGGGATCGAGTAGGCCTGGGTCAGTGCATAGCGCTCCAGCTCATTGACGATCTTCTTGCGCTCGGCCGGATCGACCGCCCGGGCCTGTTTCTCAAACAGCTCGTCGACTTTCTCGTCGGTGTGACCACTGGCCGCCTGGGAGGACTTCTTCTTGGTCAGGACCTTGTCGAACTGGGCGGTAGGATCATCGGCGAAGTCGGAGATGAACTCGACCAGGACGTCGAAATTCCCGTCCTTCATGGCATCGAAGAACAGCTTGGTCTCGATCTGGCTGTGCTCGGTTTCCACCCCGATGCGCTTCCACTGATCCATCACGTAGATCGCGCCGGCAGTGTAAGGCTCACCGATGGCGCGGTTGACGAGCTTGATCTTGAGATTTGAGACCCCGGCTTCCTTGAGCAGCCGCTTGGCCTCCTCGCGGGATTTGTTGATGTCCTTTGAGAAGCCGGGCAGCTTCACGAGTTCGGCCTCGGGCAGCGCCATTTCGTAGCCCGGCCGCATCAGGCCGCTGACGTACTTGAGGACGGAGATCTTCGAGAGAGCCTCGCCGCCGCCCCAGCGATCGATCGCCAGCGACAGTGCCTGCCGCACGCGGACATCGTCGAACGGCTTCCTGGTCGTATTGACGGTGAAAAGCAGGTTGGTGACCCAGGGCCCCTCGATGACATTGGCATTGCCCTTGAGGCCCTCGACGATCTGATCGCGCTCCTTGGGCGTACGGCCGCGAAACTCGGCGTCGAACTGGCTGCCCACGATGCCAGTGACGACGTTGTTCGATTTCACGAAATAGGCCTTGTAGCCGTCGAGATAAGGCCTGTCCTTGCGGAAGTAGCCGTCAAAGCGTTCGCCGACCCAATGCGAGCCCTTGACATACTCGACGAACTTGAAGGCCCCAGTGCCAAGAATCGTCTTTTCCGGAAACTTGGGATCCTCCTTCAGCTTCGCGGCCCGATAGATACAATTCCAAGGCGACGCAAAGTGGATCAGCATCGACGCGTTCGGCTGCTTCATTTTGAAGACGACGGTGTAAGGGTCCGGTGTCTCGATGCTGCCGATGTCGGCATGCGCCGAGCGGCGCAGGGACACGATGCCTTCGGGCGGGTTGACGATGCGGTCGTAGCTGGCCTTGACGTCCTCGGAGGTCAACTCCGCGCCGTCGTGGAATTTGACGCCCTTGAAGAGCTTGAACGTGTAGGTGAGTCCGTCGGGAGACATCTCCCAGCTCTCGGTAAGATCACCGACGATCTTCATGACGTCGTACTGCCCAGAAAACTTGAGCAGCGTCGAATAGTGCGGACGGCCCGGATGGGCAAACGCGAAGGTCGACACCCCGTGACAGTCCAGCGTGGGCGGCTCGGCCACAACGGCGAAGTTCAACGTGCCACCCTTCTTGGGCGACTGCGCATGAGCCATGCCCCAAGTCAAAGTCAGAGCACCGACGACCACAGCCAGCTTACGTAACAGTTGCATTTTCCATGCGTCCTATCGAATACGGCATACATCCGCACAGCCGGTGCGGATGCATGCTTTCTAGCTACTGGTCGAGCCAGACGTTGACCAGGTTCTGATTCTGGAAATGGCTGGTCGGCAAATCCCAGCCCTTGACCTTCTTGTTGTTCACGACGATGCGCTGATACCAGAGCAGGGGGATATTGTAGGCCTGCGTCAAGGCATACCGCTCGAAATCGTTGACGATCTTCATGCGCTCGGCGGGATCCACCGTCTTCGACTGAAGCGCGAACATGTCGTCGAGCTTGGTATCGGTATGCCGCGAGTAGGCAATCCCCGACACCTTGGTGCTGAGCAGGGTGTTGAACTGCGCCGTCGGATCGTCGGCGAAGTCGGAAATGTTCTGAACCACCACGTCGAACGTGCCGTTGTTCATGGCATCGTACCAGAGCTTGGTCTCAACCTGAGAATGCTCGGTCTCGACACCGATACGCTTCCACTGGTCGACCGCGTAGATGCCGGCCGGCGTAAAGGGCTGGTCGATGGTGCGGTTGACCAGCTTGACCTTCAGATTGGGGTGGCCGGCCTCCTGAAGGAGGCGCTTGGCTTCCTCGCGCGACTTGTTGATGTCACGCCCGAAGCCAGGCAGCTTCTCGAGTTCGCTCACGGGGAGCGACCAGGATGCGCCGGGCCGGAATGCCCCGCTCACTCCTTTGATGAGCGAAACCTTGCCGAGCGCCTCCCCGCCGCCCCAGCGATCGATCGCCAGCGTCAGCGCCTGGCGGACGCGGATGTCATCGAAAGGCTTCTTCTCGACGTTGAACGTCAGCAGGATGTTGGTGACCCAGGGGCCCTCCTGCACCGTGACGCCATCCTTCATGGCCGCGACGAGCTGATCGCGCTCCTGCGGTGTGCGGCCGCGGAATTCCGCGTCATACTGGCCGCCGCGCAGGCCGTTCACGACGACATTGCCGCGCACGAAGATGGCCTTGAAGCCGTCCAGATACGGACGGTCCTTCAAAAAGTAATCCTTGAAGCGCTCACCAGACCAAGTCGCCCCCTTGATATACTCCACGAACTTGAAGGCGCCCGTGCCCATGACCTCGGTCTCTGGGTACTTGGCGTTCTGCTTCAACTTGGCGGCGCTGTAGACGCAGTTGAACGGCGATGCGAAGTGCAACAGCATCGACATGTTCACCTGGCTCAGCTTGAAGACGACCGTGTAGGGGTCCGGCGTCTCGATCGACGCGATGTCCTGATGCTGGGCCTTGCGGGCCGAAATCACCCCCTCCACGGGGTTGACGATGCGCTCGTAGGTCGCCTTGATGTCCTCGGCGGTAAAATCCGAGCCGTCATGGAATTTCACGCCGCGGCGCAGCTTGAACGTATACGTCAGGCCATCCTTGGAGACCTCCCACGACTCGGCCAGGTCACCTTCGATCTTCTGATTGTCGTGCGGACCGGTAAATTGCAGCAGCGTCGAGTACTGCGGCGCCACCGGATGCACCATGGCGAAGGTCGTGGTCGCGTGACAATCCGTCGTCGGTGGCTCGGCCACGACGGCAAAGCTCAGTATGCCACCCTTCTTGGGTGTCTGCGCAAGGGTTGGCGAGGCAAACGCCGTCGCCGCGACGAGCGCGGCAAGGGACCAAGCAATCCTGGACTGCATTATTTCCTCCTCATTTTGATTTGTGCGTGCGGGTTGGTTCCCGCACGCCTAACTATGCTACGGCCCGACGCTCACTCATCCAGCCACACATTGACCAGATCCTGATCCAGGTAGTGGCTGGGCGTCATGTTCCACCCTTTGATCTTCTTATGGTTGATGATGATCCGCTGCCACCACAGGAGCGGAACGCTGTAGGCTTTCTCCAGCGAGTAGCGCTCCATCTCACGAACGATTTTCGTGCGTTCGGCGACATCCGCCGTGCGGCGCTGCTGCACGTACATGTCGTCGATTTTTGCGTCCGTGTGCCCGGAGTAGCCGCTTGGCGACGATTTCTTGGTCAGGAACTTCGAGAACTGCGCCGTCGGATCATCCATGAAGTCGGCCTGGAATTCGACCGCCACATCGAAGTCGCCGGCCGCCACCCGATCCTGATAGAGCTTGGTCTCGA
>JBKKCB010000296.1:0-5398 GCA_046713545.1 Hyphomicrobiaceae bacterium | reverse complement strand
TGGAGGAGAAGTACGCGGACGCCCTCCCTCACCTGCGCGAGTTGCATCACGAGCTGATTGGCGCGCCCGCGTCGCGGGCGAGAACGGCCCAGGCCCGCTGAGGAAGAAAACCAAAGCTCTGTCGGGTGCCTCGCAGGACGCCTATTTCCAGCGCCTGCTCAAGGCATACGCGGGGCTGTCCTCCGAAGAGCGTGACCGAATTGTCCGCCAGCTGCGCGAAGAGATCGCCCAATTGCGTGTGCGCTTGCAAAGCAGCGGCATGCCCCTCGACCTGCCGTCGGTACCGGACGTGGCGATGCCATCACCGGCGGCTAGTCCTGCAAGGCCCTTCGATCCCTTTGCACCCAACGTGGTCGTCGTGCTTCGCACGTTAGGCCGCGATGCCGTGATCGCCGCGCTTGCCGCCATCGACAGCGCGGAAGATCTCCGCCTCCTGGCGCGCGAGCAGCGCCTCAATGTCGCGAGCGATGTGTCATCGGCGGCCGACATCCGCGCCGCCATCGTTCTGGCCGCCGAGCGCCGGATTGCCAACCGGGTCGCGGCCGCGACCTGATGCGTCGCTTTGCCGATGAAAAGCGAAACGGCCCCGAAGGGCCGCCTGACTTTACGCATGGACGAATTGTGCTAGCGATCTAGCGCTTTTTCTTGGCGCTTTTGACCGCGGGTTTCGCCTTTGCCATGGTCTTTTTTGCAGCGGCTTTCTTGGCCATTCGGTAGTCCCTCATGCGTTGAGTCGAACTCTCCGCGTGGATGCGGCTACTGCGAATCGACGGTAGGTCCGGCTCGCACCTGGCACAAGCTCTATTGCGTGTCCTGATGATCGTCGCATGGGACAGGCGTGCCCGATCCGGCTGGCATCGGGCCGCAATGGACGCCGGGCGCGGTCTTGCTAAAGTAGCGTGGTGAAGGTTGGGGAGGCCACGTGCAAGCAAGCGATATTGAAACCTACGACTTCATCGTTGTCGGCGCGGGATCGGCCGGATCGGTCGTTGCCAACAGGCTTTCGGCCGATGCGCGCCATCGCGTGCTGCTGCTGGAAGCCGGGCCCGCCAGCCATCACTGGTCGCGCATTCCCTTGGGTTACGCCAAGCTGCTGCACAACCCCGCGGCCAACTGGTGCTATGCCTCCGAACCCGAGGCCAGCACCAACGGCCGCAAGATTCCGGTGCCGCGCGGCCGCTTGCTCGGCGGCTCCAGCTCGATCAACGGCTGTGCGTTCGTGCGCGGGCAAGCGCAGGATTTCGATACCTGGGCGCAAATGGGCAACCGGGGCTGGAGCTACAAGGATGTTCTGCCCTTCTTCAAGCGCATGGAAAGCTATGACGGCGGCGATGATGCCTTTCACGGCCGCGACGGCCCGCTGCGCGTCACCAACCCCGAGGCCAGCGACCCGCTCTACGCAGCGCTGATCAAGGCCGCGGGCGAGGTTGGGATCGCGCACAACCCCGACTACAATGGCGCCACGCAGGATGGCATCGCCATGAGCCAGGCGACGATCGCCAATGGCCGCCGCATGAGCACGGCCCATTGCTATCTGGACCCGATCCGCCAACGCCGAAACCTGCGCATCGAAACCGGCGCGTTGACCGAGGCCCTTGTGCTCGACGGCAAGCGGTGCACGGGCGTTCGCTATTCCGTCGGCGGCGCCGCGCGTGAGGCCCGCGCCACGCGCGATGTGGTGGTGAGTGCCGGCTCGATCAACTCCCCACAGTTGCTGGAGCTGTCCGGCATCGGCCAGCCCGAACGCCTGCAAGGTCTGGGCATCGGCGTTCGCCATGCCCTGCCGGGCGTGGGCGAAAATCTGCGCGACCATTATGCGCCGCGGACAAAGTGGGCCATCGGTACGAAAGGCATCACCTATAATGACCGGGGCCGCGGGTTCGGCCTTGTGCACCAGGCGCTGCGTTATCTGCTGGCCGGACAAGGCATGCTCGGCATGGTGGCGGCTCCGATCCGCGCCTTCGTCCGCTCCCGCGAAGGGCTGGATGCGCCCGACATTCTGCTGGGCTGGGTGCCCATGCTGTACGAGCCGGGCCCCAAGCTGTCGCGCCAGTCCGGCGTGACGTGCTACGCGCATGCCATGCGGCCGGAAAGCAAGGGGCACATCCACATTACCTCCCCCGATCCGCGCCAGCCACCCGCGATCACCTTCAATTTCCTATCGTCCCCGATCGATGCGGAGATCACCGTGCGCGCCGTCCGCATCGCCCGCGCCGTGATGACCGCGCCCGCCATGTCCGGCATGCAGGTGACGGAGCTTGAGCCCGGCGCGTCCCAGACCACCGACGGCGAGATCCTGGACTGGGTCAAAGAGGTGGGAGAAACGACCTACCATCCGGTCGGCACCTGCAAGATGGGTTCGGACGCCATGGCCGTCGTCGACGATCAGTTGCGTGTCCGCGGCCTCCAGGGGTTGCGCATCGCCGACGCCTCCATCATGCCGACCCTCACCTCGGGCAACACCAACGCACCGTCGATCATGATCGGTGAAAAAGCGGCGGATCTGGTGCTGCGACATGCTGCCGCCTGAACGGCGGCCGGGCGGCGTTTGTCGCCTTTGCAGGCGTCATAACGCGTCTTCTGGCGTGTCGTGGTGTTAATGATGCAAGGATCCAATCGCTGGTAAGCGCGGGCGCAGGCCGATAATCTCCGGGGTGTTGTGTGATCCAACGCTGAACCTCATGAATTCCGGAGATGTTGTGCTGCCAGCGCGCGTGATCGCCCGCCCCTTGCCTGCGTTCGCGCCGCTCCTCATGGCCTTCGCCATGATGGCCGCCACGGCTGCCGGCGCGCATGCCCAAGCTCCCATCCCGTGCGACAAGGTCGAGGCGCCACTTCACGTGGAAGCCGTCGCCGAGGTGCGCCGCTACTTGACCGCGACCTGGCTCGAGGTTGGGCACAACTATTACATCGGCTACCGCATGAAATCACCGGTCGCGAACCCGTTCGATCTCACGACGCCGAAGGAGCCCGGCGCCAAGCAGGTGGAGGAGGGCTACATCTGGGTGGCAGGCCTCGCCTGTCATCTGACCACCGGCAACGACACCGAGATCACCATCACCCTGCAGGCCGGCGCCGCCTCGTTCGCCGAGAAGGGCGCGCGCTGGACGCCGCCCCTGCACGACAAGCAACTGACGCAACTCATCCTGACCAAGCGCGAGGCGCAGTGGGCCGGGCGCGAACATCGCGGCGAGAACTCCGTCCTCACCGCTGAGGACGAGCTCCGCCGCCCCGCCGCCGAGGAGCTGCCTCCGCGCAACAAGAAAATCGGCATCCCCTGCGCACCCGAGCAGGTCTGGGAGCGCAAGCGCTGCGTCGCCACGGCAAAGGCCAAGGCCTCGCACTCATTCTGATTCTGCCTCGGGCACATGAATTGCCGCGCGAGCGAATGCCATGCAGGCTCGCGCGGTTGCGGCTGGCCACGCTGACATAAAACTTTTAGGCGGGCGGTGGCGTCCACCTTCAGCGTCATGGCCGCGCAGGCGGCCATCCACGACAGGCGTCCTTCGTCGCGCCGCGCGGCGCTTGATTTTCTGCTCATCCGTATCCCTGCTTTGAGGGTAGCGCGCCTGAAATGTCGATAGGCCCGTGGATGGCCGCCTGCGTGGCCATGACGTTTTGTGGAAGGTGCGACGGGCCTCCTAAGCGCAGCGTGAGCAGAAGCACATTATCAAGGTGCGGCCGGTGCTCACCCTCCGGAACAAACTTGCCAGCGCTCGGACTCTGGCCCCTCTCCCCGCCGGGGAGAGGGCTGTTCGCCATGACTTGCGAGCGCCATGTAGGGATTGGCCGCTGGCTCGGTGGCGCGAGCAAGTCATTCAGCGAACAGGGTGAGGGGGACACGATCGAGGTTGCTGCCCATTCATCCTTCGCGCGAAGCCCTGTCCCTGTCATGCCGAGACATGCTCAGCGTGACAGGGAGCGGGAAGTCGGCAGTGCTTTCGAACGACACTGACCACGCGCGCGCCGCCCTTGTGGACATCACGGCCACTTGCCGTATTGTGCCCTGCCTGAGCCCGGCGGACACGTCCGGCACATGCAGAAACGCACCAATCGCCGGCCCGTGCCGGCGCAATCCGGGAAGACCGCCTTGTCCTACGAGACCATCCTGTATTCCGAAGACGGCCCCATCGGCACCATCACGCTGAACCGTCCGCACGACGGCAACATGTTCAATCACGTGATGTGCCACGAGGTCCGCGACTGCATCAACGACATCCGCCGCGAGACGCGCACGCGCGTGATCGTTCTCACCGGCGCCGGCGACAAGTTCTTCTGCATCGGCGGCCGCAAGGACGGCATGGAGGACACCAATCTCTACGCCGGCGTGTTGCCGACACTCGAAATGTACGAAGCCATCGAGAAGCTGCAGAAGCCGGTCATCGCCTCGGTCAACGGCTTCGCCGTCGGCGGCGGTCATGTGCTGCACTGCGTGTGCGACCTCACCATCGCCAAGGAGAGCGCGGTCTTCCGCCAGGTCGGGCCCATGATGGGCTCCTTCGACGCGGGCTACGGCACCTGGCATCTCGAAGACCTCATCGGCAAGAAGCGCGCCAAGGAGATGTGGTTCCGCAACATCCGCCTGACGGCCAGGCAGGCGCTCGAATGGGGCCTCGTCAACAAGGTCGTACCTGACGACAAACTTCAAGAGGAAACGCGCGCCATGGCGCTCGAGATCGCCGATCGCGGTCCGTTCGCGCTCGCCGCCATCAAGGGTGCCTTCAACGCGCGCCACGGCGGCGTGTCGGGTCTGTCGCGCATGGCGCACGACCTCCTGCTGCGCGGCTATCTCGATACCGACGAATCCAAGGAGCTGTCGAAGTCGTTCGCCGAAAAGCGCAAGCCCGATCCGGACAAGTTCGGGAGCTGAGACATGCGTCCCTACCTGACGCTGCACGATCCGGCGCGGGCAAAGAGCTATCACGACGCCGGACTATGGGGCCGCGATACGTTCTACGCCCTGATGGCGCGGCACGCGCGCGAGCGGCCCTCCGATCCAGCCTTGCGCGACGGATCGCGCCAGCTCACCTGGGGCGAGCTGCACCTCCACGTCGATGCCATGGCGGCCGATCTCCTCGCCGCCGGCCTCGTTCCCGGCGATGTTGTCTCGCTGTGGATGGGCAACCGGCTGGACGCGGTCGTCACCTTCATCGCCTGCGCGCGCGAGGGCTTCGCCTGCAACCCCTCCCTGCATCGGACCTACACCTGTGCGGAGATCTGCACGCTGCTCAATCGCCTGCGCGCCCGCGCCCTCATCACCGAGCCGGGCTGGGGCGCGGACGGCGGCAAGACCGACCTCAAGGCCTTGTTGCAAGACGTGGTTTCGCTCAGGAAAACCTATGACGTCGGCAGCCTGCCGGCGCCGCTCCCGCGTCCGCTCACCACGCCGGCCTGGAGC
>JBKKCB010000295.1:0-6934 GCA_046713545.1 Hyphomicrobiaceae bacterium | reverse complement strand
GCGCCCGGCGGCCGGCGCGTGCCCTCGGGAAAGATGAAGACCTCGCGGCCCTGCGACGCGCGCTGCCTGGCGTCGGCCACCAACTGCCTGAGCGCCGCGGCGGCCCGGCCGCGTGTGACGAGGATGTGCTCGAACTTGACGCAGAACCAGCCATAGAACGGGATCCACTTCAGTTCTTCCTTGAGCACGATGGCCGGGTCGCGGAAGACCGGAACGAGCGCAAAGGTATCCCAGGCCGACTGATGCTTGGAGACGACGAGGCAGGGGCGGGTGTCGAGTTTCTCAGCCCCGCGCACCTCCATGCGCGTGCCGCAGATGACCTTCAGGAGCCACGTGCAGAATAGCCCGTGCAGCCGCAGCCCTTCCATGGCCCACGAGCGCGGCGCGAAGAACAGCCAGCTGCCGCCCAGCAGGAAGATGGCCGTGCTGACGTAGAACGCGCCGGCGTACAGCAATGAGCGGAGCATGATCATGCGAACGGAAACTCAGCCTCGCGCCGGGCGAGGACTATCGCCGCCCTCGACCGCATGGCGCTGTCCTATACCAAGCACGCGCGCCACGGCCAATCGCACTGCGGAGGCCAGAAACTTCAGGTACTCGGTGGCCATCAGCCGGGCCGTGGGACGATGCTGCCACCACGCGTCGAGTTGAAGGCTGCGTGTGACGACGGGATAGGGCAGCAGTTCGACATCGGGGAGCACACGCGCAAATTCGACCAGGCTGCGCGGCATATGATAGCTCGAGGTCACGAGGATGAGCCGGGAATAGCGCCAGTTCATGGCCCACGCGCGGGTCTCCTCGGCATTGGTGGTGGTATCGACGGCGGCGTACCCGACATCGATGCAGCAGTCGAACAGGCGCTGATCGTAGCCCGTGAGACGCCCGATCTCCGCCGCCCTGGTGGACGGATTGACGCCGGAAATCAGCAGGCGTTTTCCCTTCCGCTGCGCCAGGAGCTTGATGCCGGCCTCGATCCGATCCTCGCCGCCGGTGAGGACGACGATGGCGTCGGCGGCGGGCAGATTGGTCGGCGCGGCCTGCTTGACCACATGCGCAAAGGCGAGAAAGCCCGCACCCGCGGCAGCACCGCAGGTCAGGACGAACGCGATCAGGAGTTTGGCCGCCTTCGGCATGTCCCGCGTTTCCCGATCGACAGTTCGTCCCGCGGACGGGCGGAGCCGCGACCGAATTTCCCACCGCTCCGGTCCCCCCGGAGCACTCGATTCGCCCCACCTTGCCATACCTGCGACCGGGCGCACAGCGGCTGTCGAAAACTGACTTTTCCCCGAGCGTTAGTTCTGACTGTGCAGAATGCGGTACACGCCGAAGCGCGAGGTCAGCATGCACAGCGCCGCAATGACGACGACGACCATGGCCAGCAGAACGTAGCCGGCGGCATCGAGCGCACCCGCACCGATCAGACGGCGCATCTCGGCAATCGTGACCGTCCCGCCACCGAGCAATTCCATCACGCTCGGCATCACGAAGAAAACGATCATCGCCGAGATGGCGCCGACCAGGCCAGCGCGGACGCCCAGGTGGAGAAAATGCTTCTCGAACTCCCGGGCGATGAACCGGTCCGTGGCGCCGACGAAGTGCAAGACTTCCACGATCTCCCGGTTGGACGCCATGGCGCTGCGCGTTGCGGAAATGATGATCGCCGTCGTCGCGGCGCCCACGAGCAGGAGAATGCCCAGGCCGCCGAGGGCAAACGAGCGCGTCACGGTGCGGATCTGCTGCTGCCACTGGCGATGATCGTCGAGGGTCGCGCCCTTGAACTCGGCCGTCAGGCGATCGCGCAGGCTGCTGAAATCAGGCGGCGCCGAACGATCCAGCTCGACCGCGATCAGCCGCGGAATCGGCAGCGATTTCAAGGCATCCGACTGGCCAAGCCATGGCTCCACGAGCGCCGTGGAGGCTTCGAGGCTCAGGGGCCTCACGCTGCGGACGCCGGGCTGGCTGACCAGAAACGCCGTGACGTCCTTGATGAAGCGATCGTTGTCGCCGCGCTCGCGCGGCTCGACCTGCACGGTCACCTCGCTGGCGACGTCCTTCAGCCAGGCCGTGGCCGACTGGTTGATCATGTAAACGGCGCCGGCCGTGAGGCAGGCCAGAAAACACATGATGGTGATGACGAGCGTGAGCGACTTGCCGGTGACCGATCCCGCAGGAACGATGGGCGTGTGCGACAGCGCCTGCTCGGCCGTTACGCCGCGGCTGTCGCCGATGATCTCCGGCTCGATCTCGGCGTCGATGGTGTGCGGCGGCGATTGCGTCCGCATCGCTGCGGTCGGCGGACCGGTATAGTCGTCGTCCAGCAGCCGTGACCGGTGATCCCCGCGCGGGGCGGGCCCCCGCCCGCCGGGAGGATTCGGCGGCCTGTCAAACTGTCCGGACATGGCCGTCCTGCAGCTCCAGCCGAGGGGCCTTGTATTGCCGCATCAGCTGATGGTCGTGCGTGGCGATCACAACCGACGTGCCGAGCCGGTTGAGCTCGATGAACAGGCGCAGCAGGCGGCGCGCCATCTGCGGATCGACGTTGCCCGTCGGCTCGTCGGCCAGCAGCAGCTCCGGCTTGCCGATCACGGCGCGGGCGATGGCGGCGCGCTGCTTCTCGCCGCCGGAGAGCACGGAGGGAAAGTGATTGATCCGCTCGCCCAGTCCCACCCACTGCAACAGATCCGTCACATCCTCCCTGTAGTCCGTGATGCGCTTGCCGACGACGCGCAGGGGCAGGGCCACGTTCTGCCAGGTCGTCAAATGATCGAGCAGGCGGAAGTCCTGGAAGACGATGCCGATGCGGCGGCGAAGCTGGGCGCGACGGGACGGATTGATGCGGCTGACATCCTGGCCGAACAGCTGGACATGACCGCGCGTCGGCTGCAACGACATGAAGATCATGCGCAACAGCGATGACTTGCCCGCGCCCGAGGGGCCGGTGAGAAAATGGAATGACCCGGGCCGCAAATGAAAATTCACGTCGTGGAGGACTTCGCCTCCACGCCCATACTTCAGCCCTACGTTCTGCAGCCTGATCACGAAGACCCCATCAGCCGTGGCCTAGAGTGCGATCGTTTCGCATGGAAGCGCTATCGGCTTCATGCGAAACGTGAATCGCACTCCAAGCATAGGACGTAGAGCAGGATTCACGTTTCGGCCGAGGCACCTCGGGTGCGGACAAATGAGTCCACCCGAAACGATCCTGCTCTAGAGCCCGACCGCCCGCACACCCTTATGCGAGAGGACGGGGCGCCGATCAATCGCCGATGAATGTGGCGGTGGTGGGAAAGTCGAGGCGGGGCGCTGCCCAGCTGCCCGGGATCGGGCGGTGCGGCCACGTCCACGGCTTCGCCAATCCCGCTGCAATCTGATATCAGGAGGGCCGATTTGGGGAACACGGCGGCTCAAAACCCATGCACCAAGGTGATCGCACGACAGGCCGGATCGAGGTCATATTCCCGCCCGAGATGATTGCGGCCCGCATCGAAGCCCTGGCGAAGGACATCGCGGGCGCCGGCCTGGAACGGCTTCTGATCGTTTCGGTGCTGACGGGAAGCTTCGTGTTCTCGGCCGACCTGCTGCGCGCCCTGCATCACGCCGGCGTGGAACCGGAAGTCGATTTCCTGTCGCTTTCGAGCTATCGGCACGACACGACCGCGATCGGGAGCGTGCGCATCCTGCGCGACCTCGATCTGGAGGTGACTGGCCGCGACATTCTGCTCGTGGACGACATCCTCGATACGGGCCGGACCCTGGCGTTCGCCCGCGACCTGATTGCGGCGCGCGGCGCCCGGCGCATCGTCACGTGCGTGCTGCTCAACAAGCGCATCCGCCGCGCGGTCGACATCGAAGCGGACTACATCGCGTTCGAATGTCCGCCGGCTTTCGTGCTAGGCTACGGCATGGACCTCGCGCATCGTTACCGTGAACTGCCGTTTGTCGGGCGCCTCACGTCTTCCGAGCCGACGTCCTAGGGATTCTCCGGAAGCAGCCTTGGCGACCTGACGGGCATGACAACGAGGGCTCGATGGCACGCATCCTTCTCGCCGATGACGACCAAGGCTCGCTCGATTTCGTGCGGCGGGCGCTCGAGATGGACGGCCACACGGTGGTGCCGACGCAGGACGGCAACGAGGCGCTGGACAGGCTGACATCGGACGGGCCGTTCGATGTGCTGGTGACGGATGTGCACATGCCGGGTCTCGACGGCATATCGCTCGCCGGAAAGGCGCCGGGCGTCCAGCCGGGCATCAAGCTGCTGCTCATGTCCGGCCTCGCCGACGTTCTCGATCAGGCGCGAGGTCTGGAGAGCCAAGGCGTGCGGCTGCTGGCAAAGCCGTTTCCGATCGACAAGATCCGCTCGGAAGTACGCGCCGTGCTGCAGGGTTAGAGTTTTTTTGCTTGGCACTGAAGAGCATTGCTCCTCTCTGCGATTCAGTAGGGCCTGCCGATCTTCGCCCTCTCCCTCGAAGGGGGAGGGCTTCGCGCCTTCGATTTGCGAGGGCCGTGAGAAAGCTCGGCCGCGGTCACATCACTGCCTGAAGTAGAGCGGCCCGAGCAAATCCCCAGGCGCGAAGGGTGAGGGTGTCACAGGTAGATCGGTTCCCCCTCACCCTGTTCGCCCACAATGACTTGCTCGCGCCGTCTCACGTGTGGCGATCGCACACATGCGCTCGCAAGTCATGGCGAACAGCCCTCTCCCCGATGGGGAGAGGGGAACCACCGGCAAAGCCTGTCCTTCAAACTCTGCAGAACGGCCGTGGGATGACTCGAGGAACCGCGCGAACCAATCCCTGAACGCGGCGTCACCCGCGGGCGGGTTTGAGGAATTGCGTGGCACCGCCGGCGATGATGCGCGGGACGTGGGTGTAGATATAGCGGCAGCCCTTGGCGACGACGTCGGCGACGTTGTCGGCGGTGGCGGGCAGGCCCGGGACTTTGCCGGCGGCGCGGATGGCGGCCAGGGTCTCGTCGATGGCCTTGGCGACCGGCGGCGCCTTGGCGTTGCCGGGAAAACCCATGGACTGCGACAGGTCGGACGGGCCGATGAAGAACACGTCGATGCCCTCGACCGTCAGGATGTCCTTGATGTTCGCCACGGCCTCCTGGTGCTCGATCTGCACGCAGACAAGCGATTGCGCGTTCGCGGCCGCCGTGAAGTCCGCCATCTTGGCGCCGAGACCCCACTTGTCGGGGCGCGTGCCGGCGGCGAGGCCGCGCGCGGCGCCGGGACCGAACTTGACGGCGGCGACGGCACGGCGCGCATCATCGGCCGTGTTGACGTGGGGGATCTGCACACCCTGCACGCCGCGATCCATCAGGGACTGGATGTCAGCCGCCGCATTGCTGCGCGGGCGGCCGATGGGCGTGATGCCGGCCGCGTCGGCCGCCATGGACATGACTTCCACGTCGGCCGGGCCGATGGAGCCATGCTCGCAATCGATCAGCACCCAGTCGAAGCCGGCATAGCCCAGCATCTCGACCAGTTGCGGCGACGGAAACATGATCGAGGCGCCGAGCGCGGGCTCGCCGCGCGCGATCTTCTCCTTCATCCGATTGGGCGTCATGGGGAAGGACCTCCAGAAGCAGCAGATGCAGAGCGCTGGCGCGCGAAGACGGCGCGCTCGCGGCGGAGAAGATAGAGCCCCGAGCCGATCACGATGGCAATGCCGGCGAGCGAAATGGCATCGGGCACGAAGCCCCAGAGCAGATAGCCGAGCAGCAGGGCCAGCAGGATGGTCGAGTAGCGGAACGGCGCCACGACCGCAATCTCGCCGACGCGCATGGCGACGATGCCGAGGTAGTAGCCAAAGAAAACGGCGGCGGAGGCCAAGGCCAGCAGGAGCAGGGCTTTGGGCGATGGCACAACCCAAGTCTCCATAGGCAGGAGAGGCAAGCCGCCGAGCATGATGAGCACGGAGGAGGCGAAGGCGACGTAGAGCGAGGGGATGGATGGATCGATAAAGCGCGTGGTTAGATCACGTATCGAGGTAAAGAGCAGTGCGGCCAGCGCGATCCAGACGTGTGCGTTGATACCCTCGGCGCCCGGCCGGATGATGAGAAGCACGCCAGCGAGGCCAAAGAGCGAGGCGGTCCAGCGGCGCCAGCCGACAGCGGCGCCGAGCAGCAAAGCGGATCCCGCCGTGACCGCGAGCGGCGTGACCTGAAGGATCGCAGTGGAGGTGGCCAGCGGCAGATAGCGCAATGCCGCAACGATGAAGAGCGAGGCGAGCGAGGCGGCGAAGATGCGTATCACGATCGGCGGTTGGAGCAGCACGCGGACGGGCCGCATGGCGCCGCGCCACCAAGCGACAGCGCCGATCAAGAGAGTGGCCATGATGCCGCGCACGACGATGATTTCGCCGGTCGGCAGCTCCTCGGTGACGAGCTTGACGATGGCGTCGTTGACGACGAAGCCCGAGGCGGAGGCGAGGATGGCCGCGATGCCGCGCAGGTTGTCGGTCATGCTAGTGTCCCGATTGCGAAGTTCGCCTGGTCTCGACGCTAGGTCCGGGGGCGAACTTCGGAATCCAAAGGGACACTAGACTCATAAAGTTACTAGTGTGATTCAGATCGAGAAATTCGCTCCAAGATGTGCGGCAAGCTCCGGCGAATTTCTCGATCATCACACTAGGCGCCTGCTGCGGGCTAGGCGGCGTTCGCGCATGAAGGAGGCAAGACCGGCGCCGACGACGATGAGGATGCCGAGGATGGCCAGCAGATCCGGAATTTCGCCCCAGACGACGATGCCGATGAGGATGGCCCAGAGGATCACGCAGTAGCGGAACGGCGCGAGTGCCGACATCTCGGCGCTGCGCATGGCGACGACGAGACAGATGAAGCCGGCAGACATCAGGATGGCGGCGGCGAAGACCATGCCCATGGCGTGGACCGAGGGGACGGGCCAGGCGCCGAAGGGCAGCAGCACGAGTGA
>JBKKCB010000294.1:0-13262 GCA_046713545.1 Hyphomicrobiaceae bacterium | reverse complement strand
GAGGAGGCGTGCGTGCGCACGATCTGCTCGGTCGGTACCGCGAACATGCCGAAGGGGTAGTTGTCACGCAGGTCCGCTTTGGTCGTAAAGGGGTACTTCGCGAGGTCCTCCAGGGATGACAAATCGCCTGGGTGAACACCCGCTTCATCGAATTTCTTCCGGTAGTGGGGCACGTTGTCGTAAACGTGTCGCAGCGTCCATTTCAGGCGCTTGAGTTGCAGCGCTGCGATCTCGTCTCGCGACGCCACTTCGATGGGATCAAGGTCTTCCTTGCGTGGGCCGAGATCCAACATGGTTTCCTTCTCCCTCCCCGACGGCCGCGTTGCAGCGGCTCAGTTGCTTGCATCTTCCACCAGCGGCAGCAGTGTGCCCTCGATCGAGCGCGAGTGGCCGCGGAACTCAGCGATCACCGTGCCGTCGGCGCGCCTGACGGTCACGTCGTATATGCCGCTCCGGCCAGCGCGGGAGCGTTCGACGCACTCGGCGATCAGACGGTCGCCGAGCTGAGCGGGCCGCAAAAACGTAACGGAGCAATGCTGGGCGACGGTACGCGGGCCGTAGCCGTTGCAAGCGAAAGCGAAAGCGGAATCTGCCAGCGCGAATATGAAGCCGCCGTGGCACATGGCGTGACCGTTGGTCATTGCCTCGACCACGCTCATGCTGAGAGACGCGCGGCCGGGTGCAATGTCGAGGATCTCCATCCCCAGTGAGCGCGAAGCTCGGTCGTTCTCCCACATGGCCTCGGCGCATCGTTTTGCCAACGTGAGTGCGTCCTGGGTCATTGTCTCTCATCCTGGGTTTCAGGCTTTCCGGCCGGTGAACATGGGGGGCCGCTTCTCGAAGAAGGCTCGCACACCCTCCGCGTAATCCGGCGTATGTCCGGCCTTGCGTTGCAAATCGCGCTCAAGATCGAGCTGAGCATCGAGCGAGTTGGTGGCGCTGGCGTGGATGGCTCGCTTGATGAGGCCCAGGCCATAGGTCGGTTGCGTCGCCAGATGAACTGCCAGCTTGCGCGCTTCCGCCGTCAGCTTGTCGTCGTCGACAACCTGCGAAATCAAGCCCCAGGCCTCGGCTTGTTCGGCACTCAGCGTCTGGCCAAGCAGCGCCAGCGCCTTCGCGCGAGCCTCGCCCACAAGGCGCGGCAGGTGATATGTGCCGCCCGAATCCGGCACCAGGCCGAGCCGGCAGAACGGCTGGACGAATCGAGCTGAGCGCGCAGCCAGTACGATGTCGCAGGACAGTGCGACGTTTACGCCGGCGCCTGCAGCGACGCCGTTGACAGCGCATATGACGGGTTTCGCAAGACTGCGGATCGTCCGCACCAGTGGGTTCCAGAGCGCTTCAATCGTGTGACCGAGATCCGGCGCCTGACCGTTCTCGCCCTGCACGCGGTCCGACAGATCCTGACCGGCGCAAAAGCCCTTGCCCGCACCCGTGAGCAGGACCGCGCGCACGCTGTCATCCGCAGCCCCGGCAAGCGCAGCCCGCAGCCCGCGATGCATCTCCTCGTTGAACGAGTTGAGCTTGTCCGGCCGGTTGAGCGTGATCGAGCGCACGGCTGAAAAATCTTCGACGCCGATAGTGCTTCCCGTCATCGCTTTCCTCCTCGACCGCTGTGTCGACTGTTCGGCCGGCGATGCACCGGCGCGGGCAGTTTTCCGTCGATGTCCGTGTTGTTGAAATTTTTACATTGACCGACCGGCCGGTCAATATATAAATTGACTCCCAACATCACCTTCGGCCGGTCTCACCGCCCACACGGTTTGCGGGCACGAACTGTAAGAAGCCGGAGTTGGCCCGGCTTCGGGGAGGCGCAATGCAACGCTACTTCGACATCCACCGCACAACGTTGGAGGGGGCGCTTTCGGCAATAGCCCGGCGTACGTATTGGAGCGCCGCGCCCGAAGCGCCGAGTGGAAAGATCTACGGCGAGACAGCGAAGGCCGACGCCGAGGCGGACTTTAAGGCCCAGCTCGGTCAACCCTTCACAATGGAGCATCCGGGCGAAGCCAAGCGCATCGGCAAGGAGGAAAGCCCTTGGGGTTTTCCGCTCGGCGTCACCTATCCAGCCGCTGGCATCGGCGAGCTCTTGGCCGCCTCGGAGGTTGCTGCCGCACGATGGGGCGCAACCGACATTGAGACACGGGTCGGAGTGTGCCTGGAAATCATCGCCCGGCTCAACAAGCAGAGTTTTGCGATCGCCAACGCCGTGCAGCACACCACCGGCCAACCGTTCATGATGGCTTTTCAGGCCGGCGGCCCCCACGCGCAAGACCGGGCCCTTGAGGCGGTCGCCTATGCTTATGCAGAAATGATCAAAGTGCCGGAGCACGCGCGCTGGGAAAAGCCGCAAGGCGGGGGTCAGGCTTCTCTGATCATGGACAAGTACTGGCGCGTCGTGCCACGCGGTGTCGCGCTTACGATTGGCTGCTCCACGTTCCCGACCTGGAACTCTTACCCCGGGTTATTCGCGAGCCTCGCCACCGGCAACACGGTGATCGTGAAGCCGCATCCAGCCGCGATCCTGCCGCTGGCCATCACCGTGCGGACCTGTCGCGAGGTCCTGAAGGCTGCGGGGTTCGACCCGAACGTCACGCTGATCGCGGTAGACGAGCCGGAGGCACCGATCACTAAGGAGCTGGTCGCGCATCCGGCCATGGCGATCATCGACTTCACTGGTTCACCCTCCTTCGGCCGCTGGGTTCGCGAGAATGCCAAGGGGGCTCAGATTTTCACGGAGGAGGCGGGCGTCAATTCGATCGTGATCGACTCCACCTCCAGCTTCAAGGGCATGTGCAGCAACATCGCCGTCTCTTTGTCGCTCTACTCCGGCCAGATGTGCACGGCGCCACAAAATATCTTTGTGCCGCGCGACGGCATCGACAGCGACGAGGGTCGCAAGAGTTTCAACGATGTCTGCCAAGGCGTCGCCGCGGCCGTCGAGAAACTATTGGGCAATCCTGAGCGCGCGGTCGCTCTGCTCGGAACACTTCAGAGCGAGATGACGGCCGAGCGAATAAGATCAGTGTCCGCCAAAGGCAAAACCTTGCTGAGCTCCAAGCCGCTTGAGGTTTCGGGTTCGGCGGGCGCGCGCATCGCAACGCCGGCCATCCTCCTTGCCGACGTTGTCGATGCGTCGCTCTATGGCGAGGAGCAATTTGGGCCTATCAGCTTCATTGTCGCGACAGAGACGACGCAGCAATCGATCGACAAGGCCGCCGGGTTGGCGCGGCGAAAAGGCGCCATCACCGCCAGCGTCTATTCGATCAATCCTGCCGTACTCGACGAGGCAACAGAGAAGTTCGCGGCAGCCGGCGTGAATGTCTCGTGCAATCTGACGGGCGCCGTGCTGGTCAATCAGAGCGCGGCCTTCAGCGATTTTCATGTCAGTGGCGCAAACCCGGCGGGCAACGCCTGCCTTACGGATGCGGCCTTCGTGGCCAATCGGTTCCGCGTGGCCGGTATCCGCAAACACGTCACGGCTTGAAGAACAGGGCCGGAAAACGGCATCGAAGTTTAGCCGCAACAGGGAGGTAAGACATCATGCTTTCTAGACGCATCCTACTGAGTGTCGCTCTAGCGGGTTCATTCGCGATGAGCGTTGCGACCCCGGCATTGGCGCAGGACAAGATCAAGATCGGTGCAGTGCTTTCGATTACAGGACCGGCGTCGTTCCTTGGTGATCCCGAAGCCAAGACGCTGAAGATGCTGGCCGACGAAATCAATGCCAAGGGCGGCGTGCTCGGCAAGCAGATCGAGATCGTCATCTATGACTCCGGTGCTGATGCCGCCAAAGCCAAGCAGTTCGCGACCCGCCTTGTCGAGGATGACAAGGTCATTGCGCAGGTCGGCGGCTCAACTACCGGCGACACGATGGCCATGTGCCCGGCGTTCGAGGACGCAAAGCTGCCGTTCATCTCGTTGGCGGGAGCTGTCATCATCATCGATCCAGTCAAGAAATTCTGCTTCAAGACGCCGCACACCGACAAGATGGCGTGCGAGAAGATCTTCGAGGACATGAAGGCGCGCGGGCTGACCAAGATCGGCATGATCTCGGGCCAGGATGCCTTCGGCAAGTCGATGCAGGAGGAATGCAAGAAAGTTGTCGGCAAATACGGCATCGAGGTGTTGGCCGATGAGACCTATGGGCCACGCGACACCGACATGACGCCGCAGCTCACCAACATCAAGGCCAAGGCCGGGCTGCAGGCCGTGCTCAATGCTGGCTTCGGACAAGGTCCCGCCATCGTGACCCGCAACTTCAAGCAATTGGCCCTGGCTGTGCCGCTCTATCAGAGCCACGGCGTGGCCTCGAAGGGGTTCATTGACGCCGCCGGCGATGCCGCGGAAGGCGTCAGGCTTCCGGCCGCTGCCTTGCTCATCGCCGACAAGCTGCCTGACAACGATCCGCAGAAGCAGGTCGTCGTTGCCTACACCAAGGCGTTCACCGCTTACGCCAATCAGCCAGTCTCGACGTTTGGCGGCCACGCCTATGACGGTCTCAACATCCTGGTCGAGGCCATCAAGCGGGCAGGATCGCTGAATGGCGAGAAAATCCGCGATGAGATTGAGAAAACCAAGGGTTTCATCGGCACGGGGGGTGTTGTGAACATGTCTCCAACCGATCACATGGGGCTCGATCTTTCGGCCTTCCGCATGCTTGAGATCAAGAAGGGCGATTGGACGCCGCTGCAGTAGTGGCTACTGGTCGGGGAAGCGGGCGTTGGCGGTGCCACGCCCGCCACCTGACGGACCGGTCTGATGGGTGGCGCTGCGCATGTCAGATATTATTCAGTTCCTGTTTTCGGGACTCACGGTTGGCGCGATTTACGCGCTGGTCGCGCTCGGCTTCACCATCATCTACAACGCCTCCGAGGTCGTGAACTTCGCGCAAGGCGAGTTCGTGATGATCGGTGGCATGGCGACCTTCTTCCTCTACGCCGCCGGGGTGCCGTTGTGGGCGGCGGCACCGCTTGCAATCCTTGCCGCTGTGGCGGTCGGCGTGCTGCTGCACAAGGTGGCCATCGAGCCGGCGCGCGGCGCTTCCGTGGTCGTGCTCATCATCATCACGATCGGCGCCTCGATCTTCCTGCGCGGCGTTGCCCAGGTCGTGTTCGACAGGCAGTACCACCGCTTTCCGGCATTTTCCGGCGATACGCCCTTCAACGTGCTCGGCGCGACCTTGCTGCCGCAGAGTGTATGGGTGATGGCGGGTGCCGCGCTCGCTTTCGTGCTGCTGTGGCAGTTCTTCGAGCGCACGCTCGCGGGAAAGGCTATCGCGGCGACGGCTGGCAACCGGATGGCGGCCAAGCTCGTGGGCATTGATACAGACCGCATGATCGCCCTGTCGTTCGCGCTGTCTGCGGCGCTGGGCGCGGTTGCCGGCGTGTTGATCACTCCGATCACGCTGACGAGTTATGACGTCGGCACGCTCCTTGCCCTCAAAGGCTTCGCCGCCGCCATGCTGGGCGGCATGGGTAATCCGCTTGGTGCTGTTGTCGGCGGCATCACCGTAGGGGTCGTCGAGCAATTGAGCGCGGGCTTGCTCAGCTCCAAGTACAAGGATGCGGTTGCCTTCATCGTCATCCTTCTGACCCTGTTTGTGCTGCCGAACGGGCTTTTTGGTCGTGGCCGGGTCGAGAGGGTGTGATGGGGATGCGGCGCACCACGCGGCTGGTACCCCTTGCTGTCCTGGCTGCCGTCATCGCTGTCGTCCCGACAGTCTTTCCGTCGGCCTTCTACTACGAGATCGGCGCCAGCATCTTCATTGCTGCCCTTGCGGTCGTCGGCCTGAATCTGCTGATGGGTTTTGCCGGGCAAGTCAGTCTGGGGCATGCCGGATTCTGGGGGCTTGGCGCGTATGCCGTCGCCATCGGGCCAACGCGTCTTGGTCTGCCGGTGATCGCGAGCCTCCTCGCTGGCCTCCTGATCACCGTTCTGATCGCCTGGCTGGTCGGCCGGCCGATACTCAGACTGCGCGGCCACTATCTCGCCGTTGCGACGCTCGGCTTCGGCTTTCTCGTCACCATGGTGCTGACCAACGAGGCGGGCTGGACCGGCGGGCCCGACGGTATGGGCGTGCCGCGCCTCGACATCTTTGGTATCGTCATTCGCGGCTCACGCATGTGGTACTGGACCAGCGCCGTCGTCCTTCTCGTCGGGATGTGGCTGGCCCTCAATATTGTCGACAGTCCCACGGGGCGCGCGCTGCGGGCTCTGCATGACTCGCAGGTCGCCGCAGCCGTCAACGGCGTGGACGTCGCCCGCTACAAGCTGGCCGCCTTTGTCATCTCTGCGGGATACGCCAGCCTCGCGGGCTCCATGGCGGCCTTGTCTGACGGAATCATTACGCCCACGTCGGCCGGTTTCCTGCACTCGATCGAGCTCGTGACCATGAGCGTGCTTGGCGGCATGGGATCGGTCGTTGGCGCCGTCATCGGCGCCGGCTTGCTGCGGGCTTTGCCGCAGCTGCTGACGTTCCTGCATGACTATGAGCAGATTGTCCTCGGCCTGATCATGATGGTCATCATGATCTTCCTGCCGCAGGGGATTTTGCCGTTCATCGCTAGCCGCCTCGGCTGGAGGTCCCCATGAGCCTGCTGCAGGTAAACGGCCTCGGCATCAGCTTCGGCGGAATCACTGCCGTGGATGACTTGTCGTTCGCGATCCCAGCGGGACGCATCTTCTCGATCATCGGCCCCAACGGTGCCGGCAAGACCACGCTCTTCAACATGATCTCGGGCGTTTACCGGCCTGACCGCGGGCGCATCCGCCTCGACGATCACGACGTCACGAACCATGAGCCGCACCAGCTTGCCCGCGGCGGCCTCTCGCGCACGTTTCAAAATCTGCAGATCTTCTTTCGCCTCACCGTACTCGAGAACGTCATGGTCGGGCGGCATCTGCACGAGCCTAAAGGCATCCTGGCGCATGCCCTGCGGTTGCCATCGGTGAGGCGCGCCAATGACGAGTGCGCGGAGCGGGCCCGCGCGTTCATCGAGTTTGTCGGCCTCGGTCGCGACGTTGACCGCACCGCCGGAGGGCTGCCTTACGGAGCCCTCAAGCGCCTTGAGATTGCGCGAGCGCTTGCGAGTGAGCCGAAGCTTCTTCTGCTCGATGAGCCGGCGGCAGGCTGCAACTCGGTAGAAACCGGGGAAATCGACGGGCTGATCCAACAGATCGCGCGGAAAGGGACCACGGTTGCGCTGGTCGAGCACGATATGAAGCTTGTCATGAAAATCTCAGACCACATTCTCGTGCTCGACCGCGGCCGCAAGCTGGCGGAGGGCAGTGCTGCAGAGGTGCGTGGCAACCCGGACGTCATCCGGGCCTATCTCGGCTCTCATGGACGCGAGGCGGCCCGTGCTCAAGGTTGACCGCGTGTCCAGTCGCTACGGTCGCATCCAGGCGCTGCGTGAGGTCAGCCTCGAGGTGAGGCAGGGCGAGATCGTCGCGCTGGTCGGCGCTAACGGTGCGGGCAAGAGCACCCTGCTGCGGGCCATCTCGGGTGTCCAGCCAACCTGCGCGGGCTCGATCATATTCAAGGACGCGGACATCACCCATTCGAAACCGCACGCCCGGGTCGCTGTCGGCATCGCCCAGTCACCTGAAGGTCGGCAGGTGTTCGGCGATCTGTCGGTGGAGGACAATCTGCGTCTCGGCGCCTATTTGCGTAGAGATGCTGCAATCGCAGAAGATATGGAGCGTATGTTTGCGCTATTTCCGGTGCTGAGGGATTTCCGCTCGCGCCGCGGCGGGGATTTGTCAGGCGGCCAGCAGCAGATGTTGGCCATCAGCCGGGCCCTGATGGCCAGGCCAGCGCTGCTGCTGCTCGACGAGCCGAGCATGGGCCTCGCGCCGATTTTGGTCGAGCAAATCCTGGCCGCCGTCACCAGCCTCAAGCGCGAAGGCACGACCATCTTTCTGGTCGAGCAGAACGCGTTCGCCGCCCTGTCCGTCGCCGACCGCGGCTATGTGCTCGAGACGGGCTCCGTCGTGCTGGAAGGCAGCGGCCACGAACTGCTCGCCAACGAGAAGGTACAGGCTGCCTACCTCGGGATATGACCGCGCCGCGTTGGCTCCCTTTCAGGTGCTGGATCGGCTAAGCTTCGCGGCAGCATGACTGCGTCGCGCAAATTCAACGCCCTCCTCAAGAGCTTCGAGCGACGCCGGCCGATGCGTGCCGGTTCGCTGATCGTCACGATCTATGGCGATGCCATCGTTCCGCGTGGGGGCTCCCTGTGGCTGGGTTCCCTGCTCGATATGGTGGCGGGCTTCGGCATCGAGTCGGGTCAGGTGCGAACTGCCACCTCGAGGCTGGTTGCTGATGGCTGGTTCGAGCGCACGCGTATCGGCAAGAACAGCTACTACTGCCTCTCCGCGAAGGGGGCAGCGGAGTTCGCCGCGGCGACTGCGCGCATCTATCGCGCCGGCGATCCCCCTTGGTCGGGGGAGCTCGACGTTGCCATCATAGCGCCAATCCAAACCGCACAGCGAGCCGCCATCCGGGATCAAATGCTGCGCGCCGGGTACGGTCAAGCCGCCGCCAACGTGATGGTGAGGCCGCACATTCCAGCAACGTCCGATCGGACTGTAGAGAAATCTCGCGAGATCGTGCGCATGCGGGCGCGGCTGGACGACGCGCAGGATGCCCGCTCTCTCGCGCAAGCCTGCTGGCAGCTCGCCGACTTGGATGCCGGGTACCGGCAGTTTCTTGGAGTGTTCGCTCCCGTCGCCGACGAACTTGCCGACGGTGCGTCCCTCACGGATGCGCAGGCATTCCAGCTGCGCATTCTGCTCATTCACGACTGGCGGCGAATTGTGCTGCGCGACCCTCTGCTGCCACGCGCGATGTTGCCCGACGACTGGCATGGGACACCTGCGCGCGCCCTTGTCAGCAGCGTGTACCGGCAAATTGTTGCAAGATCAGAGCGTTGGCTCGACAAGAACGCCCTTAACGAGACAGGTGTGGTTCCCCCCAGCAACCCCAGTCTAGCCCAGCGCTTCTTCCCGTCTTGAATCGGCGCCTTAAGCGGTGCACTGATATGTTACAATAAACTTGCTATATCAATTTTCTTGTGACATAAAGGGAAAGACAGCTGTTGGGAGGAAGGCATGTACACGCAAGCCTTGAGCCTCGAGCGCCAAGAAAACCATCACGAAGATCCGCAACGCCTGAGCCGGTTCCAGAAGCGCATCGATGCAGAGGAGCGCATCGAGCCCACAGACTGGATGCCGCGCGCTTATCGTCAAACGCTGATCCGGCAGATCTCACAGCATGCGCATTCCGAGATCATCGGCATGCAGCCCGAAGGCAATTGGCTCGCGCGCGCGCCGAATCTGAAGCGCAAGCTGCAGCTCATGGCCAAGATCCAGGACGAGGCCGGTCACGGGCTCTACCTGTACAGCGCGGCCGAGACGCTAGGCGTTTCACGCGAGGAGCTTGTGGGCCAGCTGCTATCGGGCAAGGCCAAGTACTCCTCCATCTTCAATTACCCAACTCTGACCTGGGCGGACATCGGCGCTATCGGGTGGCTCGTGGACGGCGCGGCGATCATGAACCAGATCCCCATCTGCCGCTGCAGCTATGGGCCCTATGCGCGCGCCATGGTCCTCATCTGCAAGGAGGAGAGTTTCCATCAGCGCCAGGGCTACGAGACCATGATGTCGCTCGCGAATGGAACGCCTGAGCAGAAGGCAATGGCGCAGGACGCACTCGATCGCTGGTGGTGGCCGTCGGTGATGATGTTTGGTCCATCGGACAAGGATAGCGTGCACTCCGAGCAGGCCATGCGATGGAAGATCAAGCGTTTTACCAATGACGAACTTCGTCAGAAGTTCGTCGATGCAACGGTGCCGCAGGCGCGCTTTCTCGGACTGGAGATTCCCGACCCGGCGCTGAACTACGACGAAAACACCAAGCACTGGGAGATCGGGCCTATCGACTGGGACGAATTTTGGCGCGTGGTCAAGGGTGACGGCCCGTGCAACCGCCAGCGCCTCGACGCGCGCCGAACGGCTCACGATGAT
The DNA here is from genome assembly GCA_046713545.1 of Hyphomicrobiaceae bacterium. Classification (GTDB taxonomy): domain Bacteria; phylum Pseudomonadota; class Alphaproteobacteria; order Rhizobiales; family Hyphomicrobiaceae; genus CADEFX01. The sequence goes on along the minus strand of JBKKCB010000294.1, from coordinate 3,233 downwards.
GGTGCGTGGGTACGCTCCGCGGCCGAGGCATTTGCCGGCAAACGTGCAGCGCGGCAGGGCATGCCAGCGCAATAGCGCGCCACCGAACGGGTTCTCCGAATGAGGATTTCCGCGAGCAAGAGGGCGACATGACCGACAAAAACTGGCCGCTTTACGAGGTGTTCTTGCGCCCCCGCAATGGCCTTGGCCACAAACATGTGGGCAGCCTGCACGCGATGGACGACGAGATGGCGTTGCAGAACGCGCGCGATGTGTACACGCGCCGCGGCGAGGCGCTCAGCATATGGGTCGTACCCTCTAGGGCGATCATCGCCTCAGAGCCCGCGGAGAAGGATACATTGCTCGAGCCGTCGACGCCCGACCGCAAGCCGTACCGCCACCCGACCTTCTACGACATTCCCGACGCAGTCGGACACATGTGAAGACGGTGTGTGCCATGGCAGACGTTCCGATCACCCTTCACTACCACTACATTCTACGCCTCGCCGACAACGCGCTGGTGCTCGGGCATCGCTTGGGCGAGTGGTCGAGCCGCGCGCCCACGCTCGAGGAAGATATCGCTCTCACGAACATGGCGCTCGACCTGATCGGCCAGGCCCGCTCCCTGTATGCGCGCGCCGTTGCGGTCGAAGGTGCCGGCGGTGACGAAGACCACCTTGCTTTCCTGCGCCATGCGGACAAATTCTTGAACATACAGCTTGTCGAGCGGCCCAATGGCGACTTCGCCGCCACCATGGCCCGGCAGCTTTGCTTCTCCGCATTCGCGGTTCCGCTGTGGGCCGCCCTTAGTCGATCCGCGGACACCGACCTCGCCGGCATCGCCACCAAGGCCGAAAAAGAATGCGCCTATCACCTGCGGCACAGCTCTGAGTGGGTCATTCGCCTTGGGGACGGCACGCCGGAGAGTCACCTGCGGATGCAGCGCGCGATCGACGAGATTTGGATGTTTACCGGCGAGATGTTCGAAGTGGATGCCGTGGATCGCGCGATGATCGCGGCCGGCATCGCCGTCGACGCCTCTACGCTGCGGGAAGATTGGGATCAGACCATCAGCGACGTGCTGGCAGAAGCCGGTTTGAAACGCCCGCCAAACGCGTGGATGATCTCCGGTGGCCGCCACGGCACTCACACCGAACACCTCGGCCCCATGCTCGCTCAGATGCAGTTCCTGATGCGTGCCTATCCAGGAGCAACATGGTGACCGCTACATTGGCCAGGTCCAGCATGAAACCCTCCGACATCCTGGCGCGGGCAAATGCCGTTCTGGAGACGGTGGCGGATCCCGAACTGCCGTTTCTCACTGTTTCGGACATGGGCATCCTGCGTGATGTGCGGATTGCGGGAGACACTCTGGAGGTCGCCATCACCCCTACCTATTCCGGGTGTCCGGCAATGGACATCATCACACTCGATATAAGCACCGCGCTGGCAAAAGCCGGTTTCCATAGAGTGCGCATCAATCGTGTCCTGTCCCCAGCTTGGACCACGGACTGGCTATCGGCCGCTGCGCGCGAGAAGCTGCGCGCCAATGGAATAGCACCTCCCGAACGAGCCAAGGGGAAGCGAGCACTTTTCGCCGAGGCAGAGGTGGCGTGTCCGTCCTGCGGTTCTAAGTCTACCGGCCGCGTGAGCGAGTTCGGCTCCACGGCTTGCAAGGCGCAGTATCGCTGCCGCTCCTGCGGCGAACCCTTCCAATACTTCAAGTGCATCTGATGAGAGACGAATTCCACCCCCTGCCCATCAGCGCCGTCCGCCGCGAGACGGCCGACGCGGTATCCTTCGCCCTTGCCGTGCCGGAGAGCCTAACCGATGCCTACCGCTACCGGGCCGGCCAGCACCTTGTCGTGCGCGCCGTCCTGGATGGCGAAGAGGTCCGGCGTACCTATTCAATTAGCTCCGATCCGTTGGACAACGAGCTGTGGATTACCGTCAAGCGCGTCGACGGCGGGCTGTTCTCATCTCATGCGCACGCGAGCCTGGCACGGGGAACGGCGCTCGAGGTGATGCCGCCGGCCGGTCGTTTCGTCGCTCCGGACGACGGCGAAGATGGCAGCGCCTACCTCGGGATCGTTGCCGGCAGCGGCATCACACCGGTGATGGGTCTGATCAGGCACCTTCTGGCCCGCGAGCCCAATAGCCGCTTCACGCTCATCTATGGCAATCGGTCGATCGACAGCATTATCTTCCGCCAGGCACTCGACGACCTCAAGGACAGTTATCTCGGTCGGCTCGCCGTGCTCCACGTGCTGAGCCGTGACACCGAAGCGGACGTGCCGTTACTTTCGGGCCGTATCGACGGCGACAAGATTAGGCAGCTGCTGCCCCTTGTCGGCCCGCCGGGCGAAATCGACCACGTCTACCTGTGCGGGCCCGGAGACCTGATCAAAGACGCGCGCAAGACGCTGCTGAGCGTCGGCGTCACACCCGATCGAATCCACTCCGAGTATTTCCGGGCAGGATCGGAGCCAAATCAGAGACGCACGCCGCCACCTCAGTCGATAGACGTAGCGCGCACTGCGGGGGCTGAAGTGATCGCCGTAGTCGACGGCGGGCGTCACACGTTTCGAGTCCCGGAGGGTCGCCTCGTCGTGGATGCCGCGCTCGCCGCGGGCATCCGCGTCCCTTACTCGTGCAAGGGTGGCATGTGCTGCACGTGTCGAGCCAAACTGGTCGAAGGCGAGGTCACGATGCTCCGCAACTTCTCTCTCGAGCCCTGGGAAATCGAGGCCGGCTTCGTCCTCACATGTCAGGCGCAGCCCAAGTCTGACCGTGTCGTGCTGGACTACGACCAGATCTAATCGGGCTGTCGACTCACTTCGTAGCGACTCCGGCGACCCCCCGTACGGGTTTGAGCCGGCAACGACATCAGGCGGCGGCGGTCCCGAGACTGGGACCACCGCCGCTGTCTCAGAGCAGGGCTAAGATGGTTGCGAGCGCCAATAGACACTTGGCAACGTCCAGCTTGATCTGAATCTTGACCTGGATGGTCATTTCGGACCCTCCGGGTCGAGCCGGCCCAACCCAAGGGGTTGAGACTAGCGCCCCATCGAACGGCGAATTGCCCCCGTTCATGAGAGCATAGGCCCGATCATGACGAGTCGACATCGTCATCGTCGGCCCCGCTGGCGTCCAACGTGCGGGCGCTCGTGCCTGCCTTGCGTTGGCGCGGGAGCGCGGTTATCGGGCTTGGGATAGAGCAATCGCCAATTGCTCCCCCATACCGGCCGCACACT
>JBKKCB010000293.1:0-10159 GCA_046713545.1 Hyphomicrobiaceae bacterium | reverse complement strand
CATGAGCGAGAAACCCACCGGTTCCGTCTACTTCCTCGAAGAGCGCAAGGATGTGCCCGAGAGGCATACGCTCTCCATTCTCGTCGATAACGAGCCGGGTGTCCTGTCGCGGATCGCGGGCCTTCTGTCCGGTCGCGGCTACAACATCGACAGCCTCACGGTGTCGGAGACCGAGCACGAGAAGCATCTGTCGCGCTTCACCATCGTCACCACGGGCACGCCGATGGTGCTGGAGCAGATCAAGCACCAGCTCGAGCGCATGGTGCCGGTGCATCGGGTCGTCGATCTGACCGTCGTCGGCGAGCCGCTGGAGCGCGAGCTGGCGCTCGTCAAAGTCGCGGGCACAGGCGAGAAGCGCATCGAAGCCTTGCGCCTGGCCGAAATCTTTCGCGCCAGCGTCATCGACGCCTCGACCAGCCACTTCGTGTTCGAGATCACGGGGCGGTCCTCCAAGATCGAGCAGTTCATCTCGATCATGCGGGATCTGGGACTGGTCGAGATCTCGCGCACCGGCATCGCCGCCATGGCCCGCGGCGGGCAAGGCATGTGATGTCGGCCGATCTGCTCGTTGCGCTCGCGGCATTCTGCGCCGTGACATTGATCACGCCGGGCCCCAACAACGTCATGCTGATGGCTTCCGGGCTCAATTTCGGTTTCCGCCGCGCGCAGCCGCACATGTGGGGCGTGACGCTCGGCTTCGCCGTGATGGTGTTCGCGGTCGGCCTTGGACTCGGGGCGATCTTTGCGGCGTATCCGCTCATCTACACGGTGCTGAAATATGTTGGTGCGGCGTACCTGCTTTACCTGGCGTGGGCCATTGCCATGTCGGGCCCGATGAACCCGGGTGAAGCAGGTGTCGGTACGCCGATGACCTTTCTGCAGGCAGCGGCCTTCCAATGGGTCAATCCGAAAGGCTGGGTCATGGCCGTCGGGGCTGTTTCGGCGTACGCTGGCGTCGCTATTTTTCCCCTCAACATCACGTTGATCGCAGTCCTGTTCGGTGCGCTGGGGGTGGTTTCAAGTGCGACTTGGGTGCTTGTCGGTCAGACGCTGCAACGGTGGCTGACGAATGCACGTGCGGTACGGATCTTCAATGTGGGCATGGCGCTGGCCTTGGTTGCATCGCTGTGGCCCGTCGTGAGCGACCTGTTTCAGTGACGCCGATCCCGCTCAAGGCGTGACCGGCGACGCCGCAAATGCCATGCGCGCGGTGTTGTGGCCGAAGTTCCAGGACAGCCGCTCCGCGGTGAAGCCGGCGTCGCGCAGGATCTGCAGGAATTCGGCTTCGTTGTAGTGCGCGAGGCCCAGTTGCGCGCGCATGCGGCGGTAATCAGAGAAGAACGTCTTGACCAGCCCGGCCAGCGCCGCGATCAGGAAGCCGTTTGCGGCAGCGAAGCGCAGGAGCGCGGTGGCATCGGTCAACGGCCCGATGCCGTGCGGGATGACATCGGCGACCACAAGACGTCCGGAACCTTTGAGCTTGCGACGCCATTGCGCCAGACATGCGCCCAATTGCCCGGCATTCAGATATTGGACGACCGAGTTGACGACGATGAGGTCGATCGACCGGTCCGCCACCGTGTCGAACTCTTCCGGCGACAGGATGGTGACGTTGGCAACGGTGGCGAGACGCTGCCGTAAGCGGTCACGGACGATCTGCGCGCCGTCGCACAGATACAGGTGTCCGCAGCGTGCTGCCACCTGGTCGGTCGCCAGAGCCTCCCCGCAGCCATAATCCACGACGCGGGCGTCCGACCCCGGCAACAGTCGCTCGATATCGGCAGCAATGCGTTGATAATGCACAAATTTGTGCTGGTCGTTGACGTAGATTGGCGTATCTGCGTTCCAGAAGTCCCGCCAGTTCATGCGCTTTTTTCCACTCAACTGTGCCGCCTTGTGCGCAGTGTTATCCCACTGATAGGATTCGCGAGGCAAAAAAGGTGGGATCGGCGACTTTGTCGAGCTCTCGGGAGGGAAACAATGCTTGATGCGCTGCGCGGTCGCCTTGCGACCGCCGTTCTTGGCGTGTGAGTTCTCCGCCAACGTTTCCCCGCCTCGGGTGCATGAAAGTCGTTGGCGCGCCTCCATGAACATTCGATCTGTCGTCCGCTCCGGTTACGCGCTAGCGGCTGCAGCCTTCCTTGCGGCCTGGTTTGCTTTGTCTTCCCCATGGCTGTTTGGCACCGTCACCATCCCGTACGACGCCAAAGCCCACTTCCAGGCGCAGATCCAGTTCCTCTCGAACGCTCTCCACACCGGCCAGTCGCCCTTCTGGGCCCCGCACGTTTTCGTCGGCACACCCCACATCGCCGATCCGCAATCGCTGATCTTCTCGCCGGCTTTCCTGTTGGCCTATTTCGAAGCGGTGCCGACGTTCCGCCAGCTCGATGCCTATGTTCTCATTCTGCTTGGCCTGGGCGCGTTTGCGATCCTGAAGCTGTTCCAGGACCGCGGCTGGCATGCGGCGGGCGGGCTGGTGGCTGCGATCGCGTTCGCTTTTGGCGCGTCGGCGGCGTGGCGTATCCAGCACATCGGACAGATCCAGAGTTACGCCTTCTTCGGCGTCGCGCTGTGGCTGTTGCAGCGTGCCCTCGACCGGTCGTCGGCGCTCTGGGGAGGTCTGGCCGGGCTCGCAGCCGGGATTATGCTGGCCGAGCCCAATCAGGTGGCCTTGCTGGGTGGATATGTGCTGGCCGCCATGGTCATCGGTCATTTCTGGCAACATCTCGATCGCGAGAAGGCCTTCCGGCAGAGCGTCAAACCGCTGGCGTGGGCAACCACCGCCGGGCTGCTCGTCGTGGCCGTGCCGTTGCTGCTCTGCATCCTCTATGTGAAATCGTCGAACCGCCCGATTGTTGAATTTGCCGATGCTGCGCTGGGCTCGCTCAATCCCGCGTCATTCATCACCACGCTGGTCGCCGATCTGTACGGTGCCTTCGATCCGACAGTGGATTACTGGGGCCCTTACAGCGTTTATTGGGACAAGAACGATCTGTCGCTGTCGCAGAACATGGGACAGATGTATGTGGGCACGCTCCCCATCGTCCTTGTCCTGACCATTGGGCTTGCGCGCGGCGTGCTGTGGGCCCGCGAAATGCGGGTCTACGTGCTGTCGATCCTGTTTCTTCTGCTGTATGCGCTGGGGACGTACACGCCCGCGTTCAAGATTTTTTACGATTTCCTTCCCGGTGTCGCGTTCTTCCGCCGGCCCGCCGACGCATCGTTTCTCGTGGGCGGGCTGCTGGCGGTGGCAGGAGGATATGTCGTTCATCGCTGGTTGAGCGGTTCATTGCCCAAGGTCAGCACGGCACGGCGAATGCTGGAATTGACGGTCGTGCCCCTCGTCCTCGTGGCCGCCATGGCCATTGCTGTCAGCGAAGAAAAACTGTCCCTCGCCTGGCGCCCGACTTTGAATGCCATCGGCTGGCTGACCCTCGTCACACTCCTGCTCGCCGTCCCGGCACGCTGGTTTGCAAAGGCTGGGATGGCATCGGTTTTGGTGCTGGGCGTTTTGATGACGGCCGATCTGGCGGCCAACAACGGGCCCAACGAATCGACGGGAAGCTCCAGCGCCGGCTATGACGTTCTGAAACCCGATTGCCAGAACGAGACGATCAAATTCCTCAAGGCTCGTATGCGGCGGTCCCCCGGCTCGCCGTGGCGCGATCGCGTCGAACTGGTGGGGCTGGGTTTTGAGTGGCCCAACGCGGCGCTCATCCATGGCCTCGATACGACGCTCGGCTACAATCCCCTGCGTATCGGGCTGGTGGCGCGGACCCTGGGTGCACGCGACTACATTGCGGGCCCGGATCAGCGCACCTTCACCCGTTTGTTCCCGTCATATCGTTCGGAGTTCGCCAACCTTCTCGGCCTCCGCTTCATCGCCAGCAGTATTCCCATCGAGCAGGTCGACCTGAAGCTGGCGCGCGGAGAGATGAAGTTCCTGGCGCGGACGCGCGATGCCTACATTTACGAGAACGTCGGCGCGCTGCCGCGGGTGATGTTCGTCAAGGATTGGCAGCACGCGAACTTCGAGCACATCATCGAGGAAGGCCGCTGGCCTGAGTTTGATCCAGCCGAAACGGTGCTGCTCGACGGTGAACCAGAGGTCGCCGGGGCGGCGGCGGATGTGGTGTGGGATGCCGAAGCCCTGCCCGACGTGCGCATCCGGCGTTACGAGAACACCATCGTCGAGATCGAGGTTTCTGCGTCGACCGAGGGTTTTGTCGTGCTGAATGATGTGTGGCATCCCTGGTGGCAGGCCGAAGTCGACGGCAAGCCGGCCGTCATTCATCGCGCCAACGTTCTGTTTCGGGCGGTTCACGTCGCCAAGGGCCAGCACGTCGTGCGCTTTGAATTCACCCCCTTCTCCGGCGCCATCGCGGAACTCGGCGGGAAGCTGCTGCGCTCCGTCAAGTAGAGCCGGGATGTCGTCACCGCCCGCTTCAATCCGGCAATTTGTAGTCGACGAAACGGGATCGCAGCGCGCGCTTTGAGATCTTGCCGGTTGCGGTGAGAGGGATTTCATCGACAAAGACCACGTCGTCCGGCAACTGCCATTTGGCGAGCTTGCTGGCGAGCTGGCCGAGGATGCCGGCCTTGGACGATTCGGCGCCCTTCGCCTTCACCACGACGAGCAGCGGGCGCTCGTCCCACTTGGGGTGGGGAACGGCGATGACGGCCGCGCTGGCGACACCCTGGCAACCCATCGCCTGGTTCTCGAGCTCGATCGAGCTGATCCATTCTCCGCCCGACTTGATGAGATCTTTCGTGCGGTCGACGACGATGAGGTATCCGTCCGGCGTGATGCGTGCCACGTCGCCGGTGCCGAACCAGCCGTCGGCATCGAGCCCGCGCGCGTTGACGTCCTCGTTCTTGTAATAGCCGCGCACGACGGCGGCGCCGCGCACGAACAACTCGCCGGTGGCCTCGCCGTCGTGCGGCAGGGTCTCGCCATCGGGGCCCACCAGCTTCAGCTCGACGCCGAAAATGCGTTTGCCCTGGCGGGACTTGATGTCGACGCGCTCGGCCAGCGGCTTGTCGGCGTCCTGGGGGCCGAGGCGCGTGGTGGTGCCGACCGGGCTCATCTCGGTCATGCCCCAGCCGTGCACAACATCGATGTCGTAGTCGCGCTCGAAGGTCTCGATCAGCGACAGCGGCGCGGCCGAGCCGCCGGTGAGGACACCCGCAAGGCCATTGGGCTTGCGGCCTCGCTTCTGCATCTCGGCGAGCAGGCCGAGCCAGACGGTCGGCACGCCCCAGCCGCCGGTGACGCGCTCGCCGTCCATCAGTGCGAACAGGCTTTCGCCGTCGAGCCTGGCGCCCGGGAAGATCAAGGCGGCACCGGCGATGGGGGCCGTATAAGGCAGGCCCCAGGCGTTGGCATGAAACAGGGGCACGACGGGCAGGACGCGACGGCCGTTCTGCAGCGCCTTGGCGCAGGCAGGGAGCACGAACAGCGCGTGCAGCACGGTGGCGCGGTTGGAATAGAGCACACCCTTGGGATCGCCGGTGGTGCCGGAGGTGTAGCAGAGCGCGCAGGCGGCGTTCTCGTCGAGCTCTGGCCACGTGAGGTCGGGCGCGCCGGACGCCAGAATGTCCTCGTAGCACAGGAGATCCGGCAGCGATGACGCGGGCATATGCGCCCGGTCGGTCATGGCGACGTAGCGCAGCGACTTTGGAAATGCAGGTGCCAATTTTTCGACGAGCGGCGTGAACGTCAGGTCGAAGAACAGCAGCGTGTCCTCGGCGTGATTGACGATGTAGGTGATCTGCTCGGCGAACAGCCGCGGGTTGATGGTGTGGCAGACCGCGCCGATGCCGGCGATGGCGTAGTACAGCTCGAAGTGGCGGTAGCCGTTCCACGCCAATGTTGCGACGCGGTCGCCGGGTTTCACGCCGAGGTCCCGCAGGGTGTTGGCCAGCCGTAGAATGCGTTGCCGCGCATCGGCGTAGCCGTAGCGGTGCAAACCCCCTTCGACGGCGACGGACACGATGTCGGTGGTGGGATGCACGTCGGCGGCATAGTCGATTATGCTTGAGACCAGCAGCGGCCGGTTCATCATCATGCCTTCGAGCATCAGTGCATCTCCCTGACCTGTTTGCCCAAGGGTAGACTTGCGCCTAGGGTGCCGCCAAGCTCGATAGAGCGCTCTGACACAACAAAGGATCGGGAGTCGCGAGAATGGCGAAGGTCGGCGTCGAGACACGGGGCGAAGTTGCGATCCTGTGGCTGTCCAATCCTCCTGTGAACGCTCTGGCGCACGGCGTGCGCGAGGGCCTCCAGACGGCCATTGCGGCCGCCAACGGGGATCCCGCAATCAAGGCCATCGTGGTGACGGGGGAAGGGCGTGCCTTCTCGGCCGGCGCGGACATCACGGAGTTCCGTAGCGGAATGAAGCCGCCGGGGCTCGGCCAGGTCATCGACAGCATGGAAGCGTCCGGGAAGCCGGTCGTGGCGGCCTTGAACGGGCTGGCGCTCGGCGGTGGTCTGGAGGTTGCGCTGGGCTGCCACTACCGGGTGGCGGCTCCCGCCGTGTCCCAGCTCGGGCTGCCGGAAGTGAAGATCGGCATCCTGCCGGGTGCCGGCGGCACGCAACGCCTGCCGCGTATCATCGGCGTCGAGCCGGCCCTCGACATGATCGTGTCCGGGAACCCCATCACTGCGGCCACCGCGGCAAAGGCGGGATTGGTCGACCGGCTTGCCGAAGGCGATGTGGTCGATGCGGCCGTAGCTTTTGCACGCGAGCTGGTCGCATCGGGCAAGGGTCCCCGCCGGGCCAGCGACAAAACCATCGATGCGGCCTCGGTGCCGGCCGGTCTGTTCGACAAGAAGCGCGCATCGCTCGGGCGACATCCGTCAGGGCCGATGGCGCCGAAGAACTGCATCGCGGCGGTGGAGGCGTCCGTCACGCTGCCGTTCCGCGAGGGGCTGGTGCGCGAGCGAGGGCTGTTCGCCGAACTTGCGGCGAGTCCCTACGCGCGGGCGTTGCAGTATGCGTTCTTTGCGGAACGCCAGGCCGCCAACATTCCCGACATCGGTGCGGATGTGAAACCACGCGACGTCAAGAGCGTGGGCATTGTCGGGGCGGGCACCATGGGCACGGGCATCGCGCTGGCTTTTCTCAATGCAGGAATCCCCGTCACGATCGTGGAAACGGCGCAGGCCGCGCTCGACAAGGGTGTGGCCCGCATCCGCGAGACCATCGACAGCAACGTTCAGCGAGGCCGCATCCCGGCTGACGAAGGCAAGCTGCGGTTTGCCAAGCTCACACCAAGTCTCAGGCTGGAGGACCTGGCCGCCGCTGACCTCATCATCGAGGCGGTGTTTGAAAATCTCGCTCTCAAGAAGGACATCTTCGGCAAGCTCGACGCCATCGCCAAGCCCGGCGCCGTGCTGGCGAGCAACACGTCGACGCTGGATGTCGATGCCATCGCTGCGGCAACCAAGCGCCCTGGTGACGTGGCCGGCATGCACTTCTTCTCGCCGGCCAACATCATGCGGCTGCTCGAGATCGTGCGCGGCAAGGCGACCTCCAAGGACGCCCTCATGACCGCGATGGCGACTGCGAAGCGCATCGGCAAGGTCGGAGCGGTCTCGGGTGTCTGCTTCGGCTTCATCGGCAATCGCATGCTCGAGGCCTATCTGGAGGAAGTCCAGGCGATGTTGCTCGAAGGAGCGACGCCGAGCGAGGTCGACGGTGCGCTCGAGGGCTGGGGGCTCGCCATGGGCCCCAACGCCATGATGGATATGGCCGGGCTCGATGTCGGCCATCACATCCGCCAGGAGCACAAGATCTCGGACGAGCGCCGGCGGCTCTACCGCTTCACCGATGCCATCGTCGGCATGGGCCGGCACGGGCAGAAGACGGGCGCGGGCTATTACACGTACGGCAGCGACCGCAAGCGGCAGGCCGATCAGGAGATGGAGGCGATGATCCGCGCCGAGGCGGCTGCGCAAGGGGTGGTCCAGCGCAAGCCCGGTGTCGAGGAGATCGTCGAGCGCTGCCTGCTGCGGCTCGTGAACGAGGGGGCGCAGATCCTGGATGAAGGGATCGCCATGCGCGCCTCCGACATCGATACGATCTACCTGACGGGCTACGGTTTCCCGGCCTGGCGCGGGGGACCCATGTGGCAGGCCGAGAACATCATCGGCCTGAAGGCGGCCGCCGAGAAAATCCGTGGCTACGAGAAAGTCCATGGCCCCCGATGGACCATCGCGCCGCTGCTGGATCGCCTGGCCGCAGCCGGCGGCAAGCTTGCGGACGCGGGAGTGGCGGGAAAGCCTGCATAAACGGGAGATGCAACCCTGTGCCGCGCCTGGGATGCTCTCCCACGGTTGCCGCGATGACGCGTCTCCCGTAAGACCTACCGAGACCTACAGCGCCTGTCACGGCGACCATCTCCCAAGAGCGAGGCAATCCCCATGAGCGTTCGCCACGGCAGAGAAGTCCTGTCCATCCCGGGCCCCACGACGGTGCCCGACGAAGTGCTGCAGGCCATGCAGCGCCCCGCCATCGACATCTACTCGGGAAGCCTCGTGAAGCTGACCGAGTCGCTCATGGCCGACATGAGCAAGATCTTCTCGACGCGCGGGCAGACCTACATCTACGCAGCCAACGGTCATGGCGGATGGGAAGCGGCCTTCACCAACGTCCTGTCGCGCGGCGACAAGATTCTGGTGCTGGAGAGCGGCCGTTTTGCCATCGGGTGGGGCGAGATGGCGAAGATGATGGGCGTGGAGATCGAGGTGCTGGCGCAGGATCAGCGCAAGGCAGTGGAGCCCGCCGCGGTGGAAGAGCGCCTCAAGGCCGACAAGGCGCACGCCATCAAGGCCATCATGGTGGTGCAGATCGATACGGCGTCGAGCGTGGTCAATGATATTGCTGCCGTGCGCAAGGCGATGGACCGGGCCAAGCATCCGGCCCTGCTGATGGTCGATACCGTGGCCTCTCTCGGCACCATGCCCTTCGACATGGATGGTTGGGGCGTGGACGTCGCCATGTGCGGCTCCCAGAAAGGGCTGATGACCCCGCCGGGTCTGGCATTCGTCGCGGCCAACGATCGCGCGCACGCCGTGCACAAGACGGCAAATCTCAGGACCATGTACTGGGATTGGACGTTCCGGCAAGGCGACCAGCACTACATGAAGTATTGCGGCACACCGCCGGAGCACCTGCTCTTTGGTTTGCGCAAGGCGCTCGATCTGCTGCTGGATGAGGGATTGGAGAACGCCTTCAAGCGGCACGCGCTGCTGGCGGAGGCCGTGCGACGCGCTGTCGAGCGATGGACGGAAGGGCAGGTGCTGTCGTTCAACATCATCGATCCCGCCAAGCGCGCCAATTCCGTGACCAACGTGCTCGTGCTGGATCGTGATCCGCAACCGATCCTCGACTATGCACGCGAGAAATGTGGCGTGGTGCTGGGCGTCGGCATCGGCGATCTCACCGGCAAGGCGTTCCGCATTGCGCACATGGGTCACGTCAATGCGCCGATGGTGATCGGCACGCTCGGTGCCGTCGAGATGGCGCTGAAGGCCCTGAAAATCCCGCATGGATCGGGCGGCGTGCAGGCGGCCATCGACTATCTGGCGGAGAAGGTCGAGGCCTAGACCAAATGGGAGCGCGCCATGGAGATCGACTGGAGCGGCCGTAGCGTCGAGACGCCGGAGCTGACGATCAATTATGCCCGCGCCGGCAAGGGCGCACCCATCGTCTTCCTGCACGGCTGGCCGGAGTTCAACCGGACGTGGCTGCACAACATGCCCGTGCTGGCGGACCGGTTCGATTGCATTGCGCCGGACCTTCGCGGCTTCGGCCGCACCGTCGCCAAGGTGCCGCGGCCCGAGAGCGGCACGCCGCCGCAACTCCTGGCCAAGGACCTCAAGGATTTCGCCGATACGCTGGGCCTCAAGCGCTTCGCCATCGTCTCGCACGACGTCGGCTCGTTCGTGGCACAGCAGTTTGCGCTGGCCTATCCCGAGCGCGTGTCGGCGCTGTTCTTTTTCAACTGCGCCTATCCGGGTGTCGGCAAGCGCTGGGGAGATTTCCGTCACTTTCCTGAGACCTGGTATCAGCAATTTCACCAGAAGGAGCTGGCGGCGGCGCTGGTCGGCTCATCGCGCGAGGCGGCGCGGATCTACTTCCGCTATTTCCTGCGG
>JBKKCB010000292.1:0-4232 GCA_046713545.1 Hyphomicrobiaceae bacterium | reverse complement strand
CCGTTGCTCAAGTCCTGGATTCTAACGCGGTACGATGATGTGAAGCGAGCACTCGGCGCCGGCGAAATGTCACCCGACCGCTTGACGCCGTTCTACGAGAAGCTTCCCGAGACGACGCGCTCCACGCTCTCCGAGGTGATGCGCTACATGAACCTTTGGATCGTATTTCGCGACGCGCCACAGCACACGCGGCTGAGGAGCCTCGTCAACAAGGCGTTCCTGCCAGGCACCATCAACGGCTTCAGGCCTGAGATCGAGCGCATCACGGCCAGGCTGCTGGACAGGCTGCAACCGGACACCGAAGTGGACCTCGTTGCTGAATTCACCATGCAGCTTCCGGCCTTGGTCATCATGGGTATGCTGGGTGTGCCGGAAGAGCGATTGCTCAATATCAAGAGCTGGTCGGATGACATCATGTTGTTCATCGGTTCGGCGCAGAATACATCCGACAAATACGAACGGGCGCGCCGCGGCGCCATGGAGATGGCCGCTTTTTTCCGGAGCCAGGTCGAGGAGCGCCGGGCGGCGCCGGGCAATGATCTGCTGAGTCTGCTGATCGCCGCGCGCGATGAGCACGAAAGGCTGTCCGAAGATGAACTTATCGCGACGGCCATGCTGCTGCTCTTTGCCGGGCACGAAACGACAACCAATCTTCTGAGCACGGCTGTGCTCGCGCTCATGCGTAACCCGGACCAATACGACCGGTTTGTTCGCCAGCCCGATCTCGCGGCGACCGCGGTCGAGGAATTCCTTCGCTACGATGCGCCCGCCAACGCCATGACCCGCATCGTGCGGATCGAACATGAAATCAGTGGCAAGCCGCTCATGGCTGGAGACCGGGTGTTCGCAATCATCAATGCGGCCAACCGGGACGAGACGCACTTCGAAAAGGCGGATGAACTCGATATCGCCCGCAGCCCCAACCGGCATTTGACATTCGGGCAAGGCATTCATTTCTGCCTCGGGGCTCAACTCGCGCGGCTCGAGGCCCGCATTGCCCTTCCCATGCTGCTTGGTCGTTTTCCGGGCATTGCGCCAGGCCGCGACGAACCCGTTTGGCTGGACGCCTTGATTATGCGCGGCCTCAAATCCCTGCCGGTGAGACTGGGAAGGAGCAACGTTTGACTAGGCTTGCCGCCAGCGCGTCAGGAGCAGGCCGATCGCCATCGCGACGCCGTAGGCGAGCATCGTGACTGCAACCAGCGCGAACAGGGTCCAGGCAGGCGCTCCCTGCGAGGACAGCCAATACCCTCCGACCGCGACGCCCACCAACCGGACGGTGCCGGCGAGCACGGGACCAAGCATGCGCCCAGAACCCTGGGATGCAAAATAAATCGCCAGTCCAAAGCCCATGGGTGCAAAGCCCCAACCGGCGATGCTGAGGTAGAGATGCGCTGCCGCCTTCACTTCCGGATCGGTGGTGAATAGTCGCGCCCATAGATCGGGATGCAGGACGGCCACCGCACCCACGAGGCCGACAACAACCGCCGAAGCGCAACCGGCGGTCCAGGCGATGCGCCGGGCTCGGGCGACGTCCCCTGCCCCTATGGCAACGCCCACCATCGGCACCGATGCGACGCCGATGGCAAATGCAATGGGAACCAGAAGGAATTCCAGCCGCACGCCAATTCCGTAGCCAGCGAGCATCTCGGTTCCGAGGCGCGCGACAAATGCAGACAGAATGAGGACGGTCAGGACTGACTGGAGGGGAGACAGACAGGAGATCGCACCGACCTTCAGAATGTCGAAGAACATGCTGCGCTCGAGCGTCAGTCCGGAAAATCGGAGTTGGATGCGCGCCTGATCGGTGCGCAGGAGCAATAGTAGAAACAGCGATCCGGCCGCGAATGCCGCGACCTGTCCGATGGCGACTCCGGCAATTCCCAGCCGTGGGAAGGCCCCCAAGCCCAGCGAGAGGCTACCGCCGATGGCAATCTGCAGGCAGGCAACCGTGATGACGGTGATCGACGGCGTCCGCATGTCGCCGGTACCGCGGACGATGGATGCAAGCGTATTGAACGTCCAAATGAAAATGACACCCGTGAACAATGTATTGGAATAGACCATGGCTTGCGTGAAGACGCCGTCTCGACCTCCGAGCAGGCGATAGATCGACGGCCCCAGGGTGAGAAAGAAAATTGTGAACGCTATTCCCACAATGATGCTTATGACGAGAGCGTGGACCGCAAGGGTACGCGCTCGCAACTCGTCGTTGGCTCCCAGAGCCCTTGAAATAGCGGACGAGACGCCGCCGCCCATGGCACCTGACGACATCATCTGCGTCAGCATGATCATGGGGAAAACCAGGGCCATCGCAGCCAGTGGCTCGATGCCGAGGAAGCCGATGTAGCTCGTCTCCGCGATGACGACGAGCGACTGGGTGGTAAGGGCTACGATGTTGGGGGCAGACAGCCGCGAGAGCGTCGGCAAAATCGACGATGTGAGCAGCGGATGCCGGGCGGCAGGCAACTTTTCCGTGTCGCCCGAAAGCATCGTCATGCGCAAAATCACCCCGTTGGTCGAGCCTGCTCCTCGGCCATTTGGGCACGAGGTGTTCCGCTAACTGAGTATAGCGGATCGGACGCAGTTCCGATAGGCGGTTTGCCGCGCAGCCTCAATTTTCTGTTGGCATGTCACGCGGACGCACGCGATCAACCGCGATCAGCGATTTCCCGAACGTCAGCCAACAGAGTGGCATCTACCGTGACACCGTCCTGGCTGGCCCGATCCCGCAATTCGAAGCGACGGGTGCCGGGAACGCGCGCGCCTGCCTCGTGCTCGATGGCCTGCGCCAACATCGAGACGCGATCCGGAAGCGATGTCCCGCCGGCGAAAGCCGCGGGGTCCATGGCCAGCAGGAATTGGCCGACCGAAGGAGGAGCACCTTCGGCCTCGAAGAACGAGCTTGCTTCAAAGGCGAAATTCGATCCGGTCAGCGCCGCGGCAAGCACTTCCACCATCAGCGCCAGTGCCGCACCTTTGGCGCCGCCGGACGGCAACAGCGTACCTTTGAGGGCGGCCTCCGGATCCGTTGTCGGCTGCCCGTGTTCGTCGAATGCCCAGCCAAGCGGAATAGCCTTCTTCTGCTGGGCTGCCGCAAGTATGCGTCCGCGTGCAACCTCTGATAGAGCCAAATCGACGACGATCGGCGGGCGGCCGCGACACGGCGCCGCGAACGCGATCGGATTGGTGCCGAACAAGGCGCGCCGCCCACCCCAGGGCGACATAGCCGAAGGCGTATTGCCGAAGGCAAGTGCAACCAGTCCCCGGGCCGCAAGCTGCTCGCAGGGGTGTCCTGCAACACCGAAGTGATGCGACCGTGTGACGGCAGCGGCAGCAACGCCGGTCGCCCGGGCAAGGGCTGGCAGCGAATCTATGGCGATATCGATGGCCGGATACGAAAATCCGTGGCGCGCGTCGATGACGATGCTGCCCGGGCGGCTTTGCTTGACGTCCGCCTGTGCGTGGCCGTCGACCTTGCCGCTTCTGGCCTGCGCCGCGTAGCTCGGCACCCGTGTCAGCCCATGCCCCTTTTGTCCGTCGGCTTCGGCCGCCGTCAACGCGCGTGCGACCGAGGCGCTGTTTGCGACGCTTACGTTCGAGGCAACAAGGGCCGCAGAAATCAAGGCTTCCAGGTCGGACAAGCTCAGCGTGGCCGTTGCGGTCATTGCCGGCCAATCCGCTGGGCGTCCGAGACAAATTCCTCGAACATCAGCCACGCCTGCTCTTGCCATTCGGCTACGAGCATTTTTCGCATGTCGGTCAGAAGGAACAGGTAGCGGTGGCCTAGGGCGCCGCAGGTTACGATCATGACCGCCACCGAGCGGCCGCGCGTGGCCCCGTTAGCCCAGTTTTGAAATCGCGGATCGGTAAAGGTCGACGGAATTTCGTCCACCGCGAGGCTTGCGAAATTGCGTTCGTAGACGACACCGCAGTCTCTGCTGCCGAGCGCCAGGGTTCGGGACGCCGGTCCGACGTTGCCCGCGACAAGCAACTCGATTTGATCGGGACCGATGATGAACGTCCAGCGCTCGTGGCTCCAGACACCGTCAAACACCTTGGCGGGTGTTTTGCCGCCGGGCGCCGCCAGATCTTCGGGTGGATCGGACTGAGTTTTGGCACTCGCGGTCTGGAGCGTGTCAGGGCCGAGGAAGCACACATTGACCCACCCGCTATGTCTCCGAAACGGATCTTTGCCCACGTCCCGCCGCCCGATTTCGCGCGCGGACCGA
>JBKKCB010000291.1:0-7636 GCA_046713545.1 Hyphomicrobiaceae bacterium | reverse complement strand
CATCAGATCATCGCGGCCGCGGGGTCGAGCGACAGGTTCTGGATATGATGGCGGCCGAGGTGTTCGCAACGACACTGGCCGTGGCCTGCTGCACGTTCGTCTCCGTGAAGAACGAAACCGCAGTGAGGGCCTACGAGCGCGCCGGCTTCCGCTGGATCAAAGTCTGGCCCGATCCGATCCTCGGTCCGTGCTGGGTGCTCGTCAAAGATCGCCCAATTCGCTAAGTGCTCAACGCGCGCGAACGAACAGCATCATCAGCATTCCGGTCAGCAGGAATGCCGCAATCACCGTCATGCCCGCCCGCTGACTGCCCGTTGCGGCTGTGACCGTCGCGATGAGAAGGGGCGCGGCGAACGCCGTCACCTTTCCGGAGAATGCAAACAGGCCGAAGAACTGCGTCAGCTTTTCGGGCGGCGCCAGGCGCGCGAGCAGCGACCGGCTGGCTGCCTGCACCGGCGCCGCAACAATCCCGATCAGAATCGCGAACGCCAGGTACACCAGCTCGCCTTGGGAGGAGAACGGGCTGGAGCCCGGCACTTTCTCCGGCACGGCAAACCTGAAAAGGACTTCGCTCTTCGACACCGACAGGATGCCGACCGCTCCGACCATCAGAATGAGCAACGACACGACAATGACGCGCTTGGCCCCCCAGCGGTCGTCGAGGACACCGCCGATCACCGCGCCAAATGCGCCCGTCAGCGTGAGAATGATGCCGAACAGCCCGAGTTCGAAGGCCTGCCAGCCGAAGACACTCGCACCGTAAATGCCGCCGAAGACGAAAATCGCAGACAGGCCATCGACGTAGATCGCCCGCGCAATCAGAAAAATCAGCATGTCGCGATGCTGCGGCAGCTCCCGCAACGTGTCCCATAGCTCGGCAAACGCCGAGCGCGATCCTGCGTTCGCCGCCGGCACCGCACGCGGGTCCGGCACGAACAGAAAGAACGGGATCATGAACAGCAGATACCAGACCGCCGAGAACGGCCCGACGAGCCGGTCGCCTTCCCGGGCGGCCGTATCGAGCGCCAGAATGGGCTGGAGCCCCAGCAACGTCTTGCCCGTCGTAGGATTGACCACGATCAGACCCGCCATGAGTACGAGGCTGACAAGCCCGCCGGCGTAGCCCACGCCCCAGCCGATGCCCGACAAACGACCAATTTTGTCGGGCGGCACGAGCGACGGCATGATCGAGTTGGTGAAGACCGTCGTGAACTCTGCCGCAACCGTCGCGACGACAAAGGCGAGCACCACGAGCCAGATCGTCAGTCCCGGCGATCCAGGCTCGGCGAACCACAGCAGGGCCATGCCCGCCGCCATGACCAGCGAGAAGAACGCGATCCACAGCTTGCGCCGGCCGCGGCCGTCCGCCATCGCCCCGAGCAGCGGGCTGCCGATGGCCACCAGTATCCCGGCCACCGCCGCGCCATACCCCCAGATCGCCTGCCCGCGCGTCGCATCGCCGACGACGGCGTTGGCGAAGTATGGCGCAAACAGAAACGTGAGGATCAGCGTGTAGTAGGGCTGGGCCGCCCAATCAAACAGCACCCAGCCGGTCAGCGCCGCGCGCGATGCTGCAGGCTGCTGCGTACGCGCGGCAGTGTCCGCGGTGGTCTCCATGGCCATCGATATGCATTCCCCCCGTTTGCGGCGCCGAAGCGGCAGCGTCAGCCTTGCGTGCGCGCGATATCGGCCAAGCGCGTTGCGGCAACCGTCAATCTCGACACCGTAAGCTCCGGCGCGGCCATGATCGCCGCAAGCGCCTGTTCCGCTGATTTGACGCGCTCGGGCTGATGCGCTGCCCAGGCTTCCAAACCCGGTTGCCCACTCCCTGAAGCACCGAGAACGGCAAGGGCCATGCTGTGCCTGGCATCCGCGAAGGTGCCTTCGGCGCCGGCAATGGCCAGACGATCGTAGTCGTCGGCCACTTTGATCTGTGACATGCGCCCCAGCAGATCATCGATGCCAAACCGATCCCCGACGGCCAGAAACGCTTGCGCCGCTTCCGGGATGGAACGTCCAGAAACGCGCGCGATGTCGACGATGGCGGGTGTATCCGCCAGAACAATCAAGTGCGCGATGTCTGCCGCCAGCCCCCGTGCAACGCCAAGACCCACGAGATCCGACACCAACTGCTCGAGCCGGCCAAGAGCGCCCGGTGTACCCACTTTCGTCAATTCCGCTTTCAGCAATTGGAAGCCTGATCTGTTGCGGCTGATCATGTCCGAAAGATTAGTGCCGGCAATCGCGTGCCGCAGGAACCAGGCCACGTTGCGATTGAGGACGTGCTGCACGCGCAGATAAAGATCAAGCTGCGTCGCTCCTGCAATTTTCCCATCGAGGGCATCGAGCTGCCGCCAAAGATCTGCAAGGACGAAAACAGCGCGAGCGGCCATGAAGGCATGCGCCACTTCGCTGATGGGCCTGGCTGCCTCCTCGGCCAGTCGCAAGGCCGTCGGCGGTCCGCACCGGTTGACGATGCCGTTGGTGAGCGTCGTTGCGATGATCTCCCGGCGCAGCCGGTGCCCGGAGATATCCGCCTCAAAAGTCTGCCGCAACGCCGGCGGAAAATAGTCGAACAGCAGCTCCTCCATGAAGGCTTCATCGGGAACCTGGCTCGCCAGCAGGTCGTGAAGGAGCGCGATCTTGGAATAGCTCAACAACACCGCCAGTTCCGGACGGGCCAATCCACTGAAGGCTTTGGTCCGCCCAACCAAGTCCGCGTCGGACGGCAACGTCTCCAGCGAGCGTTCCAGCAGGCCGCGTTCCTCGAGGTGACGCATCAGCCGCCCATAGGCGCCGAGATCGGAACTGCTGCGCCGCTCTGCGATACTCAGCGCCAGCGATTGCTGATAGTTGTTCCTGAGAACGGCATCCGCCACGTTCGGCGTCATAGTGACAAGCAGCGCTTTTCTTGCCTCTGCGCTGATCCGCTCTTCCTTCATGGCCGGAGCGAGGGCGATCTTGATATTGACCTCCTGGTCCGAGGTGTTGACGCCGGCGGAATTGTCGATGGAGTCGGTGTTGAGGCGCCCGCCGTGTGCTGCGAACTCGATGCGGGCCCGCTGCGTCATGCCCAGGTTAGCGCCTTCCCCGACCACCTTCGCCCGTAACTCCCGGCCCGCGACGCGAAGAGAATCGTTAGCACGATCTCCAACATCGACGTCCGTTTCCGACGACGCGCGCACATAAGTTCCGATACCGCCGAACCACAGCAGGTCGATATCCATTCGGAGCAGCGCGCGCATGAGGTCTGCCGGCGGCATCTCCGTTGCCTGCGTCTGGAGCAAAGTGCGGACTTCAGGGGACAGCGAAACGGATTTGGACGAGCGCGGATAGACACCGCCACCGGACGATATCTTCGACTTGTCGTAGTCCTGCCAGCTCGATCGCGGCAGGCCGAACAGCCGCTTGCGCTCCGCAAGGCCGGCAGCCGGATCGGGGCTCGGATCAATGAAAATATCGCGATGATCGAACGCGGCAACGAGCTTCAACGCCGGCGAGAGCATCATGCCATTGCCGAAGACATCGCCTGACATATCGCCCACGCCGACGGCTGTGAACGGCACCGTCTGGATGTCCTTGTCCATCTCGCGGAAATGCCGCTTGACGCATTCCCACGCGCCGCGCGCCGTGATGCCCATGCCCTTATGATCATAGCCTTCCGATCCGCCGGACGCGAAAGCGTCGCCCAGCCAGAAGTCGTGCGCGATAGCGATATCGTTAGCGGTATCGGAAAAAGTCGCCGTGCCCTTGTCCGCCGCGACGACCAGATAAGGATCATCCTCGTCGTGCCGCACGACCCGCTGCGGCGGCACGATCACGCCATCCTTGATGTTGTCGGTGATGTCGAGCAGCGCCGAAATGAAGATTTTATAGGCGGCAACGCCCTCTTTCTGCATCTCTTCCCGCGTCGGCGTGCGCGGCATTTGCTTGGGCAGAAACCCGCCCTTGGCGCCCGCCGGCACAATGACCGCGTTCTTAACCTGTTGCGCCTTGGCCAACCCCAGCACTTCCGTGCGGAAGTCCTGGGCGCGATCGGACCAGCGAATTCCGCCGCGCGCGATCGGTGCAAAGCGCAGGTGGACGCCTTCAACGCGCGGACTGTAAACCCAGATTTCCCGGAACGGCCGCGGGTGCGGTGCAATTGCCAGATCTCGGCTCGATAGCTTGAAGGAAACGATCTCGGGTGGAGCCCCGGCCTTGTCGCGCTGATAGAAGTTGGTCCGGACCGTTGTATCTATGAGCGCCAGGAACTGGCGCAGAATGCGGTCTTCGTCGAGGCTCGGCACGGACGCAAGCGCGCCTTCGATACGTGAGCGAACCGGCGCTTCGACAGCGCTGCGACCGGGCACATCGAAGGGCGTGTCGGGATTGAAGCGTACATGGAACAGCTCGAGCAGGTCGCGCGCCACACCCGCATGGCGATGCAGCGTATCGGCGAGGTATCTCAGGCCAAAGGGCGATCCAAGCTGCCGCAGGAAGGCCGCATAGGCGCGCAAGGTCGCCACATCCCGCCACTCGGCTCCAGCGGAAACGACCAGCCGGTTGAAGCTGTCGTTGTCGGACCGGCCGACAAAGATGGCGAGGAAGCAATCCTCGATGCGTCGATGCGCCCGTACGTCCAGCGTTGCGCCGCCGTCGCTCTCCAGCACCATATCGTGGAGGACGACTTCGCGTCGTCCGGTCTCGAACCGCGGCGCGACACGATAGGACCGCTCATCGATCACCGAGAAGCCCAGGTTTTCCAGCACCGGCACCCGCTCCGAAAGCCGCATCGGCGCATCAAACCGATATATGGCGACCCGCACGCGGCCGGCCGGCGCACCCGGCTCATGATAGAAATCGATGGCAAGCGGACGGTCTGCGCCAAGCCGCTCGATGCGATTGATGTCCTCCAAGGCGCGTTCGGACGGAAACGTCTCCATATAGCCGGCCGGAAAGGCGTCGCCGTACTTGGCAATCAGCGCTCGCGATCCGTCTCCCGTCGCAGCCAGCAATTCTGCGAGATGATCCGCCCACGTCCGCACAATGCGCGCGACCGCGTCCTCCATAACGCCTGCATCGACGCTCGGCGTAGCACCTTCCCGCCGGCCGATAATGAATTGCACGCGCACCAGCGGCCCGTCGGTGAAATGCGGGAAAAAAGCCGCCACGTGTCCCTTGTATGCCTCGGAAAGATATGTGCCGATGCGCTCACGCACGGTTGTCGTGTAGCGATCACGCGGCACGTACAGCAGTACCGAAACAAATCGATCGAAGCGATCGGCGCGCACAAATACACGCACACGCGGCCTGAGCTCGAGATCGACGATGCCGGCCGCCCAACGGCTGAGATCATCCGACGTGATTTGAAACAGCTCGTCGCGCGGAAACGTCTCGATCACATTGAGAAGAGCCTTGCCCGCATGGCTCTGGGGCGGATGCCCCGATGCGGCCAGCACGCTTTCGACCTTGTGCCGAAGGATGGGTATTTGCAGCGGCGAT
Source organism: Hyphomicrobiaceae bacterium (assembly GCA_046713545.1). Classification (GTDB taxonomy): domain Bacteria; phylum Pseudomonadota; class Alphaproteobacteria; order Rhizobiales; family Hyphomicrobiaceae; genus CADEFX01. The sequence continues at coordinate 2,152 of JBKKCB010000291.1, read as the reverse complement.
TGAACGTATGCGGCCGTCGTGAACAGCCCCACGAGTCGGAGTTCGCCGGCAGGGCGGCCATCGGCGCCGTAAATCTTGATGCCCACGTAGTCCATGTGCGCACGACGATGAATACGGCTGACCACATTCGATTTCGTGATGATGAGCGGCATGGGCTCGAAGAAGAAGCGCCGCACCTCGGGTGTCATGGCAACCAATTCGCTTCCACGCCGCAACACCTGCATGGCGGGATCGCGCAATAGCCCCAATCCGGAATTCTCGGACGGGATCAGCTCGCCGCTTTCGGCGTTGCCTTGAAGGCGGAATTCCCGCGCGCCCAGGAATGTGAAATGCCCGTCGTCGAGCCACGACAGAAAGGCCATCGCCTCGGCGAGCTGCTCCTTGGGAACGTCGGGGGGACTAGCCTCCAAGGCGTGCGATGCCTGGCGCACACGCGCACGCATCGACTGCCAATCCCCGACCACCACGCGCACATCGTCGAGAATGCGCGACAGCGACGCGGCCAGATCGTCTGCCGCCTGCGCTGGCAGAGCATCGACATGAACGGAGATATAGCTCTCCTGGGAGCCATCACTCCAGGCGCGATCACCCGCGCCGACGATGCCGAGCAGCGCACCGGAGGCGTCGCGCCGGGTCTTGAAGAGGGGATGCAGGACAAGCCGTGCCGAAAGACCGCGCGCCTGGACCTCAGCCATGACGCTATCCACCAGAAACGGCATGTCGTCGTTGAGGATTTCAATGACGGTTGCCGCTTTCGTCGCGCCGCGCTGGCCCAGGGTGGCCTGGCGTGAGCGGATCTTGTGCGCCCCCTTCGGCTTGTTGGCTATAAACTCCAAGGCCGCGTCTGTGTTGGCAGACAGGCTTTCGGTGGAAAATTCTGCCAGGTCGGTCCCGTCCGACGACGACAGGAGGAGCCTCGTAAAGACCTCTTGCGCATCCGACACACCGTTCGATGTCCGGCGCTGCACGTCGTGAGCCATGCGTCGGCCTCCCTTCGTCATTTGCAGACGCATGAGAGCGTCTTTAGACTCGACTCATCTGCCGCCATGTCAGCCTGGAGCGCGATCGTTTCGCTTGGAAGCAGCAAGCTTCCATGCGAAACGTGAATCGCCCTCCAAACCTAAAGCATAGAGCAGGATTCACGCTTCGGCCGAGGTGCCTCGGGTAAGGCCAGGTGATTCAATCCGAAGCGATCCTGCTCTGGCATGCGCGATTGTACTAACAGTGACGCGCGTGGCTCGTCCACGCCAAGCCTGCTGGAGACCGAAAAATGAAGAAAACCAAGCCACCCAACGTCACGGCGCTCAACCTCGGCAAGCCGGCCAAGCTTACACCTGAGTTGCAGGCCTATTTTGACAAATGCACGGAAAAGCTGGGATTCGTACCCAACGTTCTGCAGGCCTATGCTTTCGATGCCAACAAGTTGAAAGCGTTCATCGACATGGTCGATGATCTGATGCTGGGCGATAGTGGCTTGTCCAAGCTGGAACGGGAGATGATTGCGGTCGCCGTCAGCGCCGTCAATCACTGTCACTATTGCCTGACAGCCCATGGAGCGGCCGTCAGGCAGCGCGCCAAGGATCCTGAGATGGGTGAACTGATGGCCCAGAACTATCGGGCGGCCTCCCTATCGCCAAAGCAAAAAGCCATGCTCGACTTTGCCGTGAAGTTGACCGAGACCCCGGCCGGCATCGAGGAAAGTGACCGGCAAGCGTTGCGGACGGCTGGGTGGACCGACCGGGACATATGGGACATCGCCGCCGTTACCGGCTTCTACAATATGTCGAACCGCCTCGCCGCTGCGACGGACATGAAGCCCAATCGGGAATACCACTATCTCGCCCGTGCCGAGGTCCCGGCCAACGGTTGACGGCGACGCGGTTGAAGTCGGGCATTCGGCCGTGACACAATCGCCCTCCAGCTCCAACGACGAGATCGGACGCGTCCATGCCCTTCGAGCCAGCCAGCGATGTGCTTTCGCCCTACACCGTTCTAGACCTGACGCGGGTGCGGTCGGGACCGACCTGTGTCCGGCAACTCGCGGACTGGGGCGCCAACGTCATCAAGATCGAGGACCCGGAGTCCGACAAGGTGGGGCTCGGGGGTCCGCGATCCGGCTCCGACTTTCAAAACCTGCATCGCAACAAGCGGT
>JBKKCB010000290.1:0-5910 GCA_046713545.1 Hyphomicrobiaceae bacterium | reverse complement strand
TCGTGCAGGCAACGGATCAATGGGTCGGGGTCAAGGGCGCGCGCATTATCGTTGCCGATGGCGACATGATCCGGGCGCCGATGGTGGCGGCCTGGCTGCGGCAACTGGGGCACGATGCTTACGTGTTCGGCGGCAATGGCGGCGTGCCGGATGCTGCCTCTCGGGCAAGCTCGGCCGACGGTGTGCTTCCGGCCGTGAAGCCGATCAGCGTTCGCGATGCGGCGGCAAAGCTGGAGGCGGGCACAGCGCAGGCCGTCGATCTGAGGAGCAGTACGGCCTGGAGCAGCGGGCACGTCCCGGGTTCGACATGGTCGATCCGGCCCCGGGTCGCGTCGGCGGTGGATGCGTCCCGCCCGGTCATCCTCATTGCCGATGAGGTGCTGGTGGCGCGTGCGGCGGCGCTGGATCTGGTCGAGGTCGGCGTCGCGGAGGTTTCCCTGCTCGATGGAGGCGTCGCGGCTTGGCAGGCCGACGGGCGCAAACTTGGCACCGCACCGGGACAGCCGCCGGACGCGGACAGGATCGATTTCGTCTTCCATACCTATGGGCGGCACGAGGGCAATGCCGCGGCGGCGCGGGCGTATATCGCGTGGGAGACCAACCTCGTCAATCAGCTCGACGCGCAGGAGCGTGGGGTGTTCCGGCTCACGTAGAACGCATAGCCGCGGCTCTCGCGGGAGGCCTCTTGCGCGGCGCGCGATCGCCGGCTGCGACGTGTGCGCGAAATGCCTCGATGAACTCCTGCGACAGGGCTGACAGGCGGCGATGCGTCGACGTTACGATGGCGACGCGGATGGTAATGGGCGGCTCGAAGGGGACCGTGACGACACCGCGGCCCTCGAAATCTGCGGCTGAGAACGGATCGACCAAGGAGACGCCGGTTCCGGCGGCCACCAGGCTGCAGGCGATTCCCGACAGCGGCGTCGTGACGACGGCGTTGCGCTGCAGATCGGCAAGATTCGCCTGGATTTCGTTGGTGGCAAAGATCTGCGGCTCCACCAGCGAGACGAACGGCTCGCCGGCGAGATCCTTGGCACTCAAGCTCTTGCGCCGCGCCAGACGATGCCCTTTCGGCATGAGAACGAGAGCGTGCGAGTTGAGTTGCTCAAGCTTCAGGCCAGGCCGTTCGGGCGGCGCGGCGGCCAGGCCGATCTCGGCTTGCCCGGTTGCCACCGCGTCGAGCACGAGATGGGACGGCATGCCGTGCAGATGCACACGGCCGAGCGACCGCCCTTTGATGAACGAGGCGACGAAGCGTGGCAGGAAACCCATGGCCATGGCCGGCAAGGCGGCTACGCGCAGCATGCCGCGGCGGCGGTTGCGCAGGTCCTGGGCGAAGGTGCTGACGGCTTGAATGCCGAAGGCGTAGCGCTCCACCTCGACCAGCAGGAGATGAGCTTCCGGCGTCGGGATGACATGATTGCCGGTGCGCTCGAACAGCTTGATGCCGGAGCGTACTTCCAGGTCGTGGACGAGCCGGCTAACGGCGGGTTGGCTGACCTTCAGCACGGAGGCGGCTCCGGTGATGGAACCGCGCAGCATGACCAAACGGAAAGCTTCGATTTGGCGGGGATTTAGCAGCATGTTGCATGGCGAGCAGGCAGGACCATAGGTCCAGTATAACAAAATCGGATGCTGGCCTCATCAAATTCGATTTGACGCCCTGGAGGCGCAAAATCCAGGTTGGGCAATGCGAACGGTTCTAATTTGCGCGATGTTACGCAGGGGAGATGATGTGATGATGTCAAAGCAGATCCTGATGGCAACCGGCTGCGTTCTGGCGCTTGCCGTTTCCCCCGCATCCGCCCAGCAGAAGACGCTGACGGTTGCCGGCTACGGCGGCTCCTGGGAGCAGTCGATGCGCAAGTTCGTGTTTCCGCCTTTCGAGGCCAAGCACGGCGTGAAGGTGGAATACACCGCGGGCAACTCGACCGACACCATCGCCAAGCTGCAGGCGCAGAAGGGCAATCAGGTGATCGACATCGCGATTGTTGATGACGGCCCGATGTACCAGGCGATCCAGCTTGGTTTCTGCGCGCCGATCAAGGACCTCGACAAGTCAGAACTCTATGATGCGGCGAAGTTCAAGGACGACATGGCGGTCGCCGTCGGCCAGACCGGCACGGGCTTCATGGTCAACACCAAGTACTTCCAGGAGAAGGGCTGGCCGATCCCGACATCGTGGAATGAGCTGAAGGATCCGAAGTTCAAGAAACTGCTGGTGATCCCGCCGATCAACAACACCTATGGCCTCTACACGCTGATGATGTACGCGCGCATGAATGGCGGCGGCGAGGCCAACATCGAACCCGGCTTCAAGGTGATGAAGGAGGAGATCAATCCCAACGTGCTCGTCTACGAGCCGTCGCCCGGCAAGATGACCGAGCTGTTCCAGTCGGGGCAGGGCGCCATCGCCGTGTGGGGTACGGGCCGCGTGCAGGCCTTCGCCAACACCGGCTTCCCGGTGGATTTCATCTATCCGAAGGAGGGCGCGCCGATCCTGCTCGCCTCGGCCTGTCCAGTGGCGAAGGACAATGCCAATCCGCTGGTGCACGACTTCATCAAACTCATGATCTCGGCCGATGTGCAGACCGCACTCGCCAAGGAGATGGGCAACGGCCCGGTCAACAAGAAGGTCGACGTCAACATGGCGGAGCTGAAGATGGCGCCAGTGGGCGAGCGCGCGGCCAAGGTGCTCGTGCCCGACTGGGTGACGATCAACAAGTCTCGCGAAGACTGGACCAAGCGCTGGAACCGCGAGGTCGAGCGGTAAGGACTTCTCCCTCTCCCCATCGTCCTTCGGCGTCCATGCGGAGCACGGCTTCGCCATGATGGGGAGAGGGTCGGGGTGAGGGGCAGACGCAGGCTCAGCACGTGTTGCTGCCCCTCACCCTAACCCTCTCCCCGTAAAGAACGGGGAGAGGGGATTCAGCAGCCTCAGAGCAGCAGCGAGCCAATGCCGTTTCTTGTCCTCGACGGCCTGACGAAGCGCTTCGGCGAACACGCGGCCGTCGAGAATCTGTCGCTGGCCGTCGAGCAGGGCGAGTTTCTTGCCCTGCTCGGGCCGTCCGGCTGCGGCAAGACGACGACGCTGCAAATGATTGCCGGCTTTGTCACGCCGACGTCGGGCGCGATAACGCTCGCGGGGCAGGACCTGCTGGCTGTGAAGCCGGCCAAGCGCGGATTGGGCATCGTCTTCCAGTCGTACGCGCTGTTTCCGCACATGACGGCGGCGGAGAATGTTGCGTTCGGCCTGGACATGCAGGGTGTCGAGAAGGACGAGCGCAAACGCCGGGTGGGCGAGACGCTGGAACTGGTCGGCCTCGGCGCGCTGGCCGATCGCTATCCGCGGCGCATGTCCGGCGGGCAGCAGCAGCGCGTGGCGCTGGCGCGGGCGCTCGTCATCCGGCCCAATATCCTGCTGCTCGACGAACCGCTGTCGAACCTCGACGCCAAGCTGCGCGAGGAGATGCAGATCGAGCTCAGGCAGATCCAGCGCAACGTCGGGACGACGACCATCCTGGTCACGCACGACCAGTCGGAGGCGATGGCGCTGTCGGATCGCATTGCCGTCATGAGCCAGGGCCGCATCGAGCAGATCGCGCCACCGCACGAGGCCTACGAGAGGCCGGCAACGCCGTTCGTCGCGAATTTCCTCGGCAAGACGAACGTGCTGGAGGCGAGCGTCGCAAGCGAGGGCGGTGCGCCGCAGGCGGTACTGGGCGAGGGGCGATGGCCCGTGCCGGCGGGCAGTCCGCCGCGCGTCCTGGTAACGGTGCGGCCGGAGAAGATCGGATTTGCCAACGGCAGCGTGCAGGCGCTCGCGGGGCAAGTGGTGACACGCATCTTTCAGGGCAATCACTGGCTCTATCAGGTCGATACGGCGCATGGGCGCGTCACGGTCATTCGCCAGAACTCGGGCGAGGCGGCGCCCGGCGAGGGCGAAAGCGTGCGCCTCACCTGGCGACCCGAGGACATGTCGGTGCGCCCGACCGGGGGCGGGCCATGAGTGCGGCCGACACTGACGCGCGCCAGACCTGGATGCCCTACATCCTGTCCGCGCCCGCCGTGCTGCTGTTCATTGCCATTGTCCTGGTGCCGCTGGTGATGACGGTGCTGCTGTCGTTTCACGACTGGGGCCAATACAAGGGCATCGAGACCGTTTTCATCCTCAAGAATTGGCGCGAGATCTGGGCCGACGGCTACTTCCACGAGGTTTTCCTGCGCACGTTCCGCGTGGCCTTTCTCGTGACGCTGCTGACGGCAGTGCTGGGTGCGCCGGAGGCCTACATCCTGTCGCGCATGCGCAGCCCGTGGAAGGGCATCTTTTTGCTGGTGGTCATCGGCCCGCTGCTGATTTCCGTGGTCGCCCGCACGCTGGGGTGGGCCTTGCTGTTCGGCGGCAGCGGCGGTGTCGTCAACAAGGCGCTGCTCAATCTCGGCATCATCTCGGCGCCCATCCCCTTCATGTTCACGGAGACGGGCATGATCGTGGCGCTGGCGCATGTGCTGATGCCGTTCATGGTGCTCTCCGTGTGGGCGGCGCTGCAGCGGCTCGATCCGCAGATCGAGAATGCGGCGCTGTCGCTCGGCGCGTCGCAGGCGACGGTACTCAGGCGCATCGTGCTGCCGCAGATCATGCCCGGCATTCTGTCCGGCGCCATCATCGTGTTCGCACTGGCTGCGTCGGCCTTCGCCACGCCGTCGATCATCGGCGGACGGCGGTTGAAGGTGGCCTCGACGCTTGCCTATGACGAGTTTCTCAACACGCTGAACTGGCCGTTAGGTGCCGCAGTGGCCGTGCTGCTGCTCATCGCGCTCGTGCTCATCATCGTGGGATCGAACCGGATCGTCGAACGCCGCTATGCCGAGGTGTTCAGATGAGCCGCAACGGGCCGCTGGCGCTGATCTTCCACACGCTGTTCGTGATCTTCACGCTGGCGCCGATCGTGGTGGTGTGCGTGGTGGCGTTCACGCCGGAGGGCTATCTGTCGCTGCCGACCAACGGACCGTCGCTGCGCTGGTTCCGGACGATCGCGCGGTATCCGGAATTCATCAATGCGTTCTGGACCAGCATCTGGCTCGGGACGGTGTCATCGATCATTGCGCTGATGTTCTCGGTGCCGGCGGCGCTGGCCATCGCGCGCTATGATTTCACCGGCCGGGAGGCATTGACGGCGCTGTTCATGTCGCCACTGATGATCCCGCATGTGGTGCTCGGCATCGCCTTCCTGCGCTTCTTCACGCAGATCGGGATCGGCGGCACGTTTCTCGGGCTGGTGCTGTCGCACATCGTCGTCGTGCTGCCGTTCGCGCTGCGTCTGACGCTTGCCTCCGCAACAGGCATGGATCCACGCATCGAGCAGGCGGCCATTTCGCTCGGCGCGTCCGAGTGGACGGTGCTGAAGCGCATCACGCTGCCGCTGATCGTACCCGGGCTGGCGAGCGGCTGGGCGCTGTCGTTCATCACCTCGTTCGACGAGGTGACGATGACGGTGTTCATCGCGGCGCCGGGCACCGAGACCCTGCCCGTGCGCATGTTCCTCTACATCCAAGACAACATCGATCCGCTGGTGACATCGGTGTCGGCGAGCGTGATTGCGGCGACGGTGGTGGCGCTCGTGGTGATGGATCGCATCTACGGCCTCGAGCGGCTGCTGGTCGGGCGCGGCACGGGAGAACGCTGATGGCGACGGCGCAACAGCGCGAGTTCGACGTCGCCGTGGTGGGGGGCGGGCTGCTTGGCGCATCCATCGCGTGGGGGCTGGCGCGCGGCGGCGAGCGCGTGGCGCTGCTCGATGAGGGCGATACGGCGATCCGGGCCTCGCGCGCCAATTTCGCGCTGGTGTGGGTGCAGTCCAAGGGGCTGGGCATGCCGGAGTATGCCGGCTGGACGATCAAGTCATCCGA
>JBKKCB010000289.1:0-8227 GCA_046713545.1 Hyphomicrobiaceae bacterium | reverse complement strand
GGAAGGCCGTGGGGGTTTCTGAAGACCGTCGATCCCATGCCGAGGGCGCGCGCCTTTTGCGTCATCAGGGCGGCGAATTTCTCCGTGGAGCCGGAAATATGCTCGGCGACCGCCACCGCCACGTCGTTCGCGGACTTGGTGATGAGCGCCTTGACCGCATCGCTGACGGTGATCTCGCTGCCGGCGTCCAGATCCAGCCTGGAGGGCGGCGTGCTGGCTGCATTCTCGGAAATCTTGATGCGGGTCGACGGCATCAAGCGGCCCTGCTGGAGCTGCTCGAACACGATATACAACGTCATCATCTTGGCGAGCGATGCCGGATACCGCGGCTCGTCGGCGAATTGAGCGTGCAGAACGCGGCCGCTGTTGGCGTCGATGATGAGCGCGGCGTGACGCCCGCCCGCCAAAGGCTGGCTGGGCGCTGCCGTGAGCGCGCCGAACGTCATGCAGACGGCCAAAATGGCTAAAATGCCGCGCGCGCCCGATCCACGTACCGGGTGCGATCTATCCCTCAGCGTCATCCTGTCCAACCCAACGCTTCCCGTGCCATCACTTGATCGGCGCGCCTTTTTCAGCCTCGGTGAGGCCGTTCGGCGCGCCGTTGGAGCCCTCCGCCATAGGCCCACGCCTTTTGGGCGACCTTTGGGCGTACTGCCTGAAGCTCGTCATTTCTTGTCACCCGTTAGGGTAACCGGAGAGACTTTGGGTCTGGTAAAGCGACGTGGTTAAGGATTTTTATGCTGCGATGCAGCGAGCAGATGTTGACAATTTGTGCGATGCACCTAACTATTATGACGGTACCCGTGCAGCTGCATCTTTCCCCGTCCCCCCGCGCCCCAGGAGCCAGCGCCATGATGAAACCATTTGAGATGAAACCCTTCGAAGACTTCCAGAAGCTCGGCCAGACCAATGTCGACGCTGCGATGAAGGTGTTTGGCGAGTGGAACAAGGGCTGGCAGGCCATTGCAGCCGAAATGACGGACTATACGAAGCGCTCCTTCGAGGACAGTTCCGCGACGTTCGAGAAACTGGTCTCCTCCCGCTCCATCGAGCAGGTGATGGAGATTCAGACCACCTATGCCAAGCGCGCCTACGATGAGTACATGCATCAGCTCACCAAGATCGGCGGTATGTACGCCGAGCTTGCAAAGGAAGCCTATCGGCCTGTGGAGCGAGCACTGCAGAACGGACGCTGATCGGGTCCTTTGCGGTTATCCTCGATCAAGCAGGCCCGGCACAACAGCCGGGCCTTTTTTTTATCCCAAAGCGAGCCCACATGTGATCGGGCCCTGCAGCCGGCGCGAGCAGAGTGTCCACCTGCAGTTTCGGGACGACTGCATGTTTGCCGTCATCGTTGGACTGTCGCTAAGATAGGCATATACGGCGCTGTTTGGCGACGGGTCGAGAATCGCATCGAATGAGGGCGCAGGGAGCCCATGGCTGATTACGATGAACCTAAATTGATGGCAGGCAAAAACGGCTCGCGGGGCGACGACGAGGGCAAGACGGGGCTTGTCACGAAAACGCGGCCGAAGACGAAGCGGCCAAGTCTGTACAAGGTACTGCTGCTGAATGATGACTACACGCCCATGGAGTTCGTGGTGCACGTCCTCGAGCGGTTCTTCAACAAGGGCCGCGAAGAGGCGACGCGCATCATGCTGCATGTGCATCACAAGGGAGTCGGTGTCTGCGGCGTCTTCACCTACGAGATCGCCGAGACCAAAGTGGCCCAAGTGATGGACTTCGCGCGCCAGAATCAACATCCGCTGCAGTGCACTATGGAAAAGGAATAGGTCAAACACGTGCCATCCTTCTCAAAAAGTCTGGAATCCGCGCTTCATCGCGCTCTGGAGTATGCCAACGAGCGCAACCACGAGTATGCGACGCTCGAGCATCTTCTGCTGTCGCTCCTTGATGACAGGGATGCGGCTGCGGTCATGCGCGCCTGCAACGTCGAGGTCGATACCCTTCGGCGCCGCATCACCGACTATCTTGATCAGGAATTGCTGGGACTGGTCATCAAGGGCCACACCGAAGCGGCGCCGACCACCGGCTTCCAGCGCGTCGTGCATCGCGCCGTCGTCCACGTTCAGTCTTCAGGGCGTGAGGAGGTGACGGGCGCCAACATCCTGATTGCGATTTTCGCGGAGCGCGAAAGCCACGCCGCGTTCTTCCTGCAAGAGCAGGACATGACGCGCTTCGATGCCGTGCAGTACGTCAGCCATGGCATCGCCAAGCGGCCCGGCATGACGGAGCCGCGGCCTGTGCGCGGCGTCGATGAAGAGGGCAACGGCAATAATGAGGGTGCAACCGGCGAAAAGAAGCAGAGTGCCGATGCGCTCAACACATATTGCGTCAATCTCAACAAGAAGGCCCGCGATGGCCGCATCGATCCACTGATTGGACGCGAGAACGAAGTGCTGCGCACGATCCAGGTGCTCTGCCGCCGCCAGAAAAACAATCCGTTGTTCGTCGGCGATCCCGGCGTTGGCAAGACCGCGATTGCCGAGGGCCTTGCGCGCAAGATCATCCGCGGCGAAGTGCCGGAGGTTCTGCGGGATTCCACGATCTTTTCGCTCGACATGGGCGCGCTGCTGGCGGGCACGCGTTATCGCGGCGACTTCGAGGAGCGCCTCAAGGCTGTGATGAAGGAGATCGAGAACTATCCGGGCGCCATCCTCTTCATCGACGAAATCCACACGGTGATCGGCGCGGGGGCGACGTCCGGCGGTGCCATGGATGCCTCGAACCTGCTGAAGCCGGCGCTGCAGTCGGGCACGGTGCGCTGCATCGGGTCCACGACGTACAAGGAGTACAGGCAGCACTTCGAGAAGGATCGCGCTCTCGTTCGCCGCTTCCAGAAGATCGACGTGAAGGAGCCTTCGATCGAAGACTCCATCGAGATCATGAAGGGCCTGAAGCCCTACTTCGAGGAGTTCCACAAGCTCAAGTACACCAACGAGGCCATCAAGGCCTCGGTCGAGCTGTCGGCCAAGTACATTCACGATCGCAAGCTGCCCGACAAGGCGATCGATGTGATCGACGAGACGGGCGCATCGCAGATGCTTGTTCCCGAAGCCAAGCGGAAGAAGAAGATCACCGTCAAGGAAGTCGAGGCGACGGTTGCCACAATGGCGCGCATTCCGCCAAAAACCGTATCGAAGTCCGATTCCGACGTGATGGCGAACCTGGAGAAGGATCTGAAGCGGCTCGTGTTCGGGCAGGATCAGGCCATCACGGCGCTGTCTTCGGCGATCAAGCTGGCGCGCGCGGGCCTGCGTGAACCTGAAAAGCCGATCGGGTCCTATCTGTTCTCAGGACCGACGGGTGTCGGCAAGACCGAGGTTGCCAAGCAGCTTGCAGCGCTGATGGGCATCGAGCTCCTACGTTTCGACATGTCGGAGTACATGGAAAAGCACACCGTGAGTCGCCTTATCGGTGCGCCTCCCGGGTATGTAGGTTTTGATCAGGGCGGGCTGTTGACGGACGGTATCGATCAGCATCCGCACAGCGTGTTGTTGCTGGACGAGATCGAAAAGGCGCATCCCGACCTGTTCAACATCCTTTTGCAGGTGATGGACCATGGCAAGTTGACCGATCACAACGGCAAACAGGTCGATTTCCGCAACGTCATTCTGATCATGACAACCAACGCGGGTGCTGCCGACCTTGCCCGCGCCGCAATAGGCTTCAACCGCTCCAAGCGCGAGGGTGACGACCAGGAGGCGATCAATCGCTTGTTCACACCGGAATTCCGCAACCGGCTTGATGCTGTCATCGCGTTCTCCGGCTTGCCGCCCGAGGTCATAAGCAAGGTGGTCGAGAAGTTCATCTTCCAGCTGGAAGCTCAGCTGGCCGATCGCGGGGTCACGATCGAGCTTTCGGAACAGGCGGCCAAGTGGATCGCTGAAAAGGGCTATGACGAGAAGTTCGGTGCGCGGCCCTTGGCGCGTGTGATCCAGGAGTACATCAAGAAGCCGCTCGCCGAGGAGTTGCTGTTCGGCAAGCTCGAGCATGGCGGGATCGTGCGCGTGCTGACCGAAGGCGAGGGTGACGAGAAGAAGCTGGCCTTCGAATATCTTCCTGCCGATCCGGCAAAGGCACAGCGATCCAGGGAAGACGACGAGGAGGTTGACGGCGACGATGACACCTCCGATGACACTCTCGTCGGAGCCGCGCCCAAGAAAGCGCTGCCCGGGCCCAGGGAGCGCAAGGATCGCGTGAAACCAGCCGGTGCGGTGCCAAGTGTGCCTCGCCGTAAGGACGAGTAGCTATCGGCGGTCGAAGACTGCTTGGAAACGTCAAAGGCCCGCAGTTGCTGCGGGCCTTTTTTGCGTGGGAGTCGATTGGTGTGGCTTCAGTCTCCAAGGGCTTGCCGGATTTTCTCCGCGTTGGCTGCCAGCACGTCCGGCTTCTCCATTTGCCCCGTGTGGGGCTGGAGTTTAACGCCGTCCCACCGCGGCAGAACGTGAAAGTGGATGTGAAACACCACCTGGCCGCCAGCCGGCTCGTTGAATTGCTGGATCGTCACGCCATCAGCATCGAACGCCTTCATCGACGCGCGCGCGATCTTCTGTACAATCATCAGGCACGCGGTCATCTGCTGCGGTGAAGCATCGAGTATGTTGCGGGCCGCCGTTTTGGGGATGACCAGCGTGTGGCCCTGACAGCGCGGCATGATATCCATGAACGCCAACGTTTCGCCGTCCTCGTAGACTTTCTGCGCGGGCAATTCGCCACGCAGGATCTTCGCGAAGATATTGGTGTCGTCGTACGCCATAGTGTGAAACCCCATCGATTTGTCCGGCCTGTTAAGCGGTCGCAAACCCTGCCGTCAAGTCATTGTGGCGGCTACATTTGGGATCGCTCACCCGTCATTCCGGTTCTAATTTCCTGTACGGGCCATACTCCGCGAGGGCGGCACGCTGCTGCTGCATTTGCGACCGCTCCTCGACGAGATAGCGAGCGACGGCCTTTCTGAAACCTGGATCGCGGATCCAATGCAGTGAATACGTTGGTATCGGCATGTAGCCGCGCGCCAGTTTGTGCTCGCCCTGAGCGCCGGCTTCGACGCGCTGCAGTCCATGTGCGATGGCGTAGTCGATGGCCTGGTAGTAGCAGATCTCAAAATGCAGGCACGGATGATGCTCGACAGCGCCCCAGTAGCGGCCATAGAGACAATCTCCACCGATGAGGTTGAGAGCGCCGGCCACATAACGGGCTCCCCGTCGCGCCATCACGAGCAGGCAGCGGTCGGCCATGGCTTGGCCCAGCAGCGAGAAGAATTCGCGATTGAGATACGGCCGGCCCCATTTTCGGCTGCCCGTATCCATGTAGAATTTGAAGAACGTGTCCCAGTGGGCTTCTGTAATCGCGCTGCCTGTCACCCAGTCTATCGTGAGGCCGGATGCCATGGCCTGCTCGCGTTCCTTGCGCACCGCCTTGCGTTTGCGCGACGCAAGGGTTCCGAGAAAGCTCTCGAAGTTGCGGTAGCCCGCATTCTGCCAGTGAAACTGTTGATCCGTACGTTGCAGAAGTCCCTGTTGTCCGAGGCGCGTCCACTCGCCCTCTGAAACAAACGTGATGTGCAGCGATGAAACCCCGCGACGGACTGCAAGTTCGATGGCGGCCGCGGTCAGTATGCGCTCACGTTCTTCCTCGCCTTCGCCGCATTGCACAAGAAGGCGGCGACCCGGCACGGGCGTGAAAGGCACGGCAGCCTGGAGTTTTGGGTAGTATTGGCCGCCCGCCCGCTCATAGGCCTCTGCCCAGCCGTAGTCGAAGATGTATTCGCCTTTGCTGTGGGACTTCAGGTAGCAGGGCATGGCTCCGGTGACGGTACCGCCCTCGTCGAGAACGAGATGTTGCGGCACCCAACCGGTCCGGCTGCACACCGTGCCGGCATCCTCGAGCGCTTTTAGAAACGCATGGCAAACAAACGGATTGGTAGGTGTTCCGAGCGGGGCGGCGACGCGATCCCACTCGGCCGCAGTCACGTCGCCGATGCCACTGAGGACTCTGACGGAGGTTTTTTCCTGACCTGGCATTCAACGACGCTCCTTGGGGCGCTCGTCCCAGATACTACGACAATCAAATCTTGAATGAGCGGGCATCATCGCCGCAAGGCGGCTGGTCCTTCGAGCACTATATGGAGTAGCTTTGCCAGCCTTACGGAGGGGTGGTCCTCGGGGCAGAGCTGCGGAGCCGTCATAATGCGCAAATCGTGGATCGCGGTCACACTGACCGCTCTGCTCATGGCATCGCTGTCCGTCGCGCTGGCGCGCGAGCCCGAAGAGGGAGTCAAGGTCGGCAATCCGTCTTTTTTGCGCAAGTTGGTGTCCGCAGAGAAAATCGAAAAGGCCGCGACGCTGCAGTTCGGTCAGCTCAAGACGCAAGCGGAATCGAAGCGAGCCTTGCTGCCCCCTAACCATCCTCAGAATGAAAGATTGCGCCGGATCGCAGGCGATATCCTCCCGCACGCCGACAAATGGAACCCGCGAGCCAAAGAGTGGCGATGGGAGGTGGTCACGCTGGCGTCGCGCAACATCAACGCGTTCTGCATGCCGGGTGGCAAGATCGTATTCTTCACTGGGATTCTGGACCAGCTCCGCCTCACCGACGACGAGGTGGCTATGATCATGGGCCACGAGATTGCCCACGCCTTGCGCGAGCATGCGCGCGAGCGCGCGGCGAAGACAACGCTGACGAGCATCACGGGGCGCATCGTTGGTCTGCTGATTTTCGGGCAGGGTGGTGACGTCATTGGCGCTGCCGGCTCAAATCTTCTGACACTAAAATTCTCGCGAGATGATGAGCGGGAGGCGGATCTTGTCGGCATGGAACTGGCGGCACGCGCCGGATACGACCCCGCCGCGGGCGTGACACTCTGGGAAAAGATGAGTGCAGCCGCCAAGGGTTCGCCGCCGCAGTGGATGTCGACACACCCGTCGGGTGAATCCCGGATTCAGTTGATCAAGGATCACCTGAAGGATGTGCAACCCCTCTATGAGAGAGCCAAGGCAGCCAAATCTGCCGGCACTTCGCCTGATACGTGGCGCAAAGGTTCGGAAAGCCCGCCGGGTGATCGTCGCGACGAACGTAAATTGAACGCGCCGGGCGGTTCCGGCTCTTGGCCGGCTCAGGCACCGCCATCTGGACCGAGGCAATAGTCGTCCGGAGAATTTGCACCACCCCACGCATATGAATTGGGAACCTCGCACCCGTCGCGGGATTGTAGAGGTTGGCAGATAGCGCTTGCCAATTCGGGGCACCGCATTTGAGCGCCGTCTACGGGGGTGATCCGTGGAGGCCGAGCCCCACGGGCAAATTTGAGCGGGGACAGGGCCTATGGATCTGCGGGATGGGAATCCCAAGAAGGACACACCATCATCAGCCCAACAGGAGCCGCCGCAATCGGATCAATCTCCCGATCTCCCTGCGCTGATCAAGCAGGACGGGATATCAGGGCAAGATCGCGAGATTTGCTGACGCGGCTTCTGGATTTATTTCGAGACCGCCCCAAGGAATAGCAGGCCCTCGCTGAGGAACGGCCAGCATGGTCGCGCGTTGCTTTTCCAACATTTGGAAAGGAGCTTCTCATGGCCACAGCTACCGTTCACCCGAACCACAGCATGATATCGAGCGAGGACGTTGAGGGGACGACAGTCTATGGGCCTGGCGCTGACAAAATCGGCGAGATCGATCACCTGATGATCGACAAAACATCCGGCAACGTGTCGTACGCAGTTATGAGTTTTGGCGGTTTTCTCGGCCTTGGCCATAGTCACTATCCCGTGCCGTGGCCAACTCTGAAGTATGATACGTCGCTGGGCGGCTACCGCACCAACATCACCGAGGCACAACTTAAAGATGCACCTCAATTCAGCGATGACTCATGGGGTGATCGCGATTGGGAGACGAAAGTCCACAAGCATTACAATGCACCGCCGTACTGGGGTCTTTGATCCCCGATTGTGCGTCGCCGCTCTGTGAAATGGGCAGTCCATCTCGCGGGCGGCGCGCGTCTGCGGCGTTGATTTGGTTGGTGTGTATTCCCTTCACCCTATTGATTGCGCCCTGGCGATAGCGTGCTCGCACAGCGTTTGGATCTGCCGTTCGCTGTGCGAGCACGAATCGTGGAATACTTGGCATATGCATCCGGGGTTGTTGGCATTTGCTTCAGGCGGATTTCTCTACATTGCCAGTGCGGCGGTGGGATCGCTTCATG
>JBKKCB010000288.1:0-6868 GCA_046713545.1 Hyphomicrobiaceae bacterium | reverse complement strand
GCATGGTTGGGCTCGCCGTCCACATCGGCAGCCAGATCATGGCGCTCGATGACCTCGAGGCAGCGTTCACGCGCATGCGCAGCCTCGCCGAGCGGCTGAAAGGCCAGGGCCTGCCGGTCGAATGGCTCGATCTCGGCGGTGGCCTGGGAATTCCCTATGACATACCGCAGGATTTCGCGCACGGCCCCGACCTCATCCACGCCTATGCCGCCATGGTGAACCGGACGTTCGCGGGCCTGGACGTGGAACTCGCCTTCGAGCCCGGACGCCTGATTGTCGGCAACGCCGGCATCCTCGTCACCCGCGTGTTGTATCTGAACAGCCGGCCGGCCAAGACCTTCCTGGTCGTGGATGCGGCCATGAACGATCTCATCCGCCCGGCCATGTATGACGCCTACCACGAGATCTGGCCCGTCACCGAGCCCGGCGCCGCGCGCCAGCGTTACGACGTGGTTGGCCCGATCTGCGAATCGGGGGACACTTTCTGCGTCGATCGCGAGTTGCCGCGAACGAACCCCGGCCAGCTTCTTGCGTTCATGACCGCAGGGGCCTACGGCGCGGCCATGTCGGCTACCTACAATCTGCGCCGCTTGGTTCCCGAGGTGCTGGTGCGGGGAGCCGAGTTTGCCGTGGTCCGTCCGCGTCAGAGCTATGAGGATCTGATCGGGCTCGATCGCATGCCGGCGTGGCTGGCCTGAGACGCCTGTTCCACCACGTGCCGTGATTGCGCCCAACTCGCTTGCGACCGTTTGGTAAATAGCAAGTGATCAGAATTGCAGGCAAAAATTGGGCTCCTGACCGCAGCCCATGTTAAGGTGGCCGCATGTCGATAGACGCAGGACTTTCGCGTTCCCGGCCAGAGGGCATTTTCGAGCGCAAGGTACGCTTGAGCCGCTGGGCCTTGCAGTTCGAGCAGCTGTGGCCGCGTCTTTGGGCCCTGATCGGACTGGCGCTGCTGTTCGTCACGGTCTCACTGGCGGGCGTGTGGCCTCACCTGGGCGACATCGGGCACAAGCTGCTGCTGGCGGCGTTTGCCGTCGCCGCTCTGGGCGTTCTGGCCTGGCTGGCGCGAACGCCCGGCGCCAGTCGTGAAGATGCCATCCGGCGCATCGAACTGCGCTCGGCCGTGCCGCACAGGCCTGCGTCGTCCTACGAAGACAACCTTACGGGCTCGTCGGCTGCAGATCCCGCGACGGCAGCCCTTTGGACGGCTCACAAAAGCCGCCTCGAGGCGCTGCTGGCCAAGCTCCGAGTGGGCCCGCCCTCGCCGCGCACCGACCGGGCCGATCCCATCGCACTGCGCGCGCTCCTGCTCATCGGCGTCACCGTGCTGACCGTGATCGTCGGCGACAGCGCGGCCGACAGACTGCGTGCCTCCTTCCGTTTCGGCGGCACGATCGGCGTCGACATGCGCTTCGACGCCTGGGTGACCCCGCCGGCCCACACGGGACGCGCGCCCATCATGCTGGCGGACGGCTCGCGCCCGCTCGGCAGCGCGGCGAATGCCGAGGATCAACGCTTCGAGGTGCCGGATCGCAGCGTACTCGTCGTACGTGCCAGCGGACCGGGCGCCGGCCGTCTCGCCCTCGAGGTCACGCCGGACGGACAGCCGGCAGAGCGGATCGAGGCCAAGGCGCAGCAAGAGGCGGCGCAGGGTTCGTCGCAACCGGCAAGCGAAACGGCCGAGGCCCGTTTGGAGCTGCGCACGACCGGCAGCGTGAGCGTGGCCGGTGTATCTGGCGCCAAGCCCTGGCACTTCAAGATCATTCCCGATCATCCGCCGCGCATCGCGCTGGCGAAGGACCCCGAGCGCATGCCGCGCGGGGCCTTGAAGCTCACCTACAAGATGGAAGACGATTACGGCGTCGTGTCCGCCGAGGGCCGCATCACGCGCGCACCGCCCAAGCCGGAAGATCCAGCCAAGAGCTGGGCGCGCCCGGAAGCGAGAAAAGGGCCGCGTCCGCCGCTGGAGCGGCCGCCCGTGCTGTCCCTGCGCCTGCCGCGCGCCAGCGCCAAACAGGCCGAATCCTCGAGCTATCATGAGCTCGCCGGGCATCCCTGGGCCGGCGTTCGCGTGCGCCTGACATTGTCCGCCAAGGACCAGGCCAATCAGGTCGGCAAGAGCGAGCCCTTTGAATTCATCCTGCCGCAGCGGCGGTTCGACAATCCGATTGCGCGCGCCATCGTCGAGCAGAGGCGCTACCTGGTCGAAGATCCGCGCAGCCGCCCGCAGGTGCTGCGCGCCATCGAGGCGATCTCGATCGAACCTGACGGCTTTTTCCCCGACAAGGCCGCCTACCTCGGCCTGCGCTCGGCCTACTGGCGCCTGCAGCGCGACAAGACGCGCGTGGGCGTCAGGAGCGTGGTCGATCAGCTCTGGCACGTCGCCCTGCGGCTGGAGGACGGCAATCTCTCCGACGCCGAGCGCAGGTTGCGCGAGGCGCAGGAGAATCTGGCCAAGGCCCTGGAGCAGGGTGCGTCGGACGAAGAGATCAAGAAACTGATGCAGGAGCTGCGGCAGGCGCTGGCTCAGTTCATGGAGCAGCTCGCCAAGCAGGCCGAAGGCCAGCCGCCCATGGAAATGCCGCCGGGCATGGCACAGAACCAGACGATCAGGCCACAGGATCTCGAACGCATGATGCGCGACATCGAGAACATGGCGCGTCAGGGCTCGCGCGATACGGCGCAGCAGATGCTGAGCCAGCTGCGCGATCTGCTCGAGCAACTGCAGTCGGGCAAGATGGCCCGTCAGCAGGGCCGGCAAGGCCAGCAGATGATGCAGATGATGGACGAGTTCGGAAAGATCATCGGCAATCAGCAGGAGCTCCTTGACGATACGTTCAGCGAGCAACAGCGCCAGGACGAAGCCGACGCTGGCGAACAGGGCGAGCAGGGACAACAAGGACAGCAGGGTCAACAAGGGCAACAGGGACAACGCGGTCAGCAAGGGCAGCGCGGCCAACGCGGACAGCAAGGCCAGCGTGGCCAACGCCAGGGCCAGCAACAGGGGCAGGGCCGCGGTCAACAACGCCCGGGCGATATGTCTCCCGGCGAGCTCAGCCGGCGCCAGAGCGAGCTCAGGGACCGTCTCGGCCGTATGCGTGAAGGCATGCAGAAGTTTGGCATGCGCGCCCCGCAGCAACTCGACGGCGCGGAGCGGTCGATGCGGGATGCCGAGCAGGCGCTGCGCCAAGGCGATCTCGATCGCGCCGGCCAGGAAGAGCAAAAGGCGCTCGAGCAACTGCGCCAGGGCGCGCAATCGATGGCCGAACAGATGTTGCGGCAGATGCCGCAGCAATTCGGACGCGCATCGGATGCGCCGCTCGATCCCCTCGGCCGTCCGCAGCATACGGAAGGTCCCGATCTTGGAACATCCGTCAAGGTTCCCGACGAGATCGACGTGCAGCGTGCACGCGAGATTCTGGAAGAGCTGCGGCGCCGGCTGGGCGAGCCGACGCGGCCGCTGCTCGAACTGGACTACATCGAGCGCCTGCTGCGGCGTTTCTGAAGCAACCGGTCGGACGTGGCGCACATTTGATAGCGCCAGTCCCGGGATTAATCCTGCGCCGCTGGACTGAGCTATCGCACCACTGTTGCAATTGACATGGTTCGATGCCCGGCTACAGTGCAGTCGGCGGGGCGGCCATGCGTTTCAATCAATCGGAAATGTGCGGGTAATCAGAGCGGAGGTGCGACGGATTTCGTGCGCCTGCTCAAGCCTGTCGAGGTAGAGGGAAATGGATATCCAGGACATGTGTATTTTTGCCCGCGTCGCCGCGGTGCAGAACCTGTCCGCTGTCGGTACGGAACTGGGGCTGACACCAGGTACCATTTCGAAGCGCATTCAGGCCCTAGAGGACGAGTTGCGTGTACGCTTGTTCGATCGCACCACGCGCTCGATCCGCATTACGGAGGAGGGTGCAAAATTTCTGACGCACGTCGAGCGCATTCTTGCCGAAATCGAAGGCGCGCGCGCCGCCGTCAGCGCCAACGTCGACCAGCCCAAGGGGCGGATAAAGATTTCGGCGCCGGCCAGCCTCAGCCGGTTCATCGAGCCGGCGATCTGCGCATTCATGCAGATCTATCCGGACATCGAAGTGCATATCGACCTGAGCGACCGCATCGTCAATCTTCAGGAAGAAGGCTACGACGTGGTCGTGCGGACCGGAGCGCTGCTCGACTCAAATCTCATCGCCAAACGTCTTGCACCGGATCGGCAGATCATCGCCGGTTCCAGCGCCTATCTGATGAAGTACGGCATACCTGCATCTCCCGAGGAGCTGGCCGATCACTCGTGTCTGGTGCTCGGCGATGTCTCGCAATGGACGTTTGGGCGCAACGGGCGGGAAATCGCCGTGCGCGTGAGCGGCCGGCTGAAATCGAACAATGGCGATCTGCTGCGGCATGCGGCGATGGAGGGCCATGGCCTGATCCGGACTTCGGAGCTGCGCGTGGCGCCGTTCATCAAATCAGGCGCGTTGTGCCGCGTTCTGCCCGACTATGACGTTGCCGCGTTCTCGGCCATCTGGGCGCTGTATCCCAAATCAAAATACATTCTCCCGAAGCTCAGGGTCCTTCTTGATTTTCTCGGCGACTGGTTCCGTGACGTCACGGCCGATACAGTCAATCAGCCGACGGAAATCGTCTCCCGCTCCCTCCCCAGCGCCGACGCACGCGCGGCGGGATTGCTGCGCGCGCGCATGACCCCACCGGCACCATCAGCGAATGGATTTAACCGCGGCAACGGTGGCGCGAGCTGACCGTCACTGACTCAGGGTAGCGGCGAGAAGCGGACCCCGAGCCCGGCAGCCACCTGATGACTGGCAAGCGTCGTCGAAAGGAAGCCTCCGGGCGGAATTTCGCCGCGCCAATAGCCTTGGATCTGGCGCAGGAAATCCCCGGGAAACCAGCCGCCGCTCCGCTGCGTCATGGGCGCTTCATAGTGCGCGATCGTGAACTTGTACTCGACGAACAGCGACACGCGCGGCAGCCGGAGTTCAATCCCGATCATCGCCTGCGCGGCCGGGCCGACGTATTGATATTCGTAGGTGCGCGTGCCGTCGCCCTTAAACTCCACCTCGGTGTGCGGAAGAGCAACGCCGAAACCTCCGCCAACGTAAGGGCCGAAATGCGGAGCAAGATCGGCGAGCCGCACGAGGCCGTTGAGGACCAGCGTATTGTGCCCGTGGCTGAATTCGAAGTGATGAAAGATATCGCCGACCTTCGCCCTGTCCGGCATACGCTGACCATTGCGCGTGCCCGACAGGTCGATCTCCTGCTCGCGCTGCGAAATGGTCTTGGAGTGCGTGAAATCGAGCATCGCGCCGAACGGACTGCTGCGGGACCATGTCGACGTGCGGATGCCATAATAAACGGGGCTTTTGAACGGGCGTCCTTCCCAGTTTACGCCGCGTGCCGTCAGGTCCGTGACGCCGGGCTTGCTGAAATGCACGTCGCTTGGATGCGTATAAGGCGCGCCCCCATATCCCGCGATCACATATTCGCGCTGCGGCCGGGATATGGATGGGTCCTTGGCATCCGATGCGTCCGCTTGCTGCGCGACGGCCGGATCGGAGTTGGCGTTCTCCGCCAGCATCACATGACACACCCAAAGCGAGAGCACGATGGCCGCCAGGGCCGCCGCCAGCCGATCCCCGATGTGTCCGCGATCCTGCGCCGGCTGCAACACAACCGGCGTCGGGGCGTAGGACCGGGTCATTGCAGGCGTCTCCATTCCAGCGGCGGCGCCAGCAACATTGCGGCGGTTTTTTTGACGACGATCAACCTAGCGCGGCCCAGGCAGCCGCGCAGCCACCAATAGCATCGCACTGAGAGCAATTGCGATGCTGACGCCTGCGACATGGGCGCCGCTTGGAACCTATCGCAGCCGGATCTCGATGCGATCGGAGCGGCCACGCGCATCGATGACGGAAATGCGCACGAAGCCTCGCCCTTCCGGCTGCCAGGCGAGGTCTCGCCGCGCTGGATCGGAACCGATCGGCTTGCCGTCGGCGAGCCACGTCAGCGGCAGCACGCCGCCCTCGGCCTTGAGCACCACCGGCTGCGGCTCGTCATCGTCGCCTTCGAGTTCGGCGCGATCGGGTGGGAACGCAATCTGCACGGCAGGTTCAAGATAGGGACCTGCTGCAATATCGTCGGCCCCCTCCCTGAACCGGCGCAGCGGCGGCGGCAGTGCACCACCCGCCACGCGCAGCACGCCGGACGGCGCTGCCGCCAATGGCGCAGGCCGTTCGGCCAGGCGCGCGAACGCGTCGAAAAGGATCGGCGCCGCAACGCCGCGCCCGGTCAGACCGGCCGTTGCCGTGGCGTCCGGCCGGCCCACCCACACTGCAATGGTATGGCGGCCATCGAAGCCGACGGCCCATGCATCCCTGAAGCCGTAGGACGTCCCCGTCTTGTAGGCGATGCCGCCGCTCTTGGCGTTCGCAGGCGGCGGCGCATCCTTGAGGATGTCGCCGATGTACCAGGCCGCCGCCGGCGTGAGGAGACGCCGAGCCGCGCTGCGGCGTGCACCAGGCTCAGGCGTACGGCGATGATGCGTCAGCGCGACGGCTTCGCCCCCACGCGCCAGCGTCGCGTAGATGGTCGCAAGGTCCTTCAACCGCATGCCGATGCCGCCGAGCGCGATCGCCAGCGTCGCCTCGCTCCTGTTCGGCAGCGCCGCCGTCAGATCGAGCCGCCGCAACCGGTTGACCAGCCGCACCGGACCGACAGCGGCCAGTACCTTGACCGCCGGAATGTTGAGCGACTGCGCCAGCGCCTCGCGGATCGTGACCGTGCCGCGAAAATCCTCGTCGAAGTTCTTGGGCGCGTAGGTGCCGAAGCGGATGGGCTTGTCCTCGATCAG
>JBKKCB010000287.1:0-9618 GCA_046713545.1 Hyphomicrobiaceae bacterium | reverse complement strand
ATCTTTTCAATCTGCGCGGACAGACGGCTGTCATCATCGGCGCGGGGCAGGGCATCGGCGCCGCCATCGCCATCGGCCTCGCCAATGCCGGAGCCGATGTCGTGCTTGGCGGCCGCAGTACGGAACGCCTGGCCGACACGCAGCGGCAGGCATCGGCGGCCGGGATCGTCGCCTCAGTCGCCGAGGTCGACGTTGCCGATCCCGCCAGCATCACGCGGTTTGCTGTCGCTATCCTCGATCGCGGAACGGTGCCGACAATCCTCGTCAACTCCGCGGGCGGAGGCGGCGTGCGTGCCGCGTTCGATACCACCGTCGAGGAGTGGGACACGGTGCACAACATCCATCTGCGCGGCACCTTCCTGGCCTGCCAGGCCTTCGGCCGCGCCATGTCACCAAGAGCTACGGCAAGATCATCAACATGAGCTCGACCTGGGCCGCCACGGTCGGCGCGGGCCGTAGCGCCTATTGCGCAGCCAAGGCAGGTGTGGGCCATCTCACGGCCGCCTTGGGCGTCGAGTGGGCGCCGCAAGGCATCCGCGTCAACGCCATGGCGCCAACCGCGACGCTCACGCCGACCATCGAGCGCCGGCTCGCCGCCGATCCGGCCCGCGCGGAATATCTGCGCAAAGGGATCCCCCTGGGCCGGCTGGCCATACCCGAGGACATGGTCGGAGCTGCGGTTTTCCTCGCCAGCCCAGCATCCGATTTCGTCACCGGCCAGACGCTGTTCGTTGACGGCGGCTGGCAGTTCGCGAAGTGACGTTCTGCAGGCCGGGTGGCGCTGCACGGTGGCGACGATCCATCCACGCCCGTATATGGGGCGCCGCAAGGTCAAAGTCGCCTGCTGGTATGCTCGCTCGTGATCCTGCGCTACCACACCAAGGGCCTTATTCCCGAGCACCTGATGCATCCCGCCCTGCCATCCCGAAACTGGAGCTACGACATGAGCCAGTCTCTACGCGCGCTCACCACTGAGGACATCGCCGCCGTTTGCACGTTGTCCGCCGCGGCGACCGATCCCATGCAGGTCTATGCCAAGGTGGATGCCCTTGTGCGCGAGACCGTCGGCTACAAGCTTCTGACGGTGCTGCGCTTCGTCGAGGACACGCAGGAGGTCGAGCGCGTGTATTCAAGCGACATGAAGACCTATCCCGTCGGCGGCCGCAAACAGCTCAAGACCATCAACAGGGATGACAGCCTGTCGGCGAGTGGTGAAATCTTTCTCGCCGCCAACGAGGAGGAGGTGAAGCGCACCTTCCCTGATCACGAGCTGATTTTCAGTCTCGGCGCAGGCGCCGTGCTCAACGCACCGATCCGCCACGCCGGCCGGCGCCTCGGCACCTTGAATTGCTGCGGGCTCGCCAACAGCTACGGACCCAAGGAAATCGCCGCCGCGAAAATCCTGGCCAATCTTCTCACGCCGACATTGCTGACGAGCGGTTAATGCTCAGGCGAGCGCATCTGCTGGCCTGGCCAGGGGGAAGGACGGCCCTGCATCGTGCAGATGACAGGCGGCCCAATGGTCGGGCGTCACCAGTCGCAGGGTCGGGGCCTCGCTCTTGCAGCGCTTATGCGCATAAGGACAACGGGTGTGGAAGTGACACCCCGGCGGCGGATCGATCGGGCTCGGCACATCGCCCTTGAGGATAATCCGCTTTCTCTGCTTTGTGCTCGTCTTCGCGATGGGGACGGCTGAGAGGAGCGCCTCCGTGTAGGGGTGCAGTGGTTGGGCGAACAGTGTGGTCTTGTCGGTCATCTCCACAATGCGGCCGAGGTACATCACCGCGACGCGATGGGATATGTGCTCAACCACGGCAAGATCGTGCGCAACGAACAGATAGGTGAGCTTGAGCTCGTCCTGCAGATCCATCAGCAGGTTGATGATCTGCGCCTGAATCGAAACATCGAGCGCCGAGACCGGCTCGTCCCCGACAATCACCTCCGGCGACAGCGCCAACGCGCGTGCGATCCCGATCCTCTGACGCTGGCCGCCTGAGAACTCGTGCGGATAGGACTTGATGTGCTCTGGCCGCAGGCCCACGCGTTCGAACAAGCTCGCGACGAGCGCCGTCCGTTCCTTGGTGCTGCCCCCCACCTCGTGAATGATGAAAGGCTCCGCGACGATCTCGCCCGCGGTCATGCGCGGATTGAGCGACGCGTAGGGGTCCTGATAGATCATCTGCAGGCGACGCCGGTACGCCAGCATCGCGTGCGGATCGAGGTGCGTGATGTCCCGGCCATCGACCTTGATCTCACCGGCCGTCGGCTCCAGCAGCTTCAAGATCGTCCGCCCGACCGTCGACTTGCCGCAGCCGGACTCGCCGACGAGGCCCAGCGTCTCTCCCTTGCGCAGGTCGAACGAGACGCCATCGACGGCGAGAACCTGTCCGCTGACCCGCGAGAAAAATCCCTGACGGATGGGAAAGTGTTTCTTGAGCGACGTCACTTGAACGAGCGGTGGCGCCTGTTGCGGCGCCCCTTGCGGGGAGATGACCGGCGTAGCGGCGGATTGGATGATCTCGGCGGCCGCATTCATGCCATGCCTCCCAGCACCTTGTCGGCATGCCAGCAGGCAATAAAATGATCCGGCCGGTGCTCCTCCAGCGCCGGCTCGAAATTAAGGCATTGGTCGGACGCGAAGCTGCATCGCGGCGCGAAGCTGCACCCTTTGGGTAGCCGGGCCAGCGAGGGAACGAGGCCCTTGATCTCGTTGAGGCGGCGGCGTGCCGGGCCGGCTCTGGCCGCATCGTCAAGGTGCGGAATGGAGCCGAGCAATCCCTTCGTGTACGGGTGGCCGGGTTGATCGAAAAGAACCTCGGACGCCGCCTCTTCGACTTTCTTGCCGGCATACATGACCACGACGCGGTCGGCATTCTCGGCAACGACGCCCATGTCGTGCGTAATCAGAACAATGGCGGTGCCGAAGTCTTCCTGCAGCTTCCGCATGAGGTCCAGGATCTGGGCCTGAATGGTGACGTCCAAAGCCGTCGTTGGCTCGTCGGCGATCAGCACCTTTGGATTGCACGAGAGCGCCATGGCGATCATGACGCGCTGGCGCATGCCGCCCGACATCTGATGGGGAAAGGCGTGCGCCCGGCGTTCGGCCTCGGGCATGGAAACCCGCCGCAGCATGTCGATCGCCTTGTCGAAAGCATCCTTGCGGGACAGCTTCTGATGCCGGGCGATAGCCTCGGCAATCTGGCGGCCCACGGTAAACAGCGGGTTCAAGGACGTCATCGGCTCCTGGAAGATCATCGAGACGTCATTACCGCGCACGTTCTCGATCTCCGTTTCGCTCAGCGCGAGGAGATTGTCGCCCTCCAGTCGAACGGCCCCGCCGACGATCCTGCCCGGAGGGTTGACGACGAGCCGCATGATCGACAGTGCGGTGACACTTTTCCCGCAACCGGATTCACCGACCACTCCCAGCGTTTCCCCGCGGCGGACGGAATAGGACACGCCATCGACAGCTTTGATGGTCCCGGCCTGCGTGAAGAAATGTGTCTTGAGGTTGTCGACTTCGAGCACGGCGTCGCCCTGCATGGCCCTTCGGCGCGGGGCGTCGGTCAGCGTCGACATCGCCTGAGACACTTGCGTTTACTCCCTTGCGGCCGTCGTGTAGCCTTGCGGCAAAAAGAAGCGACCTGGCACCAACAGACCATAGCTCTGCAAGCCGGCAAAGAACAAAAGTCGAAGGAGGAACCCCGCATGCCCCGTATCCGCCACCCGTGGTCCCGGCCCAATCGCCGTGACGTTTTGAAGGGCAGCGCTGCTGCTCTGGCTGCAGCCTATGGGCTCCGGCCCGATTGGGCTGTTGCAGCCGTTCCGATGGAATTCGACGGCACCAAATTTCAGCTTGCGGCGCCCGAGCCCAACCCGAAGCGCGGCGGTGTTCTGAAGTACGGCATCACGTCGCGTCCCCCGCACTTCGACGTCCATCAGTCGGGCACGATCAATAGCCTCGGTTGCCAAGGTTGCATGTTTGATAATCTTATCCGGCGCGACCCGCGCGACAGCGGCAAGACAATCATTCCCGATCTCGCTCACAGCTGGAAGATCTCGGCTGACGGCAAGACCTACACGTTTTTCCTGCGTGAAGGCGTGCAGTTCCACGACGGCGCCGAGCTGACCGCCGAGGACGTAAAAGCAACGTTCGATCGCATCTCCAAGCCGCCGCAGGGGATCTCGATCCCGCGCAGCGTTCTGTTCGCTGCGGTCTCGGAGATCAATGCGCGCGACAAGCACACCGTCGAGTTCAAGCTGTCGCAGCCAAGACCGCCCGAGTTCATCATGTCGGCGTTCGCCAGCGGGTGGAACGTCATCGTCCGCAAAAAGACGCTCGAGGACTACCAGGGCAACCTGCGCCGCGTCGTCGATATCCCAGGCACAGGCCCCTACAAGAGCAAGCGCCGCGTCGAGAACGAAGTCTGGGTGATGGAGCGCAACGAGAAGTATTGGAACAAGGGACTCCCCTATCTCGACGGCATCGAGTTCTATCACGGCCTGCCGTTTTCGTCGGAGTTGGGATCCGCTGTCCTGGCCGGACGCACGGACTATGCGCGCATCGTCGATCCCATCACGGCGCGCAAGGCGAAAGAAACGCAGGGCATGTCGTCCCTCAACTACTATCAGAGCGTGATCCAGGGCTGCTGGCCCAACGCCAAGAAAAAGCCGTTTGACGATCCACGCGTGCGTCGCGCGGTGCATCTTGTGCTGGACAAGGCGGTTCTGGTCAATGTCGTGAAGGACGTGGCGCCGATGATGGTCGGCGGCTTCATCTATCCCTTCTCCGATTTCGCGACACCCATCGACCAGCTCCGGAAGCGCGTCGGGTATCAAGAGGATTCTGCGGCCGCGATCAAGGAGGCCAAGGCACTGATGGCCGCCGCCGGCTACGGTAATGGTGTGAAGGACATCGACATCCTCGTGCGCGATGTACCGACCTTCAAGCTCTGGAGCCAGGCCATCCAGGCCATGCTTCAGGAGGCGCTCAACATCGAGACCAAGCTGCGCGTCGTGGTCGAGTCGGTATGGTTCGACGACATCAAGTCGGGGAACTACGGCCTGGCGATCGGTGCCGTCGTCTCGACGCTGCTCGACCCGTCCGATTACTTCAATGCCTGGTACAAGAAGGACGGTCCGCAGAACTACGCCAACTGGGACAACCCCAAGTTCAACGAGCTGCTGCCCCAGATCGACGGCGAGATCGACGCGGCGAAGCGCCTGGCCTTGATCCGTCAGGCGGAGGACATCCTGGAGCAGGACCCGCCGGTCTTCCCCATCTGCTGGGAGAAGATCAACGACGTTTGGTACAACTACGTCAAAGGACACAAGCCGAACGATTATTTCGGCATCTACGACGTGGTTCGGTTCGACACGTTCTGGCTCGACAAATAGCCGGACGATCGTTCTCAGGTCGGGCCGCCTTGCCGCTCTTGAAGCGGCCGGCGGCCCATACGTCTCGTTGAACGCGATGGTCAAGATCGATGATCAGTTATATCGCGCGCCGTCTCGTCTTCGGAATGCTGACGATCATCGGCGTGTCCATCGTCGTGTTCGTCATCATGCGCGTGCTGCCGGGCGATCCGCTGGTCGCACTTTTCGGGCCCGACGGGTTCACCAAGCTGACGGAAGAGCAGCGGGCCATGTACATGGCGGACTTGGGCCTCTCCGATCCGCTCTGGAAGCAATATCTCGCCTGGGTCGGGGACGTTGTCCGCGGCGAATTCGGCCGCTCGTTCTTCAGAGCCGAAAGCGTCGCGGACATGATCTCGCGCCGCGCACCCCTCACGGCGCAGATCGCATTTCTCTCCGTGCTGTTCTCCTGGCTCGTCGGCATTCCGGTAGCCCTTGTCAGCGCGCTCAAGCCCAACAGCGTCTGGGATAATGTCACGCGTTTCTTCTCCATCCTGTTCCTTGCCGTTCCGGGCTTCTGGTTCGGCATCCTGATCGTTCTCGCTCTGCTGTTCTGGTTCGGCTATCGCGCGCCGCTCACCGGGGCACCCTTCTTCTCGGACCCGCTTCTCAATCTGCAGATCGTCATCGGCCCGGCCATCGTCCTCGGTCTGGGCCAGGCGGCCTACATCGCGCGCATGGCGCGCTCCAGCCTGCTCGAGGTCATCCGCGAGGATTATGTCCGCACCGCGCGGGCGAAGGGTCTGTCGGGCCGTCTCGTCATCGCCTTACATGCGTTGCCGAACGCCCTGCTGCCGGTCATCACCCTCTCGGGCATTCTGCTCGGCTTTGTGCTGGCGGGCTCGATTCCGGTCGAGCGTGCCTTCGGCGCGCCGGGCCTCGGCGACGCGATGTTCATCGCGGTGAAGGAGCGTGACGTCTTCGTCATGCAGAACCTGGTGTTTCTCTACGCATGCGTTTTTGTGCTGCTCAACATCGTCGTGGATGTCGTCATCGCCTGGCTCGACCCGAGGATCCGGTATCAATGACGGCAACCCATCCCGGAAGCGTGGCACCACCTGTCACGTTCAGGCCCTCGATCTGGCAGCGCATACGTGAAGGCTTCCTTTCGTTCGTGCGCCGCTCGCCGATGTCGGCGTTCTGGGGATTGGTTGCGGCGTCCATCGTCGTCATGGCGGTTTGCGCGCCTGTGCTCGCTCCGCACGATCCCCTGAAGTCCAACTTCCGGGCGATGACGAAGCCGCCGAGCGAAAAGAACTGGTTCGGCACAGACCAGGTGGGGCGCGATACCCTGAGCAGGGTCATCCACGGCAGCCGCACATCGTTGATGGTCGCATTCGCTGCGGTGTTGTTCGGAACGACGCTTGGCGCGCTTTGGGGATTGGCGTGCGGGTTCTTCGGCGGACGTTTCGATCTCATCAGCCAGCGCCTGATCGAGTTCATGCAGTCGTTTCCGGATCTGATATTAGCCATGGCCATCGCCATGGCGCTCGGCGCCGGCACCTGGACGGTGATCGTGGCGATCGCCATCACGCGCATTCCGTTCGGCGGACGCGTCATCCGGTCCGTGGTCTTGTCCCTGAAGGAAATGCAATACGTGGAAGCCGCCCGCGGCCTCGGCGCCTCCAACCGCCGGCTCATGTTCCGGCATATCCTGCCGCAGTGCGTCGCTCCCTATCTCATTCTCGCAACCACGCACCTGGGCGTTGCCATCGTCATCGAGGCCTCGCTCGGCTTCCTCGGGGTCGGCATTCCGCCCCCGAGCCCAACCTGGGGCAACATGCTGTCTGATGCCCTGAACTCCGGGCTCGTACCGCCTTGGTGGCTCGTGCTGTTTCCCGGGCTCGCCATCACGCTCACCGTGCTGGCCTTCAATCTGCTCGGCGATGGCATTCGGGACGCCCTCGATCCACGCCTGCGCAACGCCGTCTAACGCTTCCGGCTCCCGACGCGCTTGCCTGGGGCGATCTCCCGCAGAACATCGAACAGCCACGCCACTCCGGCATCCATCATGGCAGCCTTCGATGCCACAGCGTGGATCGGATCGCTGGGCAGCGGCATCGGCGCCTTCGTACCGACGACGCCGAAGCGCGGGCCATGCATCGTTACGAGCTGACGCGGCAACGCAGCAATGAGATCTGTCTCCGCCAGCACCGCAAGCGCCATCATGAAGTTCGGCACCGTCAGCGCGATCCGTCGCGCCGCACCGCGTTTGGCGAGAGCGTCATCCACAAAGCCGCGAGCGTCGCCAGTCAGAGACACGAGAAGATGCTGCATCTGGCAGAACCGCGGCAGCGTTGGCGACTTGCTGTAGGCGTGGCCGGCACGCGATGCGATGACGAAGTCCTCGTCGTACAGCGTCTGCGCGGTAAATCGCGCCGGCACGGCTCGGGTCGGGATGAGGGCGATATCCGTCGCGCGCGCGTCCAGCTCGTCGAGTGCCGGCTGCCAGATATGCTCCAGCGCCATGACTGTCGGAGGAGGCAGTATCTGGCGCACGCCGATGTCGATGCCAGGCGTATCGCGGCTTAATGCCTCCAGCAGCGGTGGCAGAATCACCGCCGAGACGGCATCAGGCGCACCGATCGTGAACCGCCGCCTGGACGTGGCGGCATCAAACGGCTCGGCTGTCGATACGACGGTTCGCACGCGCGCCAGAATCTCCGCGATCGGTTCTGCCAGCTCTGTTGCGCGTGCGGTCGGAACCACGCCCTTGGGCGTTCTGAGAAACAGAGGATCGCTGAGAAGCCGCCGCAATCGCCCAAGGCCATGGCTGACCGCCGACGGCGAAAGATTCAGCCGCCCCGCCGCCCGGCCGACGTGACGTTCCTGAAGAACGACCTCGAAGAGGACCAGCAGGTTGAGGTCGGCGCGGGGCAGGTCGATTTGGTTCAGCATATTTCTAAAGTCATATCACCAAGCTCATCATCGTGTTGAGATCGCTAACGCGAGGCGAAGCAGCGCCATTGGCATCGAGAACTCATGCATGCCGGTCCACCAAACAGGCCATTGTGAGCCTCGCTGTGGTTCAATCGCCGCAGTATTTCTTGACACCAGGCCGACTTAAGCCTACCCAAGGCATGCATTGGCACTCCCTCGTAATGAGTGCCAATCCCGAACTCCCGCACCAGAACATGCTTTTGAGGCGCCCGCGATGTGTGGGTGCCTAGCGTCATTGGAGCTTAACAACAATGAAGTTTCGTCCTCTCCACGACCGCGTGGTCATCAAGCGCGCGGACACCGAAACCAAGACGGCTGGCGGCATCTTCATCCCCGATACGGCCGGAGAGAAGCCGCAGGAGGGCGAGGTGATCGCCGTGGGTCCGGGTGGCCGCGACGAGGCCGGCAAGCTGATCCCCATCGACCTCAAGAAGGGCGACAAGGTGCTCTTCGGTAAATGGTCCGGCACCGAGGTGAAGATCGACGCCAAGGAACTCCTCATCATGAAGGAGAGCGACATCATGGGTGTGCTCGAAAAGTAAGCCGCGTGCCCCGCTACTTATCGCTTTGTTTGCTGAACCGATTTCGACAGGAGCCAGAACATGGCAGCCAAGACTGTAAGATTTTCCGCCGACGCGCGTGACCGCATGATGCGAGGCGTCGATACGCTCGCCAACGCCGTGAAGGTGACGCTCGGTCCCAAGGGCCGCAACGTCATTATCGACAAGAGCTTCGGCGCTCCGCGCACGACCAAGGACGGCGTGACGGTCGCCAAGGAGATCGAACTCGAGGACAAGTTCGAAAACATGGGCGCGCAGATGGTGCGCGAAGTCGCCCAGAAGACCAACGACGTGGCCGGTGACGGCACCACGACGGCCTGCGTGCTGTCACAGGCGATCGTGCGCGAAGGCATGAAGGCGGTCGCCGCCGGCATGAACCCGATGGATCTGAAGCGCGGCATCGACAAGGCCGTCGCCCAAGTGATCGAGGAAATCGGCAAGCGCTCCAAGAAGGTGAAGAACTCGGGCGAGATCGCTCAGGTCGGCACCATCTCGGCCAACGGCGAGAAGGCGATCGGCGACATGATTGCCGAGGCCATGCAGCGGGTCGGCAACGAGGGCGTGATCACGGTCGAAGAGGCCAAGAGCCTCGAGAGCGAGCTCGACGTCGTCGAGGGCATGCAGTTCGACCGCGGCTACCTTTCCCCCTACTTCATCACCAACGCCGACAAGATGATCGCGGAGCTGGAGGAGCCCTACATCC
>JBKKCB010000286.1:0-5476 GCA_046713545.1 Hyphomicrobiaceae bacterium | reverse complement strand
CCGAGCAGATGGACGCACTGCCCTTCGCGCCGCGCCGCTATACCTGCGGGCCCGCGGTCGAACTGGCCGAGAAGTTGAGCAGCATCGCCCCTCAGGGCCGCGCCAAGGTGCTGTTCACCACCGGCGGGTCGGATGCCATCGAGGTCGCCGTCAAGATCGCCCGCACCGTCACCGGGCGCTTCAAGACGTTATCCTTCTGGGATGCCTTTCACGGCGCCGGCTTCGGTGCCTCCGCGCTTTCGGGCGAAACGCTGTTCCGCTCTGGCCCCGCCGCACCGCTGATCCCCGGCGCCAGTCACGTGGCCCCCTTCGGCAGCTACCGTTGTCCCTACGGCATGGCGACGGCGGAAGCGTCAGGCGATGCCTGCGCGCGCATGATCGAGTACGTGCTCGAACGCGAGGGCGACGTCGCAGCGCTCGTCGCCGAGCCGATCCGCGCCGTGCCTTACGTGCCACCCCCCGGGTTCTGGCAGCGCGTACGCCGTGCCTGCGATCGCCATGGCACGCTGCTCATTTTCGACGAGATCCCGACCGGCCTCGGCAAGACCGGCCGCATGTTCGCCTGCGATCACGACGGCGCCGTCCCCGACATCCTCGTCATGGGCAAGGCTCTCGGCGGCGGCATCCTGCCGATTGCGGCCGTGCTCGCCCATCCCCGCCTCGATGTCGGCGGCGACTGGGCCTTCGGGCACTACACGCACGAGAAGAATCCCGTCACGGCGCGCGCCGCGCTCACCACCATCCAGATCATCGAGGACGAGGATCTTGTCGCCAATGCCGCCCGCGTCGGCAGCATGGCGCTGGAGCGCCTCAACGCTGTGATGGCGGATATCCCCCAGATTGGCGACGTGCGTGGACGCGGCCTGCTCATCGGCGTCGAGCTGGTCAAGGATCGCGACACCCGCGAGCCCGATCACGACCTCGCCGAAGCCGCCATGTATGCCGCCCTCGACGCCGGCCTCTCGTTCAAGACGACGATGGGCAACGTCCTGACGCTGACGCCGCCGCTCACGATCACCGCGGAGCAGATGCAGCGCGCCATAACAATCCTCGGCGACGCCATCAAAGCCGCCGCGTCATTGCGCAGCTAGAAGGCCAAAGACCTCAGTCCTTCAATTCCTTCACCCACCGCACGAACGTGTCCAGCGGCTCGCGCTCGGTCGTGAAGGAATTCACCTTGGCTCCTTCATCCGGGTAGCCAAGAGCCATGCCGCACACGAGCATTTCCGTCTCGGGAATGCCGAGGCGCTTCTGGATGATCTCGTAGAAGCTGCAGAAGGCGGCCTGCGGGCAGGTTTCCAGATTGAACTGCCGCGCGGCCACCATCACCGACTGCAGGAACATGCCGCAGTCCAGCCAAGACCCGAGCTCCATGTCCCGGTCGATGCTGAACATGAGCCCCACGGGGGCGCCGAAGAACTCGTAGTTCTGCCGGCGCTGTGCGTGCATGCCCGGCTTGTTCTCGCGCGTGATGCCCATGGTGGAGTAGAGCCCCCAGCCACAGGCGCGCCGGCGTGCCTGGTAGGGTTCGCGCCAGTTGACCGGATAATAGTTGTACTCACGCTTGCCTTCGCCCGTGACGTCGTAATCCTTCAGGATATCGCGAACGAGCTCGTCCTTGACCTTGCCGTCCAGCACCCAGACTTTCCACGGCTGCGTGTTGGACCCCGACGGTGCCCGGTTGGCGATATCCAGGATGTGAGAGATCAATTCTGGCGACACAGGCTTCGTGAGGAACGCCCGCGTGCTCTTGCGCCCGCGGATGGCCTCCTCGACGGTGATCTCGCGTTCCGGAAATTTGCTGGCGGCGGCTTGGCTCATGACACACTCTCGCATTCGTTTTTTGGCATCGAGCGCACGTCTTTTCCCGGTGGCCGCAGCCTGATGGCGGCGGCCTGGACACGGCCTCGACGGTTCGGCTATTGCCCGGAACGATGGCACACCGTACCTTTCGGGTCAACGAGACGGCCCGCGCCTTAGCACCTAGAAAACACCGGGGAAATGCCGCATGCCAATCGATGCGAACGCGAAGGACTTGACGCTCGCCGTGGTCGGCACCGGCACCATGGGCCGCGGCATCGTGCAGGTCTCGGCGCAGGGCGGCATGAACGTCATCGCCTACGACGAGAAGCCCGGCGGCGCTGCTGCCGCCAAGGAGTTCACCCAGAAAATGCTCGACCGGCAGGTCGAGAAGGGCTCGCTTTCGCCCGCGGACGCCAAGGCTGCCGTCGATCGCATCAGCGTCGCCACCACGCTGGACGAGGTGGCCAAGGCCGACGTCATCATCGAGGCCATTTTCGAACGCCTCGATATCAAGCACGAGATGTTCGCCAAGCTCGACGCTCTCGCTGGCCCCGAGACCATCATCGCCAGCAACACCTCGTCCCTTCCTGTCACGACCATCGCCGCCGCCACCAAGCACCCCGAGCGCGTCGCCGGCATGCACTTCTTCAATCCGGTGCCGTTGATGCGGCTGGTCGAAGTCATTCCCGGCCTGCGCACCGCCCCGTGGGTCACGGATGCGCTCATGATCATCGGCCGCCGCATGACGCGCGAGCCCGTGCTCTGCACCGACAGCCCCGGCTTTCTCGTCAATCACATCGGCCGCGGCATGGGCCCCGAGTGCCAGCGCATCCTCATCGAGACCATCGCCACGCATGCCGAGATCGATCGCATCATGACCGGTGCGCCGGGCTTCCGCATGGGACCATTCACCCTTGCCGATTTGGTCGGCATCGATATCGGCAGCGCCGCCTGGGAGTCCATGTACGCCCAGTTCTACCATGAGCCTGCTTACACGCCCTCGCCGCTGACCGCGCTCCGCGCAGCCGGCGGATTGCTGGGCCAGAAGACGGGCTCCGGCTGGTATGTCTACAAGGACGGCAAGAAAGTCGAGCCGCCCGCCGCTCCGACGCCCGCGACCCGGCCGCAGTCGGTTTGGGTGCGCTGGAGCGAGCATCATCCCGACCTACAGGAGCCGCTCATCGAGCTGTTCGCGAAGGCCGGCGTGGACGTGGAACGCGGCACATCACCCAGCGCCGAGGCGCTCATCGTGGTCACCCCGATCGGCTACGACCTCACCACCGCCGTCGTCGACCTGAAGCTCGATCCGGCGCGCAGCGTCGCCGTCGACGTGCTGTTCGGTCTCAAGGGTCCGCGCACGCTGATGGTAACTCCCGCGACCGACCCCAAGATGCGCGACGCCGCCCACGGCCTGCTCGGCTCCGACGGCCAATCCGTAGTCATCATCAACGACAGTCCG
This sequence comes from Hyphomicrobiaceae bacterium, assembly GCA_046713545.1. Classification (GTDB taxonomy): domain Bacteria; phylum Pseudomonadota; class Alphaproteobacteria; order Rhizobiales; family Hyphomicrobiaceae; genus CADEFX01. The sequence continues at coordinate 2,214 of JBKKCB010000286.1, read as the reverse complement.
GGTTTCGTGGCACAGCGCGCCGTCGCCATGCTCATCAATGTCGGCTGCAACGTCGCCCAGCGGGGCATCGGCGTCCCCGCCGACATCGACAAGGGCGCCAAACTCGGTCTCGGCTACCCGTTCGGCCCCATCGAGTGGGGCGACCGCATCGGACCCGGCCGCGTGCTGCACATTCTGCAGCGCCTGGAAGCCTTCTACAAGGAGCCGCGCTACCGCCCCAGCCCCTGGCTCAAGCGCCGCGTCATGCTGGGCCTTCCGCTGTCCGCGCCCGAGAGCCGCGCCGGCTGACCGGCATTTCCCGGCACACGGCGCGCGAACCAATCGTATCTTGCGAGGACTTCAGTCATGTCATTCGAGCGGCTTTTCAACCCGCGCGGCATTGCCGTCATCGGCGCATCGGCCGACCTCAGCCGCATCAGCGGTCAGCCCATCGCCGCGCTCAAGGGTGCCGGCTACAAGGGCGGACTTTATCTCGTCAATCCGAAATACCAGGAGCTGCACGGGCTCAAGTGCTATCCGGCCGCCGTTGCGATCAAGCAGCCGTGCGACCTCGCGCTGATCGCCGTGCCCGCGACCGGCGTCGCAGCCGCCGTGCGCGATTGCGGCGCCGCCGGCATTCCCTTCGCGATCGTCCTGACGGCGGGTTTCCGGGAGGCCGGCGCGGAAGGCCGCAAGCTCGAAGCCGAACTCGCGAAGGCTGCCAAGGAATCGGGCGTGCGCTTTGTCGGTCCGAACTGCCAAGGCTCATTGAGTGTGCCGTCGCGCATGTGGTGCGTGTTCGGCAGCGTCAGCTATGAAACAGAGCTGAGGCAGGGGCCGGTGTCATGTGCCTTCCAGTCCGGTGGCTTCGGCTATGCGGTGGTCAATCTCGCCGAGGCGCAGGGCATCGGCTTCCGGCATGTCGTCTCGACCGGCAACGAAACTGACATCACCATGCCGGAGCTGCTTTCGGATTTCCTCGACGACGACGGTACCAAACTCGCGTTCGCGTACATGGAAGGCACGCCCGACGCGCGCAAGTTGCTCGACGTCGGCCGCAAATCGCTGGAGACGGGCAAGCCCGTCCTGATCTGGAAAGGCGCGCAGACGGAAGCGGGGACGAAGGCCGCCGCATCTCACACAGCCAACCTCACGGGCAACTACGATCTTTATCGCGCGGCCTTCCGCCAGTCTGGCCTTATCGAGGTGCACGACATCGAGGAGATTGTCGATATCGCCAAGGTGTTCGCGCAGGGCCGGCTGCCGAAGGGGCGCGCCATCGGCGTGCTCTCCATCTCCGGCGGATCGGGCATCGTCTTCGCGGATCGCGCCATCAAGGAAGGCCTGTCGCTGCCGAGCTTCTCGCCGCAGACCGTGGCAGCGCTGAGAGCCATCATTCCCTCCTTCGGATCGTCGGAAAATCCAGCGGACACCACGGCCGGCGTTTTCAACGACCCGAACCTATTCACGAAGACACTCGAGATCGTCCTTGCCGATCCGGCCATCGACCAGGTCTCGATCCTGCTCGCGTCCATCAGCGGCAACGCGGCAACCAGGGCCTGCCAGGCCGTCGCCGATGCGGCCGCCTCGACCAACAAGCCGCTGAATGTCGTGTGGTCCGGCCGCAAGGCCAAATCGGAAGCCGCCTGGGCGCTGCTGGAGAAGGCGAACATCCCCTTCATCACCACGCCGGTGCGCATGGCCCGCGCTGCCGCCGTGCTCGCCAACTTCGCCATGGACCGGCAGCGTCTGCTTCCGCGCACCGCGCCACCGGCTGCCGAACCGAAAGCTCTGACTCTGCCGCAAGGCCCGGCGACGCTGTCGGAGGTCGAAAGCAAGGCGGTGCTGACCGCGTTCGGCATATCCGTGACGCGCGAAGTGTTGGTGCCGCTGGGCTCCGATCCCATCGCAGCGACCGCCGATCTGAGATGGCCCCGCGCCGTCAAGATCGTGTCGCGCGACATCGCTCACAAGACGGAGGCCGGCGGCGTGCGCCTCGGCCTCGATACGCCGGACAAAATGAAGGCTGCGGCCCAGGAAATCATCGCCAGCGCCAAGGCCTACAAGCCCGGCGCCAAGATCGACGGCGTCCTCGTTTCCGAAATGGCGCAGGGCGTCGAAGCCCTGATCGGCGTCGTCAATGACGAAGGCTTCGGGCCGACGGTGGCGTTGGGACTCGGCGGCATCTTCAGTGAAGTCCTGAAGGACGTGACATTTCGCATAGCCCCATTCGAC
>JBKKCB010000285.1:0-8050 GCA_046713545.1 Hyphomicrobiaceae bacterium | reverse complement strand
ATCCGCGGCGATGACTTCGGGTGTCGCGTCGTACTCGGCGGCCAATATGCGCGCGATGTCCGATACGGTGCGCTGACCGTCACACAGCTTCAGCACCGACACGCCTTCGTCGTTGGGGACGATGATGCGTTCCGGGGCAAGCACGACCCAACGGTCTCGGGCCCGATCGTGCCTCAGCTTCATGTGCCGCTGCAGAACGGGACGGCTTTCCAGGCCGACCGTCAGCCTGCGGCGCGCAGCAGCGTCAGTCATGCTCCGCTCTCCGGGCGAAAAGCGCCGGGTGGAACGAGGCCCGGAGCGACGTAGGCGTGGTGCAGCGCATCGAGCTGAGCCCACAGAACATCACATTTGAACCGGACAGCGGCCAAGCACGCGGCCTGCATTTCGGGTGTCACGGCCGTCTGCTTCACATAGTCTAGGGCGAATTCGGCATCCCTGTTGGCCTGATCAAGACGGGTGGAGAAGTACGTCATGACGGCTTCGTCGATGAAGCTGTAATGCTCGAGCATGCCGGCGATACGCTCCTGGTGGATGGCCGGCGCGAACAACTCCGTCAGCGACGACGCCACCGCTTCCACCAAGCTATTGTCCCGGACGAACCGCACGTAGGCTTCGACGGCAAATCGCGTTGCCGGCAGTGCTCCTGCCATCGACGTCACATACGGGCGCGGCAGGCCCAGATGATCGGTCAGCACGAGCCAGCGTTCTATCCCGCCCTTGTCGTTCCCGCTCCCGTCATGATCGAGGATTCGCTTGATCCATTCGCGGCGCAGGGTTGGATCGTCAACGCGGCTCATCAGAGCGGCGTCCTTGCGCGGAACCGCGGCCTGATAGCAGTACCGGTTGAGGGCCCACGCCTGCACCTGACCCTTGGTCAGCTGCCCGGAGTGCAACAGCCGATGAAATGGGTGCCGGTCGTGATAGCGCTCGGGCCCGATGGAGCGAATGGCCGCTTCGAGCTCGGCCGGTGTCATGATGCGCGTCACAGGATCAGCTCCATTTGGTCATCCGCGATCTCCCACCCCTGTCGTGCCAGCACATTGCGTTCTGCGCTGTCTGCGCGCAGGACAGGGTTGGAGTTGTTGATATGGATGAACATGCGGCGGCCCACACGCGCCGCGCGGAGGCCTGCCATCGCCCCACCTTCGCCGGACATGGGCACATGGCCCATCCGCGCTCCGGTCTTGTGAGAGAGGTCCTGCGCGATCAATTCGTTGTCCGAAAACAGCGTGCCATCGAACAGGAGCACACTGGCACCCTCGATGGCCTTGATCAGATCATCGGTGACGGCGGCGCAGGCCGGCACAAAACACAGGCTCCTTCCGGTGGCCGGATCAGCGAAGCGAACACCGCACGTCATTTTGACGCCACACGCGCCGTCTTTCGTCTCGGCATAAAGCGGCGCTTTTCCGGGTACCAGAAACAAAGTGATGTCCAGCCCCTCACATCCGGGTGGCGAAAACGTCTGCCCAGGCGTTATGGCGACGCGATCGACGATATCCTCTGCCAGCGCATCGAAGATGGGATTGGCAGCGAGCATGGCAAGGACCGGTTGAGCCGCGTACAGCGCAAGCGGCTGCCGTTCGCGCAATACCAACAGGCCCGCGATCTGGTCGATCTCGGCGCCCGTGAGAACAACGGCCCGGATGGGGCTCGATCGGAGAGCATCGCTCGCCGCGGGCTGCAACGCGGGTGTCGCTGAAAGCTGTTGCGGCAAGTCAGGGGACGCATTCACCAGCGTCCACGCTATCCCATCCGCCGACACGGCCAACGCCGTCTGGAGGCGGCTAATGTTTTGATGACGCGCATGCTCGCAGTTACGGCAATTGCAGTTCCACTGCGGATACCCGCCTCCGGCGGCCGTACCGAGGATCCGTACGATCATGGAGCTGCATCGGAACGCAAGGTCTATTTGCTTGTGAGCGTCGCGCTCGCGTAGCTGGTCACTTCCATGCTGGCCGTCTGTTCGTCAAATACCGGCTTGTTCCAGGCGCGCTTCATGCCGTGTCCTTTTCGAGGTTATGGTGAGTTGTAACGCCGACGCGCCGCTCGAGTTCCAAACCCAGCGTCACGAGCGCAGACCGATCGTGATATTGCCGTCGTTTTCCAGGATGGCGTACCGTACCTTCAGGAGCGATGTGCATCTTTGCTGGCGTAGCGCCTCCATCAATTCGGAGCGAGTCACTTTTTCGCGCTTAAGTGCGTCGTTGCGAACGTGACCGTTGCGGACCAGGATCGTGGGCGTGCCGTCGAGAACACGAGACAGCGGCTTGCTGCGCCAGACCAGGTGGCCGATCAAACTGCTCAACCCGAACAGCGTCGTGGCGACGATGATCCCGCCCGTCAGCGATTTTTCATCGGCGATGAGTGCATTCTGGACCGACTCGCTGAGCAGCAGCAAGACGACCAGATCGAACGGCGACATCTGCCCTACGTGCTTTTTGCCAAAAATTCTGAGCAGGGCGAAAATGAGGACATAAACAACGCAAGCTCGGACAATAAGCTCTCCGGCGCCGGCCGACAGAGTCCACATGAAGACCTCGCTGATGCGCCCGTCTACTGCGATCGTGACTGCCGCTGCGTGGCTGTCACGCGCCAGACGGTATTGCCAGTATCGTCGGCGACGAGAAGAGCTCCTGCAGAATCCACGGTGACGCCGACCGGGCGGCCGTGCGCTTTCCCGCTGCCGTCAGGTTTCAAAAAGCCCGTCAGAACATCGACCACTGGCCCCCGCGGGCGGCCTTCCGCAAACGGAACGAAGACCACCTTGTAGCCGCTGTAGACGGAGCGATTCCAGGATCCGTGCTGTCCGATCATCATGCCGCCCTTGAATTTATCGGTCAGACCGTTGCCGTCGTAATAGGCTAGGCCGAGCGACGCCGTATGGCCGCCTAGCGCGTAGTCCGGCGTAATGGCCGTCGCGACAAGATCGGGGCGCTGGGGCTGCACGCGTCTTGCCCCAGTAGCTGTATGGCCAGCCGTAGAAGCCTCCGTCTTTCACCGACGTCAGATAGTCGGGCGGCGTGTCGTCGCCGATCTCGTCGCGCTCGTTGACGACCGTCCAAAGCGCGCCGGTGGCCGGCTCGATAGCCATGCCGTTGGCATTGCGCAGGCCGGATGCAAACGTCCGCGATTTGCCGGACTGAATGTCGAGTTCCAGAATCGTGGCCCGATCGGCCTCGATGTCCATGCCTTTCTCGCCGATGTTGCTCCCCGATCCGACGGTTATGTAAAGCTTCGCGCCGTCCGGGCTTGCCAGCAGGGCCCGTGTCCAATGGTGCCCCACGGGCAGGTCCAGGAGCTTCGTGCCTTTCTCGGTGATCTTCATCTGCCCGGGCTGGTAGGGAAAGCGCACCACGCTATCGGTGTTGGCGACATATAGCTGGTCACCGATAAGTGCCATGCCAAAGGGCTGGCGCAGGCCTTCCAGGAACACCGATGTCTGATCGGCAGCGCCATCGGCATTGGTGTCCCGCAGCAGCGAAATCCTGTTGGCGTTTTCGGTCACCGATCCTGAGCGCCTTTGCACCCAGTTCTGAGCGATAGCCCGGGGCCACCAAGATTGACCTGGCTCGCTCGCAGCTTCGGCAACGAGCACGTCGCCGTTGGGCAGCACTTGAAGCCAGCGCGGATGCTTCAGATTTTTGGCGAAAGCTTTGACGGTCAGCCCTTCGGCTGCGCTCGGCGTCATCCCGTCCGGCCAGGGCTCGCTGGCCACCGACCAGTTCAGTACGGGCAGCCAGCTCTCTTTAGGTTCGGGAATCCGGGGGGACGGTCCATATCCCGGTTGTTCTGCCGCGCGGGTCGTCGGCGCCAACGTACCTAGGACCAATAAGCACGCACAGATCAGACCGGGCGCCAGGCTTCTGCGCATATGCTCATCCTCCAAAAGGTGACGTGGTGAACGCGCGCTCTCCCCGGGATGTTCCAGGCATTCGCGCGCATCGTGAATTATATGGAACCCGATCTAGAGACGAGCGTTGGCCAACGCCGTGAATTCCAAACGTGTCATTGCTTCAGGAGCCAGTTCATGAGTGGCATGGCACGTGGCTCTTCGTCTCCCACGGGCAATCGCGTGCACAGGCTGTTGTCGCCGGGTCTTCTACCAGTCCTGGCTGGGCCGCTGCTCTTGACGGGAGCGGGTGCCGTCACCCTGCCGATCGTGGAGCTCGGGCCGGTTTCGCGCCACATGGCCACGCACATCGCGCTGATGAACATCGTTGCACCCATCGCCGCAGCGGCCTGTGCCAGCACCAGATGCAAACCCCAAGCGCCACGATCTGCCACCACGCTCTGGACTGCGGCGATTCTGCAGGTGGTGCTGCTTTGGGCGTGGCACGTCCCCCTCGTGCAGAACGCCGCGTCCGCTTCTCTCTATCTGCAGATCGTCTCCCACATCGTTCTGATGCTCGCTGCATCTGCATTCTGGCTTGAAATCGCCTCGCGAGTGACGCCATGGCAGGCGGTCCTGGCGTTGCTGGTGCCAGGAAAGCTCGTTTGCCTGATTGGGGCCCTGCTGATTTTCGCGCCACGTGTTTTGTATGACGGCGGGCATGGCGGGCATGCCGCGCATGGTGCACTGGTTCTGCCGCTGGCCGATCAGCACATGGCCGGACTGCTGATGATCGCAGCCTGTCCGCTCAGTTACATCCTCGCAGGCGTGATCATGAGTGCGCAAAACCTGGGTGCCGTGTCGCGGCAATCCGACTTGCCGCCCTCGGCGCTTTCCGCTGCGCAGACCTAGAGCCATGTGGCGGTTCGGAGAGAGGCGTTTCGGCTGGATCGCATGGAGCCTCACGGCACTGGCCGCCATCGCCGTGGGTCTGTTCGCAGTCGCGTGGTCGGGCCTCTACAGCGTCGCCGCAACGAGGGGCCACTGGGTTGTCGTCGAACGCCTTCTGGAATTCGGCATGCGCAATTCGGTGGCGACGCATTCGTTGGGTATCGTCGCGCCACCCCTCGATGATCCCGATATGGTGCGGCTGGGTGCCAGCCACTTTCACACCGGATGTGCCTATTGCCATGGGGCACCTGGCACACCCATCAGTCCGGTTGCCGCCCAGATGCTGCCGGCGCCTCCTGATCTCTCAGGTTCGAGTTCCAAATGGAAGGACCGCGAACTGTTCTGGATCGTGCAGAACGGAATCAAGTACACGGGCATGCCGGGGTGGGTGGCAACCCGGCGGCACGACGAGATCTGGACCGTTGTCGCGTTCCTGAAGCGGCTGCCGCACCTGGACCCGCGCACGTATCGCGACCTGGCCCTTGGCCCAGTCCAGGTCGTTGCACAGACCGGACGCGAGATGGCGACCGCCGAGTCCAACGTAGATGCCCTTGGCGCCTGCGCGCGTTGCCACGGCGCCGAGGGACAGCCCCCCGCCAGCCGCCTCGTTCCTGTCCTGCACGGGCAATCGGCTGAGTTTTTGCTCGGCGCCCTGCAGGCGTATGCGGCTGGCGCGCGTCAAAGCGGCATCATGCAGCCGGTCGCCAGCGACCTCCAGCCCGAGGCGATGCAGCGCCTGTCGCGATACTACGCAGGACTGCAGGCGCCGCGCGGACGCCCCGCGCAACCGGCGTCCGACGGTGCGATAACGGCCGGCAAGGTTTTGGCGGAAGGCGGGCAGCCGGAAAACGAGATCCCCGCGTGCGTGGCCTGCCATACCGGCAACATCCTGCCGGCCTACCCGCGACTCGCCGGGCAGAGCGGGCGCTATATGGCCGGTCAACTGCGGGTCTGGAAGTCCGGCGTTACCGCCACGTCAGGTCCTGCCGAAATCATGGCGCCGATCGCACGCCGCCTGTCGGAGCAGCAGATCGACGACGTATCGGCTTATTTCGCCAGTTTGACGCCGCAGATGCCGGCAAGCCCATGATCCGCGCCGACAGGTCCACAGTCTTGACGGTGTGTGGACTGGTGGGCGTGTTGATTGGCGGCTGTGCCAACAATCAATCCGTGCTGTCGCCGCAGGGCCCGGCCTCGGCCCAGATCGCTGTGCTCACATGGGTGCTGTTCGCGTTCGGCACAGTCGTCCTGTTCATCGTGGTGATGGCGGCGTGGTTGGCGATCTACGGCTCGGCGCGAACGAGACAACGCCTGTCCGGCAGCGCGGCCGTTATCGCCGGCGGCATCGCCTTTCCTGCGATCACCCTCACCGCACTGCTGGCCTACGGCGTCTGGCTCACGCATGCCAACACCGCGGGTCTCAGGGCTGCGGGGGCAATGTCGATCGAGATCGTCGGCGAGCAGTGGTGGTGGCGAATTTATTACATCCACAATGGCCAGCGGGTCGCTGCTGCGAACGAACTGCGCATCCCCGCCGGGCGGCCCGTCGTGTTCGATCTCAAAACCGCCGATGTCATTCACAGCTTCTGGGTTCCCAATCTCGGCGGCAAGGTGGACATGATTCCCGGCAGGACCACCCAGCTTGCCCTCCAGGCAGACCGCCCAGGCATTTTTCGCGGCCAGTGTGCCGAGTATTGCGGAGGACCCCACGCGCTGATGGCCTTCGAGGTGGTCGCGCTCCAACCTGAGGACTTCGATGTCTGGCTGGCGGGGCAGGGCGCCGTGGCAGTCGACCCTGCCGGCGCGCAGGCGCAGCGTGGCAAGGATCTGTTTCTGCGTGGCGGCTGCGGTGCATGTCATGCCGTTCGCGGCACCGAGGCGCGGGGTGAGGTCGGCCCCGATCTCACGCATATCGCCTCACGCCGCTCCGTGGGGATCGACACCCTGCCGCTGACGGTCGACAACCTGAAACGCTTCGTTTCTGACGGACAGCACATCAAGCCCGGCAATCACATGCCGCAATTTCGCATTTTCGATAGCGACGATCTGGAGGCTGTCGCGGTCTATCTGTCAGAGCTTCGGTGATTGATATGATCCAAGCTGCACCGGCTGCACGGCCACCTGGAGAAAAAGAAAATCTCGAGAGACTCTGGGCGCTCCCGAAGGGCTTCCGCATCGTAACCGCCGTCAACAACACGGTGATCGGATACTTCTACGTCGCGACTGCCTTCTTGTTCTTCCTACTGGCCGGCATTCTGGCGCTGCTGATGCGCGCGCAGCTTGCCGTTCCCAGCAACACGTTCCTGAGCCCCGAAACCTACAACCAGATCTTCACCATGCATGGCACGGTGATGATGTTCTTGTTCGCGGTGCCGGTGGTCGAGGCCATGGGCATCCTCATCCTTCCGCAGATGCTGGGCGCCCGGGACTTGCCGTTCCCCCGCCTCGGCGCGTTTGCGTTCTGGGCCTACTTCGTCGGCGGCACGATCTTCTTCATGACGCTGTTCTTCGATGTGGCGCCGTCTGGCGGCTGGTTCATGTATCCGCCGTTGACCGGCGCTCACTACTCTCCGGGCATCGGCGCAGACTTCTGGTTGCTCGGGATCGGCTTCATCGAAATCTCGGCGATCGCCGGGGCCATCGAGATAATTGTCGGCGTTTTGCGCACGCGCGCTCCCGGCATGTCGCTCGACAAGATGCCGATCTTCGCATGGACCATGCTCATCTTTGCCGGGATGATCGTGTTCGCATTCCCGGCCGTCATCCTGGCCACCATGATGCTCGAGTTGGAGCGGGCTTTCGGGTGGCCTTTCTTTGTTGCGGCCAAAGGGGGCGACGCGCTGCTGTGGCAGCACCTGTTCTGGTTCTTCGGTCATCCGGAAGTCTACATCATCTTTCTTCCCGCCGCCGGGATGGTATCCATGATCGTTCCGACCATGGCGCGCACCCCGCTGGTGGCTCGTCACCTCATCGTCGTCGCGCTGATCGCCACCGGCTTCTTCTCCTTCGGCCTGTGGGTGCATCACATGTTCACGACCGGCATTCCCGCACTGTCGCTGAGTTTCTTCTCTGCCGCCAGCATGGCCGTCGCGCTGCCAAGCGGCATCCAGGTATTCGCCTGGATCGCCACCATGGCTTCTGGTCGAATGATTTTTGCAACGCCGTCCCTCTTTATCCTTGGTTTTCTTTTCATCTTCACCCTCGGCGGCCTCACCGGCGTCTTGGTCGCCATGGTGCCCTTCGACTGGCAGGCGCACGATACCTATT
>JBKKCB010000284.1:0-13901 GCA_046713545.1 Hyphomicrobiaceae bacterium | reverse complement strand
CCCTAACAGGGAATCCGCTATCGCGATTTTTGCAACTCGATGCAGGTGATTTTCGACAATCATTGCGCGTGATGTCGATGAGGCCGCAGCTCTCAAGCTCCTTCACAAACGCGTTCACGCTGCCGATGCTCATGCCCATGACATTGGCGAGCGTGTTCTGTCCAGGAAAGCAAAGATCGTTGTGCCAAGCATAGCTGAGAAACAAGGCATACGTTGTCTTTGCGCCGATCGATATATCTGGGTTCCTGAGGATGAAATTTGGAAGCTGCGTAAATCCGTGCAGGGCGATCGGATCGGCACTGTTCAGCTTGATGTTGCGTTCAATTTTCTCAAGGTTGGCAGCAATGTGATCCACCTTCGCATTATACGACCACTATGGCGTCGACGGTGCGGAGTTATCAACACCGCTTGCTCCTTCCCTCTTTTCGGATGCCTTATACGGATCTGACTGACCGAGCAGCGGCGCAAACATGCGTTGCATGGCACCAAGCAGCGAATGTGTTTCGCGGTATCGTGTCGAGAGTTCACCGATCTGTTCGTCCTTGGCGATCAGCTGGCCTTTGAGCAAACCGATGACATCATCCTTCTCTTCGATGCGTTTCTCGAGTTGCCCGACATAGCGCGCCATGGCGGGCTCAGTCTCGCTTCCCTTTTCGCTTGTTGCCTTGTCCGACAAGGCTGGCTGTGGCGAGCTATGGCTCGCCGTGTCGGAGTTGCTGATGCGCTCTGTTTCGAGCGCGACAGGCTCTGACGCATTTCGCTGCGGCGAGCTCTGTCGTGCTCGCTGCGAATGCCACTGTTTGAGATCACCGATCGCCTTGGGCAACGAGGCCGGCGACACATACCACTGCGCACCCGTTGGACCTGGTACTTTGACCGCATCGAGCATTCCAGTCTCGCAGTAGCGAATGACTTGGCGATGTGAACGGGGAACACCAGCAGCGACCAACGCCGCACCTACGTCATGCACCGACAAAGTGTGACGCAGCTCGCCATTGTCAGGCTCTGGCGCGCTATGGCTGGCCGTGTCTTGCATAGCCGCAGTGTAGCAAGCGTTTAAGAACGTAAGGCCGGCTATCCACATGCCTTGCCATCTGGACTCGCACTGCGAACGATCAAAGAACGCGTTGGGCGAGTGGGGGAGTTTTTCACCCAAATCGTTCTTGGGCGCAGCTTGGGCGCGATCGCGCTATGTTCCTGCCACGTTCACCCTCCAAGACGCATTTGCCAAGCCTTGAATCCCCGCGCCGTTGCGCGTAGAAGGCACCTTCCTAATTGGGGCGTAGCCAAGTGGTAAGGCAGCGGACTTTGATTCCGCCATGCGGAGGTTCGAACCCTCCCGCCCCAGCCAGTTTATCAAAGACTTTGCCTTGCGTTTTTGGTTTATCCGGCGGGTCGGTCCGAAGCGGAGCTAGTTGAACTTGATGCTCCCGAACAACCGTACGTTCGCCCCGGGCAGCAGAACATCTTCGCGCCGTTTGAACGAAGAGTGGTTCAGCACCACGTCGTCGGCCAGATTCTCGCCTTTGATGCCGATCGTCATTTCGGACGCCCAGCTTGGGCCCTGATCCAGCTTCGTCGTATAGCTGAGCTGGGCCGAGACGAGCGTGTAGCCGGGCATTTCAATCTCTTCGACACCGATCTCGTCCTGCTTGAAGGCATGAAGAACACCGGCCCGGGCAAACCAGTTGGCATCGCGGTAGTAGACGCCGCCCCCCAGCCGGTGGGGCGGAATGCGCGGCACATTCTCACCGCCCGCGAACTGCGCCCGCACGAAATCATACTGCGTGTCGATGCCCAGAATTCCGCGCCATATCGGCAGGATGTCATATTGGGCGGCCAGTTCGGCCCCGTAGAAGGTGGCGTCGCGCTGCTGGTAGAGAATCTGCGCCAGATCGTTGGCGGGGTTGCCGTCGCCGCACGTTGCCAGCGTTTCAGCGCAGTCGACGCCCGTCAGCTGTTTGTAGATGAAGCCGTTGAATTTCGAATAGTAGACCGAGGTGTCGAACCTGAATTGCCCCTGGGCGCGCTTGAACCCCAGCTCGACCGTGCCGGCTTCCTCCTTCTGCAGCAGAGGATTCCCGATCTCGAATGTGCCGGTGGCCTCATGGACGCCTTTGGAGAACAGCTCTGCGGCATCGGGGGCCCGCTCGACGTACTGTCCCGTCAGGCGTGCCACCACACCGAGCGGCAATTCATAAAGAGCACCAAGGCTCGCACTGAAGGGCGTGAAGGATCGTTCGCCCGCGAAAGGCACGGGATTTATGGGATCGGAGAAATCGAGAAGGCCTTGGCCGTTCACGTCGTTCTGCTCGATCCGGGCAGCGGCCTGCAAGCGCAGCCGGCGCGTCAGCTGCAGCTCCTCAAAGATAAAGGCTGCAACGGTGTTGGTCGTCGCGGGAGACAACAGCGCATCGATCGGCTCGTCGACGGCGATCCCCGCAACCTTGCGATGGCCCCACTGCGCGCCCACGGCGCCGCGCACTTCTCCAAGGCCTGTCATGGCCGGCAGGTGCTGGATCTCGAGCCGCCCTTCCTGCTCCCTGTTGGTGAAGCGCGTGCCGACAATGTAGAGGCCATCCATTTCCTCGAAGATCACCTCGTTGTGCGCATAGTCCGACGCGCCGAACCAGTAGCGGATGGCTTCAACCCCGTAGTCGCGCACGCGCCATTCGCCCTTGGACATGACTTTATCCTGCGTCATGTCGATGCGTGGACGGGCTTCCAGCGCTTCATTGCCAGGAATGCCATAGAGGCTGGCGAAGCGGCTGAAGGCGATGCCCGCAAAACCGCTTTGCCAGACGTAGGACGTCCCGACGGAAAAGCCCTCGCTGTCGACAAACGTGTTGGCCTGCCTGCCGTGCGGGGTGTCGTAGTCTTCCGTTTGCCTCTTGAAGCCGTCCGCGTGCACGACGAAGCCGGCTGCCGAGCCGGCTGTGACCTTGAACGCTCCATCGCGCCCCTCGTCGACCGACTGCAGACCGCCCCTCACCTCGCTCGAAAAACCGCGTGACGGAACGGCAGTCGGAATGCGCTCGTTTTCAATGGCCACCACGCCGCCGATGGCCTGGCTGCCGTAACGCAATGTGGCTGGACCACGCACGACCTCGACCCGATCTGCGGCAAACGGATCGATAGGATATGCATGATCCTCCGACAGCGCCGAAACATCGTGACTGCCGATGCCGTTCTCTTGTATGCGCACACGGAAATTGTCGAGACCCCGGATGATCGGCCGATTGGCGCCGGCGGCGAAATTCGAACCGCTGATGCCCGGCTTGGACTGCAGCGTATCGGTGATGGTGGCGCCGTGCGTCGCTTCAAACTCTTGCGCCGTCGTGACCGTGACCGGCACGAATGCATCATCGGACACGATGAGAGCACCGGGAACGACCGGCTCGATACCGACATCGGTCGTCTCATCCGGCGTCGTTTCCGCCGGCACATTCGGTTGTGCGCGAGGCACGGATCGCCGTTTCACGACAGGGCTCGGAGCCGTCACCACGATACCGGGAAGCGGGGTCTGAGCCTGCGGCTCTGCAAGGTGGCTCATGAGGCCGATTGCGGTAGCTCCGACAATCACTGCGGCCCGAGCAAGTATTCGCATTCTTACCATCGCATGTCGTTTTGTTATGATGTAACATTCTATAAAAATGCCACGACGACAAGAAGCGAACACCCGCTCTCTATGCGATTCGTTGAGAAGTGATGCCGGTTTGCGCCACTGGCGCGGCCTGGGTACATCCGGCGGCCATGGATGCCGAGGCCAAAACTGTCAGCCGGACCGCCACGCGGCCTTCAACCTGCGAGGACTGCCAACGGGTGACTTAGAGCGTCGGCCGCTCGTCAGGAACTCGCCGGATCAAGCACTTTCATGCTGCCCGAATAAATGCTGGACCATGCGGCGCACATCCTCCAGAGCGTAAGGCTTCCTGAGCCGGGGGACCGTGTGCAGATGCTCGGGCAACATCGAGGAATCGGAATATCCGGTTGCAAAAGCGAAGGGAATTTGCCGTGCAAGGAGCTGGTCGGCGATCGTCGCGCTCGTATCGCGGCCCAGCCTGATGTCTACGAGTGCAGCATCCAAACCTTCGCTTTGCGCGAGTTGAAGCCCTTGGGCAAGGCTCGAAGCCGGACCAATGACCTCATGCCCCTCGCGCTCCAGATCGGTCTGCAGTTGAAGGGCTACGAACGGCTCGTCCTCGACGACGAGAATGCGGCGCCGTTCTTCTTTGTGTCCGGTCGCAGATGCAGTCACCTCATGCTGGGAGCCGGTGACAGCCGGCGCGGAAATACCAGCAGTCTCGGCGTCGCCCACAAATGGCCCCTGGATGGTGCACACGAGTCCCTGATGATGAAACTCACTATCGATCGTGGCTCCCAGCTCTGAGGCGACAGACTTCAAAACTGTCAATCCAAAGCCCGACCGCACAGGTTGGCTGACTTCAGGACCACCGGTCTCGCACCAGACGAGCCGCAAGTGAGGGAGAGGATCGGCATCAACCTCTCTCCACGACAAAGTGACCTTTCCCGACGGGCTCGACAACGCGCCGTGTTTCACGGCGTTGGTCGCTAGCTCGTGTACCACCAGCGCAATAGATTGTGCTGCCTTGGGTGTGATCTGAACGTCGTGACCATCGACGATGATGTTACCCGTCACCTCTGATCGGAACGCGTTGAGCAGGAGCATCACCAGCTCGCGCAGCTCCGCACCGTTCCAGGATCGCTGGCGAATGAGGCCGTGCGCCTTGGAAATGGCCTGAATGCGCCCATCGAGAGCCGCCACGAAAGCCTCGACCGACGCCGCACGCCGGCTGGAGAGGCGTGCGATGGCGCTGACGTTGGCCAGCATGTTCTTCACGCGATGATCGAGCTCGGCCATCAGAAGCTGCTGGCGCTGCTCCGTGATCTTGCGCTCGGTAATGTCGAGAATTGTTCCGGTGACGCGCGTGATTTTGCCGGCCGCATCTCCGGTCGCTGTGAACGAGCGCCCACGATCGAGCAGCCATCGGGTCCCTTGCCTGGGATGCTGT
The DNA here is from genome assembly GCA_046713545.1 of Hyphomicrobiaceae bacterium. Taxonomy (GTDB): domain Bacteria; phylum Pseudomonadota; class Alphaproteobacteria; order Rhizobiales; family Hyphomicrobiaceae; genus CADEFX01. The sequence continues at coordinate 8,868 of JBKKCB010000284.1, read as the reverse complement.
ACACGAAATTCGAGTTCGTGGGCCTCCGCAGGCCTTGCGCTCATGGCGTCGCGCACGGCGCCGCGATCGCTCGGATGCACGACGGCAAGGAACGCCTCCAGCTCCAGTTCGCCTTCTGCATTCGACCCCAGCAGGTCCTTCAAACGTGGCGAGCAATGCATGTGACGGCTCGCTGCGTTCAAGTCGTAGGTCCCGAATCCTGCCGCCTCGCTCGCGAGACGAAGGCGTTGCTCACTGTCATGAAGCCGCGCGGCTGACGCCTCGAGTTCGGAGGTGCGCTCCGCAACCCGCTGCTCGAGCTCGAGATTGAGGCGCTCCAGCTGCCGGGTCTTGCGATGCAGATCGGCAAAGACACGCACCTTTGCCCGGAGGATCTCAGGAACGATCGGTACTGACACATAGTCGACCGCGCCGGTCTCGTAGCCGCGCACCAGATCAGGCTCGGTCAACAGAATCGCCGATACGAAGATGATGGCCGTATTCTCGAACCGAGGGTGCTCGCGCAGCATGGCTGCAAGTTGGAACCCATCGAGCTCGGGCATGCACACGTCCATCAGGATGACGGCCACGTCGATCTTGAGCAGCCGCTCGAAGGCCTCCCGCGCCGAGCTCACCGCGATGAGGTTCTCGCCCAAATCTTCCAGAATAGCCTGATAGCTCAAAAGCTTGGCCGGCTGGTCGTCAACCAGCAGGATATTGACCTTTTCGTGCGCTCTCATCGCCTCATCCATCTACCGGTGCAGCCACATCCGCAGGGCGGCGAGCAACTGCTCCGTGTCGACGGGCTTCGCAAGGTAGTCAGAGGCGCCAGCATCGAGACATTTCTCCCTGTCGCCCTTCATGGCCTTCGCCGTCAACGCAACGATGGGAAGGCGGCGCCACCTGGGGTTGGCCCGGATGGCCTGCATCGTCTGATAGCCATCCATGTCCGGCATCATGATGTCCATTAGCACGATGGCAATATCCGGGCTGCTCTCAAGCGTGGCAATCGCTTCCTTGCCCGTGGTCGCCGTCTGCACGTTCATCCCGCGACGCTCAAGCACACTGCTGAGGGCGAAGATATTGCGTGCGTCATCGTCCACCAACAGCACGGACCGCGCCAGGAGCTCCTCGTCCGAGCCATGCAGGCGGCTCAGCATAGCCTGTTTGGTAGGCGGGAGTTCTGAGGCGACGCGATGCAGGAAAAGCGCCGTTTCGTCGAGAAGCCGCTCCGGCGATTCCACGCCCTTGACGACGACGCTGCGTGCCATCGAATGCAGCTGCGCGTCTTCCTCGGCAGACAGCTCCCGGCCCGTGAATACAACGACGGGAATATCGCTGAGCGCGGCATCATCGCGGATATTCTCAAGCACCTCAAACCCGGACATGTCGGGCAGCTTGAGGTCGAGGACGACACAGTCGGCACCTCGCGTGCGCAACGCGAGCAGCGCCTCGGAACCGCTTTCCACCGTCTCTATGACGATATCCTCGTGCCCAAGCAATTGCGTGATGCTGAGGCGCTCGGCCGGATCATCCTCCACGACCAGCAATCGCTTGCGGGGCGATTGCGAATAGTCCCGGATGCGCGACAGGGCGGACTGCAGGCGATCAGCACTCGCGGGCTTGGTCAGGAATGCGAAGGCGCCGCGGGAGAGACCATGCTGGCGGTCCTCGTCCAACGTAAGCATCTGCACGGGGATGTGGCGCAGCTCCGGATCCTGCTTCAGCTGGCCCAGCACCGACCAGCCGAGCATGTCGGGCAAAAAGACGTCGAGCGACACTGCCGTAGGCTTGTACTCGCGTGCCATGGCCAGAGCATCGGCTCCGCGTGTGGCCACGAGCACCTTGAACCCCTCGCGCCGCGCAAGATCCATCATGAGGCTCGCATAGTGCGGATCGTCTTCCACGAGCAGGAGCACGGAGTCGCCGGGTGCTATGTGCTCCCGATCGTCCTCGATGTATTCCGCTGTTTGCTGACCCTGCCGCAGAAGGATCAGATTTTCCCGACGCTCCATGTCTATCGGCGTCACGGCCGCGCGGGGACCGGCATATCGCTGAGGCAGATAAAGAGTGAATGTGCTGCCTTTGCCGGGCGTGCTGTGGAGCTGTATCTCGCCCCCGAGCAATCCAGCCAACTCCCGGCTGATGGCCAGCCCAAGGCCGGTACCGCCGTACTTCCGGCTGGTGCCTGCATCAGCCTGCTGGAATGCCTCGAAGATGATCTTCTGTTTCTCCGAAGCAATGCCGATACCCGTGTCTGCCACCCGAAAAGCCACGACCGAACCGGCACTGCGCAACACAGGATGGTCTGATGTCCATCCGTCGGGCGCGGAAGACACGGTGAGGCGAATGCCACCATCCTCCGTGAATTTGAAAGCATTGGACAGAAGGTTTTTGAGCACCTGCTGCAGCCGCTTGGAATCGGTCTGAATGCTGCGGCCAAGCTGTGGATCGAGCTGCACCTCGAAAGCGAGCCGGCGACGCTCGGCCTCATGCTTGAACGGACGCGCTACCGAGTCGAGCAGGTTCGAGAGATAGATCTCCTCGGCATCCACCGTGACCGTGCCCGATTCGATCTTGGAGAGATCGAGGATATCGCTGATGAGATTGAGAAGGTCCGTACCGGCCCCGTGAATCGTACGCGCGAACTCCACCTGCTTGGAACTGAGGTTGCCTTCGCTGTTTTCCGACAGCTGCTGCCCCAGAATGAGGATGCTGTTGAGCGGCGTCCTCAGCTCATGGGACATATTTGCCAGGAATTCCGATTTGTACTTCGACGTGAGCGCCAGTTCCGTCGCCTTCTCCTCCAAGGCACGGCGCGCCTGCTCGATTTCCTGATTTTTGCGCTCGACATCCACGTTGCGTTCGGCAAGCTGCTGCGCCTTCAGCTCAAGCTGCTCGTTCGTCTGCTGCAATTCCTTCTGCCGGGTCTGCAGTTCGGCAGCGAGCTGTTGCGACTGCTCGAGCAATCCTTCGGTTTGCATCGTGGCTTCGATACTGTTGAGCACAATGCCGATGCTGGCGGTCAACTGATCGAGGAATGCAAGGTGCGCAGGATCGAATTCGTAGAGCGACGAGAGAGCGATGACCGCCTTGACGTGATCCTCGAAGACAACCGGGAGCACGACGACGCTCTTGGGCAGGGCGTCCAATATGGTGGCCCCGACACGCTGCGCATCGACGGGCACGTCGGTGATGAGAATACGACGCCGATCGGCTGCACATTGACCAATGAACCCGTCGCCGAGAGACAGCCTCTCCGGCCAGCCTTGCCGATGATCGTCCGCATACTTGGCGAGCAGCTTCAGATGCGGCGACCCATCCGACGTCATCTGATAGATCAGTCCGTGCTGGGCATTGACGATGGGCACAAGCTCGGTGAGGAGCATGCTGCCGACCGTCGCCAGATCGCGCTGGCCCTGCAGCATGCCCGTGAACCGCGCGAGGTTGGTCTTGAGCCAGTCCTGCTCCGTGTTGGTCTCCGTCGTGAGCCGGAGATTGTCGATCATTGTATTGATGTAGTCTTTCAGTTCGGCGACCTCGCCCCGCGCATCGACCTGAATGGAGCGCGTCAGGTCGCCCTTGGTGACCGCCGTCGCAACCTCGGCGATGGCGCGCACCTGACCCGTCAGATTGGCAGCGAGAAGGTTGACGTTGCCGGTCAGGTCCTTCCAGGTGCCGGCGGCGCCTGGAACATTGGCCTGGCCGCCGAGACGACCCTCCACGCCGACTTCACGCGCCACCGTGGTGACCTGCTCGGCGAACGTGGCTAGTGTTTCCGTCATGTCATTGATGGTTTCGGCCAGGGCCGCGACTTCGCCCTTGGACCTCACTGCGAGATTCTGCTTCAGGTCGCCGTTGGCGACTGCCGTCACCACCTTGACGATGCCGCGCACCTGTTCCGTCAAGTTGGCGGCCATGACATTGACCGTGTCCGTCAGGTCCTTCCAGGTGCCGGCAACACCGGGAACGACGGCCTGCCCACCGAGCAAGCCCTCGGTGCCGACCTCACGCGCAACACGCGTCACCTCCGAGGCAAAAGCGTTGAGCTGATCGACCATCGTGTTGATGGTGTCCTTCAACTCGAGGATTTCGCCTTTCACATCCACCGTGATCTTGCGCGAGAGATCGCCGCGGGCAACGGCCGTGGTCACTTCCGCGATATTGCGAACCTGATCGGTCAAATTCGTCGCCATCGAGTTGACGCTGTCGGTGAGGTCTTTCCAGGTTCCACCGACACCGGGAACGACCGCCTGTCCGCCCAGCCGGCCGTCGGTGCCGACCTCGCGCGCGACTCGCGTCACCTCCGCCGCAAACGAGCGCAACTGCTCGACCATCGTGTTGAGCGTGTCTTTCAGCAGCAGGATCTCGCCGCGAACGTCCACAGTGATCTTCTTGGACAAGTCGCCACCGGCGATGGCCGTCGCCACTTCGGCGATGTTGCGCACCTGGGCCGTCAAATTGCTGGCCATGAAGTTGACGTTGTCGGTCAAATCTTTCCACGTTCCCGCGACACCGGGCACCGCCGCCTGCCCGCCGAGCCGGCCTTCCGTTCCGACCTCGCGCGCAACACGCGTCACCTCCGAGGCGAAGGCATTGAGCTGATCGACCATCGTGTTGATGGTGTTCTTCAACTCGAGGATTTCGCCTTTCACATCCACCGTGATCTTGCGCGAGAGGTCGCCACGGGCAACCGCGGTCGTCACCTCGGCGATATTTCGAACCTGCGCCGTGAGATTGCCGGCCATGGAGTTGACACTGTCCGTCAGGTCTTTCCAGGTGCCGGCCACGCCCGGCACCGTGGCCTGGCCACCAAGCTTGCCATCGGTGCCGACCTCGCGCGCCACGCGCGTCACCTCGGCGGCAAACGCGTTCAGCTGGTCCACCATCGTATTGATGGTTTCCTTCAGCTGCAGGATCTCGCCGCTGACGTTGACCGTGATTTTTTTTGAAAGGTCGCCTTTGGCGACCGCAGTTGCCACCCCGGCAATGTTGCGGACCTGCCCCGTCAGGTTGCTGGCCATCGAGTTGACGCTGTCGGTGAGGTCCTTCCAGGTACCCGCGACACCGCGAACCACGGCCTGGCCGCCGAGCTTGCCCTCGGTGCCGACTTCGCGCGCCACTCGCGTCACCTCGCCTGCGAATGCGTTGAGCTGATCGACCATCGTGTTGATGGTTTCCTTCAGCTCGAGCACCTCGCCGCGCACATCCACAGCGATCTTCTTGGACAGGTCACCGTTGGCGATGGCCTTGGAGACCTCGGCGATGTTTCTGACCTGCGTGGTCAGATTGGTCGCCATGGAATTGACGCTGTCGGTCAGATCCTTCCATGTGCCGGCAACACCGCGGACATCGGCCTGGCCGCCGAGCCGGCCTTCCGTTCCCACCTCGCGCGCCACGCGCGTCACCTCCGAAGTGAACACGCTGAGCTGCTTGATCATGGTGTTGACGATCATCGCCGAGCGCAGGAACTCGCCTTTGAGGGGCCTGCCGTCGACATCGAGCCGCATGGTCTGCAGGAGGTCGCCCTGGGCAACGGCCTCGATGGTGCGCGTGACTTCGGTCGTGGGCCACAACAGATCGTCGATCAGTGTGTTGACGGAATTCTCCATGTCGCCCCAGGCCCCGGTGGGGGAACTCAGTCTTACGCGCTCGCGCGTGCGGCCTTCATGGCCCACGACCTGGCCGACACGATCGATCTGCTCGGCCATGCGCTGATTCATCGCGACGATGTCGTTGAAGCAGTCGGCGATCTGCCCCATGAGGCCCGACCATCCAACCGGCAGGCGCACCGAGAATTCCCCCTTGCGCACACCCTGGAGCGCACGGAGCAATTCGCTCAATTCGGCGCCTCCCAGTGATCCGTTGGGAATTGGTGCGCCTGATTCGGCATTGAACTGCAGGTGGCCGCCAGACTCTACCGCCAACGGACCTTCGTGGGACATCAGCACGTTCCCTTCTCACGATACCAAATACGTTGAACGCCAGCCGTGGGGCGGCGCACTTTGCTGTGATCAGGGGTTTGGCCAGCCACGCTCTTTAAGCGTTAACCGAATTCACACGGAATTCACACGAGTTCCCCGTCTTAAGAAGCGTGAACGCCCCAAGGACGGTGTGCGTTCCATCCTCGCCACAATAAATTTCTGGAGATCGAGACTAGATGGAATCATCGCACAGGAGAAGTTCCCGCTTGAGGCGGCCGATCTCGCTCGTGAGCATGCGGTCAGCCTCGCCTTGGGTCTGGCGGCACTGGGCCTTGACCTTGCGCAGGTCCAGATTGTCGAGGTCCACCCCGAGCATCTTGAGGACAGCTTTCATGTCCGTTTTGGAGAAATCGACGCCGAGTGCCTTCAGCAGGTCGCGTAATTCCGTCGGAAGCATCTTTTCCAATACGCGGCCGTCAGCCAGCTTGCCCAGATCCTCGGTGCTCTCCAGCAGGGTACACACCTGATCCGCCTCATTGCGGCTGAGGCTTTGGAGCTTCTCGTAGGCCTGAATCTGCATCGTGCGACGCTTGCGGTCGTCCTGCGTACATTGTGCCTTGCCAGGAACCTGGGGGCCAGGCTCTGCGCCAAAAGGTGGGGGAAGCTGGATGCGATAGAGGCCGGATGGCCTGGACTGCGGCCCGGTTTGTGCCAAGGCCACCGGCGTGAGCGCGATCATCGAGACGAAGGCGAGAATGGATCGAGAAAGCACGGCGGCCTCCTTCGCACCATACCAACGACGGCCCCGCGCCGCCGAGGTGGGACGGTAACGATGGTCGACAAATTGGGCGGCGCAAGGGCTATTGCAATAGGCGCCCAAACGCAGAGCAGGCCCAACGTCAAAGTGTCATCCTCGGGCTCGTCCCGAGAACCCATCCCTTCGCGGGTTCGATGTGCTGGTAGTTCGCGTCTTGGCGGTGCAACAAGCGCCATCTTTGCGGCCCGTTGGATCCTCGCGACAAGCGCGAGGATGACAATGGGGAGGGGCTACCCCTGCCAGCCGTAGGCCTCCTGGGCGACCTCGCGGCTGACGAAGCCGTTGGCCACATCGAAAGCCACGGCCTCGCGATCGCGCTGTTTGGGATCGCCGAAGCCGGCGCCGCCGGCCTCTGTGACCGTGATACGCGCATCGGGTGCCACCTCGATCCGGCCCTTGGCGTGCACCGGAGTTCCATCGACCGCATGCACCCGCAGCGTGCCGTCGCCGCCGCCGAACAGGCCCTTGGCGGGGAATTGCGTGCGATTGCCCATGCCCAGGATGGTCAATGGATGGCCGGTGTCGTTGCGCAACACGACCTCCTGCCCGAGACCGCCGCGCCAGCGGCCCGTGCCGCCGGAGTCCGTGCGCAGCCGCTTGCGCTCGATCGTGGTATGGGTCAGCGTCTCCCACACCTCGACCGGCACCACGGCCATGTTGGAGGGATGTGGCAGCGTGGACCAGCCGTCGAGGCCATCCAGCGCACCATAGCCGCCGGCCGCAAAATAGAGCGTCGAGAACGCGCGCTCGTCGCGGCGCTGGCCCTGGAAGGTGATGAGATTCATCATGCCGGAGTCGGCCTGCACCTCACCCGGAATAGCCTCGGCCAGCGCGCCGTAGACCAGCGGCGTCACGAAATGGCCCATGGCATGTCGCCCGCCCGTCGGGAATGGCGGCTGCGCGTTGAGGATGCAGCCTACGGGGGCGGACACCGTGATGGGAGCCTGTGAGCCGGCGTTGTTGGGGATGGACGGCAGCGTCAGCGACTTGATCGCATGCAGCGCCATGGCGTTGGTGTAGCAGAAGGGCACGTTCACGCCGGCGCGCACGCAGCCCGAGGTGCCGTCGAAGTCGAAAGCCACGTTGTCACCCTGCACGTCGACACGCACTGCGAATTCGACGGGACCTTCGAAGCCTTCGAGCTGGATGCGGTTGCGGTAGGTGCCGTCCTTCAAGTCGCGGATCCTGGTGCGCATGGCTGCCTCGGACTGGCCGCGGATGGCACGCGACAGCGGCATCAGGTCTTCGAGGCCGTATTCGTCCATGAAGGCGTTGATCTCGCGGCCGCCGACCTCGTTGCAGCTCACGTTGGCCATGATGTCGCCCATGGTCTGCTCGGGCACACGCACGTTGGTGCGGATGATGTCGATCAGCAGCTCGTTGGGTTTGCCGGCGTCGTAGAGCTTGCAGATCGGAATGCGCAAACCTTCCTGATAGATCTCGGTCGCCGCCGAGCCGAACCCCGTGCCGCCGATGTCGGGCAGATGCGTGATGCTGATGGTGTAGGCGACGATCCGGCCGTGGCGGAACACGGGGCGCATCATGGTGATGTCGAACAAGTGGCCCGTGCCGAGCCATGGGTCGTTGGTGACGACGATATCGCCGGGCTTCAGCGTCTCGGCCGGATAGCGCTTCAGCATGTGGCGCAGCGTAACCGGCGCGCTGCCGATGAAGGCTGGAATGCCGAACGTGCCCTGGGCGATGGAGTTCGCCTCCGCATCGAGCACGACGACGGACAAGTCGTAGCTTTCATAGACGATCGTGGAGAATGAGCTGCGCACCAGCGTGGAGACGATCTCGTCCGTGAGCGAGACCAGCCGGTCCCACATGATGCTGAGGCTGACGGCGTCGAAGGTTTGTGTGGTCATGGCAATCAGCTTCCCAGCTCGGCGATCAGGTTGTAGCGCGCATCGACGGTGACTTTGTCGCCGGAGCCGATGACGCATGTGCTCTCGCGCTCTTCGATCAGGGCCGGGCCGGTGACGGGCGCGCCGGGGGTTAGGGCGTAGCGGGCGTACACCGGCCACTCGGCCATTCCGCCGCGCGCCGGATCGTACGCGAGCCGCGTGCCCTTCTGCGCCTTGGCCGTGCCGCCAGAGCCGGTGAGCGTGTAGCCCTCGCCAAGGCTCGGCGCGGGGCCGATGGCCT
>JBKKCB010000283.1:0-11741 GCA_046713545.1 Hyphomicrobiaceae bacterium | reverse complement strand
GGGTTAGGGTGAGGGGCAGGTACTGGCTCGGAGTTTGCCAGGTGGAAACGGAACCTAGCGCATTTCCGATCACACGGGTCACCTCTCCCATCGTGCCGAAGGCGCGTCTTCGACGCGACCGGAGAGGTCCGAACGCTTTAGCGTTCCGGGTGAGGGGTTAGCGCGCGCCAGATAGGGTGAACCCCCTCACCCCAACCCTCTCCGCGTCATGCTGAAAGCATGCCTCCGGCATGATGGGAGAGGGAGTCGAGCAGTGCTTCGGGTTGATCGAAAATGCTCTAGCTTGCGCGGCTTCGCCACGACTAGCTCACGCCGCCGTCGCCGCGACCTTCAGCAGCTTGTAGTTGAGCGAGTCGACCAGCGCCTCGAAGCTCGCATCGATGATGTTGGGCGACACGCCGACCGTGAACCAGCGCTCGCCGGTGGACGTATCCTGGCTCTCGACCAGCACGCGCGTGACGGCCTCGGTGCCGCCGGTGAGGATGCGCACCTTGTAGTCGACCAGCTCGATGTTCTGGATTTGCTTCTGGTAGCGGCCGAGATCCTTGCGCAACGCCTGGTCCAGCGCGTTGACCGGGCCGTTGCCCTCCGCCACCGACCACAGCGGCTCGGGGTCGCCGGCGACAAACACCTTCACCGTGGCCTCCGACACCGTCACCAGCTTGCCGACGGCGTTGTGGCGCTTCTCCACCATGACGCGAAAGCTGTCGACCGTGAAGAACTGCGGCACCTCGCCCAGCAGCCGCCGCGCCAGCAGCTCGAAGGACGCATCCGCGCCTTCGTAGGCATAACCGACGGCCTCGCGCGCCTTCACCTCGTCCAGCAGGCCGCCGATGCGCTGGTCATTGCGATTGACGTCGATGCCCAGGCGTTCCAGCTCATACACGAGGTTGGACTTGCCGGCCTGGTCCGAGACCAGCACGCGGCGGCGATTGCCCACCGTTTCCGGCTTCACGTGCTCGTAGGTCTCCGGCTCCTTCAGGATGGCCGATGCGTGGATGCCGGCCTTGGTGGCGAACGCGGCCTCGCCGACGTAGGGCGCATGCCGGTTCGGCGCGCGATTGAGGATCTCGTCGAGCACGCGGCTGGCGTGCGTGAGCTTGGTGAGCCGCTGCGGCGTCACGCCTGTCTCGAAGCGATCGGCGAACTCGGACTTCAACAGCAGCGTCGGAATGACGGACGCGAGGTTGGCATTGCCACAACGCTCGCCAAGCCCGTTGAGCGTGCCCTGGATCTGGCGGCACCCGGCCCGCACGGCGGTCAGCGTGTTGGCGACGGCGTTCTCCGTATCGTTGTGCGTGTGGATGCCGAGGCTGGTGCCGGGCACGTGCTGCACGACGTCGGCAACGATACCCGCGATCTCGTGCGGCAGCGTTCCCCCGTTGGTGTCGCACAGCACCACCCAGCGCGCGCCGGCCTTGTATGCCGTCGTCGCCACCTTCAGGGCGTAATCGCGATTGCCCTTGTAGCCGTCGAAGAAATGCTCGCAATCGATCATTTCCTCGCGGCCGCTCTGCACGACCGCCTCGACGGATTGCGTGACGCCGTCGAGGTTCTCCTCGTTGGTGATGCCGAGCGCAACGCGGACGTGATAGTCCCACGCCTTGGCCACGAGGCAGATGGCGTCGGCCTGCGCCTGCAGGATCGCCTGGAACCCCGGATCGTTCGACGTCGAGCGCCCGGCCCGCTTGATCATGCCGAAGGCGGTGAATCGCGCGCCTGCAAGCGACGGCTTTTCGCGGAAGAACTCCGTGTCCGTGACGTTGGCGCCCGGATAGCCGCCTTCGATGTAATCGATGCCCAGTTCGTCGAGCGTCTTGGAGATCAGCCGCTTGTCCTCGAGCGAGAAGTCGACGCCTGTGGTCTGCGCGCCGTCGCGCAGCGTCGTATCGAACAGGTAAAGGCGCTCTTTGCTCATGACGCTCGGCCTTTCGGCGGCCAATGATCGGTGTCGTAATCGGGATGCTGATGCGAGACGATGGACGCGTAGTACGCGGCGGCCTTGTCTGCCTCGCTGTCGGGCCGGCCGGGAAGATCCGGCAAGCTGTCGGCCCAGGGCACGCGGAATTCCGGCGCCAGCTGCACGATCGGCGGTGCCACGGAGGGATCATCGAACGCGCAGATGGCGACCTCCGTGCCGCCCGGGTAGACAAACGTCAGCGGCGTTCCGCAATCGGCGCAAAACCCGCGCTGCACCCTGTTGGAGCTTTGAAACATCTTCGGCGTGCCCCGCGTCCAGGTCAGGCCGAGCGCGGTGACCAGTGCGCCGCCGATGGCGCCGAAGGCCTTCTGGCACATGCGGCAGTGGCACATCGACGGCCGCCCCAGCCGTTCGATCGCGAAGCGTACTGCCCCGCACTGGCAGCCGCCGGTGTATGGCCCCTCTTGCACCCCGCTCATAATCTGTTCCTCCGCGGCTCACGGCGCCGCTTTGCACACCGCCTCGACATTGTGTCCGTCCGGATCGAGCACGAAGGCGCCGTAGTAGTCGGGATGGTAGTGCGCGCGGATACCCGGTGCGCCGTTGTCCTTGCCGCCTGCGGCAATGGCCGCCACATAGAAGGCATCCACGTCGGCGCGTGTCGCCGCGCCGAACGCAATGTGGATGGTGCCTGCGGCGTCGCCGGGGGCAATCCAGAAGTGCGGCTTGCCGCGCCCGAAGCCTGCGGCGTCCGAGCCGAACTCCATCAGCAGCGTAATGCCCAGCGGCTGCAGCGCCGAGACGTAGAACGCTTTCGCGCGTGCATAGTCGCTGACGGTCATACCGACGTGGTCGAGAACGGGAGAGTCAGTCATGGGTTGCTCCGATACGAACGTTCATTCCGCCGCCCCCGCGTGCGGGGGCCACTTCCCCCTCTCCCCGTCCTTACGTCCATGCGGAGCATGGCTGCGCCATGACGAGAGGGTCGGGGTGAGGGGCAGGATCTAGCTCAGAATATGCCGCTGCCCCTCACCCTAACCCTCTCCCCATTGAAGGAATGGGGAGAGGGGATGTACGCAAACATCAACGTTGACGGCTCACAACTCCTCGCAGTCAGCAACCTCGCCCACCCACTGGCGTCATTCCGCGTCATGCCCCGCATGCTTCGCATGACGGCGGGAACCCAGACATCTCTCCACAAACGCAGCGCAAATGGATGCTTGTCTGGGTCCCGGCCGATTCCCGTTCGTGCGATGCACGAACGGCGCCGGGATGACACGGAGGGTGTGGAAAAAGTCATCGCTTCACGTCCCAAGTCGTCACGATCTCACCCGTTGCCGGGTCTTTCGCATCCTTGAGCTGGATGCCCATGGCCGACAGTTCGTCGCGGATGCGGTCGGCTTCCTTGAAAGCCTTGCTCTTGCGAGCAGCGTCGCGATCGGCGATCAGCGCCTCTACTCGCGCGGCATCCACCACCCTCGCCACATAGCCGACTGCAAAATCATCCTGCTTTTCGTTGTCGTACACACCGAGGAACTGCAGCGTGGCCTTGAGCTGCGCAGCAGCCTGCGCATTCCGTGCCGCCGATTTGGCAATCCCATGAATGATCGACATCGCACTCGGCGTATTGAGGTCATCCGATAGCGCGGCGATCGCCTCAGGGTGCGGATCCCCGATCGGCACCTCGTGCAGCAAGCTGCCGAGGTCCATGAGTGTGGCTCTCGCCTGCACCAATCTCTCGACGGTCCAGTCGATAGGTTGGCGGTAGTGCGTGCCCAGCATCGCCATCCGCAGCACGCGGCCGTGCCACGGCTGGCCACCGAACTTGCGCGTATTAAGCAACTCATTGATCGTCACGAAATTGCCCAGGCTCTTGGACATCTTCTCGCCCTCGACCTGCAGGAAGCCGTTGTGCAGCCAGTAATTCGCCATCACTGGCGTACCGTGGGCGCAGCGCGACTGCGCGATCTCGTTTTCGTGGTGGGGGAAGACGAGGTCGATGCCGCCGCCGTGGATGTCGAACACCTGGCCCAGATGCTGCTCCGCCATGGCCGAGCACTCGATGTGCCAGCCGGGGCGGCCCAGCGTCGCGATGCCGGCTGGTGACGGCCAGCCGGGCTCGCCGGACTTGGACGGCTTCCACAGCACGAAGTCCATGGGCCCTTTCTTATAGGGCGCCACGTCCACGCGCGCGCCGGCCTCCATGTCGGCCAGCGAGCGGTTGGCCAGCCGGCCATAGTCGGGCATCGATGACACGTCGAACAGCACAAGGTCCTCGGCCACATACGCATGGCCGTTCGCGACCAGAGTCTCGCACAGGCGTACCATGCCGGGGATATGTTCGGTCGCGCGCGGCTCCACCGTCGGCGGCAGCACGCCCAGCGCCGCGATGTCGGCGTGGAATTGCTTCTCGGTCTTGCTCGTGACCAGGTGGATCGCGTCGTTCAGCGGCAGGCCGGGATACTCTTCCGCCGCGCGCGCGTTGATCTTGTCCTCGACGTCCGTGATGTTGCGCGCATAGGTGACGTGTTTTTCACCGTAGATGTGCCGCAGCAGGCGGAACAGCACGTCGAACACGATCACGGGGCGCGCATTGCGGAAGTGCGCATAGTCGTAGACCGTCGGCCCGCACACATACATGCGCACGTTGCCGGGATCGATGGGCTGGAAGGGCTCCTTCCGCCGCGTCAGGGTGTTGTACAGCGTCAGCGTCACAGGCATCCCCTCACCTGCTGGCGAGGAGCGGTTCTCTGTCTATGACTTGAGGCAAAGAAGCGGGCCGCGCGCCAGCCGATCGAGCTAGCTCGTAATAATGATAGCAATGCCGCAACAGAAGTTGACGGCGGGTTTCGGCGCGTTCCGGTTCATGCCCGCCTTATCGTCGAGCGATGGGGCAGCGTCAAGGGGTGCAATGGTTGGATGCTTACGCGAACCGCACCTCGATCTTGCCCAGCGTGCCGAAATCGCCGACCGCGACCTGTCCGGGCTCCAGCTTGACGACCCCTGTGCAGGTGCCGGTCGACAGCACCTGGCCCTTGGTCAATCCGACGCCGTTGCGCGACAGCCGGTTGATGACCCAGTCCAGCACGTTGCGCGGATCGCCGAGGGCGGAGGCCCCGGTCCCTTCGCCCTTCACAACGCCATCCACCAGCAGCCGGACCGCGTGATGCGGCACATCGATCGTGCGCCAGTCGGTGATGGCGGGGCCGAGTACCAAGGCGCCGTTGAGGCCGCAATCGGCAATGGCGGCCGGAGCGTTGTCCAGCGGCAGCGCCTCGTAGCGGCAGTTGATCATCTCGAAGGCCGGGATCACGGCGTCCACCGCCTCGACGATCTCGCCCCGCGCGTACGGCGCCGCGCGCGCCGGAAGATCGCGCCCCAGGCGGTAGGCAAACTCGGTTTCGATCACGTAGTGGTTGAACCGCTGGGCTTCGAGCCGGGCCGGACTGGCGTAGACATCGGCCGCATAGATGGGTCCGCAGAACGGCTCGGTGACGCCGAATTTGGCCATCACCGGGGCGGCCGTCGCGCCGATCTTCCAGCCCGCGAGCCTGTCCGTCCACAACTGCCGGAACGCGGTCTGAATCTGATATCCGTCGTCCACCGTCGCCGGCCGGCAGTCCTCGGCCAAGCCCTTGAGCACACGTCCGGAGCTGCGCGCCTCTCGAAGACTGGCGGCGGCCCGCTCGGCTGCATCCTGCAACATGCCGGTTCCCTTCCCTCGCTGCGTGGCCGGTGGCAACGGCCTGTGCATGGCCGGCCGGTCCGCCGCATTTGCTCCCAATTGACCCCATAATGCAGCATCATCACTATGGCGTCACATGATAGATTCGGGCGTTGAGCCAGCCGCCCGCGGGTAGAGCGATGAGGCATTCCGGAGCAAGAACCGTTCTCGCGTCAGCGGCGCTGATCGCCCTGGCAGCGACGCTTGTATCTGTTGTGCACAGCTCCGCCCGCGCTCAGCCGGCCTGGTGGCCCTGGTCCAACTCGGACCGCATCGAACGGCGCGACCGCGATCCGGCCTGGCGTCCGGCGCCGCAACAGCAGCCGCCACCCGTGCAGCCGGGTCAGCAGGGCTCGGCCGCGCAAGGGCCTGGAGGTTCGCGGCAGAACCCCATCTGTCTTCAACTGGAACAGCGCCTCGTTTCCGAGAGCCAGCGCGGAACGCAATCGCGCGATCTGCTGCCGCGGCTGGAGGCTGACCTGCGCCAGGCGGACCGCGTGGCGCGGACGGCCCAGGCACAGCTCGAGCGCGCAGACTGCTTCGACTATTTCCTGTTTTCCAAGACACTGCGGCGCACCCGCCAGTGCATAGACCTGTCCACGCAGGCCGACGATGCCCAGCGCAAGCTGCGCGAACTCGACACGCAGCGCCAGCAGATGCTGGGCTCTCGCGACCGGTCCTACCAGGACGACATCATCCGCGAGCTGGCCCGCAACAACTGCGGCCCGAGCTACCAGCAGGAAGCGCAGCGTCGCGGCGCCACGAACCCGTTCTCGTCGCTCTGGCAGGACGAGGACACCGGCCCGGGCAGTAACGCCAACGAATTCGGTGCCCTGCCCTTTGCGACGTACCGCACCTTGTGCGTCAGGCTGTGCGATGGCTACTACTTCCCGGTGAGCTTCTCGACGCTCCCCAATCATTTCCAGCGTGACGCGGACATGTGCCAGTCGAAATGCGCCGCTCCGGCTGAGCTTTATTACCATCAGAACCCCGGCGGCGCCGTCGAGCAGATGGTGTCGGCCTCAGGTCAGCAACCCTACTCGAGCCTCAAGTCGGCATTCCGCTATCGCAAGGAATACGTGCAGGGGTGTTCCTGCAAGCAGGCCGAATACACACCATCGGGCGAGCGTCCGGATCGAAAAGCCGATGGGCCGCTGCAGCCGGCGACGAAGCAGGCCCAGCGCTAGGCCGTGCAAGTTTACGGCGAGTGTTGCACAAAAACACCTCGACAAATGCGCTGCAAGCGTCATCCGGCTTCGCAGCGGCCGATTGATCGTGTACTAATTATCTCGCATCCTGCATTTAGGCGAGTAGCGGGTTCGTCATGCCGAGCGAGTCGAGAATCAGAGAGAGTATTGCGCTCTCTGATCAGATCCTGATCCGGCCTGTTGGCGTAGATGATTGGGCGAGCATCCGCTACGTCCACAGCACGGCCTTCCGACTCCTCTCCGCAAGCTTCTGTACACCCAACGAAATCGATGCTTTCACCGCCTTCGTCCGTTCCCAGACTTATACGGACCGGCTGATGTGGGAGAACATGTATACCGGCTGGCTCGATGACGAGCTGGTCGGCACCGCCGGCTGGGCGCCGGCCGACGACAGTGGTGCACAAGCGCGCATCACGTCGGTATTCGTGCGTCCGCTGTTCACCCGCATGGGGATCGGCCGCCGGCTCGTCCGCGATGCCGAGGCCCGCGCCCGGGCGGCCGGATTCGAACGCTTCAGCGCCCGCGTCACGCTCAACTCCGTGGGGTTCTTCGAGAAGCTGGGGTACGACGTGACGTCCTATGGCGTTCACGTCGTCATGGGTGACCAGACCATGCCTGTGACCTATATGCGCAAGCGCACGGGAGCCACCGCGCCGTCGCTTGTCGCGCAGGAGCCGGCGGCAAAGGAGCGCGAGAGCGCTCTGTCGTGCACCGTTGCCAACGTCGACCAGCGGCTGATCGATATGTGACGCCTGAGTGAGGCATCACCCCACTCGTCCGTTCAGTCTTTCGAACGCGCGTGCCCGGCCGATCAGCGGCAGAAGCGCCTTGAGCTCGGGTCCGGCCTCGTGCCCGGTCAGCGCAAGCCGCAAAGGATGAAACAGCGCCCGTCCCTTTGCGCCAGTTGCGACCTTGACGGCGTCGGTCCAAGCGCTCCAGGTGGTCGCGTCCCACGGCTCCGCCGGCAGAAGCCCGGCCGCGTGGCTGGCCAGCGCGGAATCCTCGACGACCGGTGTCATCGGGCCGGTCACCACGCTCCACCATTTCTGCGCGTCGGAGAACACCTCGAGGTTGCCGCGCACGGCCTCCCAAAAATGCGCCCCGCCGGACACGCCGATGGCCTCCAGGCGGTCGCGAACGGCTTCATAAGGCAGATGATGCAGCAGCTTGGCATTGAGCGCCCGGAGCTCCTCCACGTCGAAACGCCCGGGCGATCGCGACAGCTTGCCCAGATCAAACGTCTCGACAAGCTCGCGCAGATGGGCGCGCGGGGCGATCGCGTCCGACGTGCCGACCAGGGCCGCGTGGCTGGCGACGGCCATCGGCTCCAGCCCCATGTCGCGGAAACTTTCGACCGATAACGCGCCGAGCCGCTTGGAGAGCGCCTGCCCGTCGCCGCCCACAAGGAGGCTGTGGTGGGCGAACTGCGGTGGCTCGGCACCGAACGCCTCGAACAGTTGAATCTGGACGCCGGTGTTGGTGACGTGGTCCTCGCCCCGGATGATGTGCGTGACGGCAAAGTCGATATCATCGACGACGCTGGTGAAGGTATAGAGCGGCGTGCCATCGGCCCGGATCAGCACGGGGTCCGAGAGGGAGCCGATATCGATGGCGTGATGCCCGCGGACAAGGTCGTTCCATTCGACGAGTGTCGGCACGGGCTCGAGCGGGTTGCCGGCTTCCGTATTCAGGAGCCGGAAGCGCCAATGCGGGCGCTGTCCCTCCGCCTCCAGGCGGGATCGCTCGGGCGGATCGAGCCGCAGGGCGGCACGGTCATAGATCGGCGGCAGGCCGCGGGCCATGCGGCGCTTGCGTTTGCGTGCGAGTTCGTCCTCCGTCTCGTAGCAGGGATAGAGCCGGCCGGCGGACTTCAGGGTTTCGGCCGCCGCCGCGTAGCGCTGCAATCGCGCCGACTGGCGCTCCTCGCGTGCCCACTTGAGGCCCAGCCATGCGAGGTCGCGCCGGATTGCGTCCGCATTGTCCTCGGTCGAACGTTCCCGATCCGTATCGTCGAGGCGCAGGAGGAACGTCCCGTCCGCCTTCGCCGCGAACAGCCAGTTCAGGAGCGCGGTGCGGATATTGCCGATGTGAAGCCGTCCCGTGGGGCTCGGCGCAAAACGGACGATGGGAGACATGGCTCGGTGTTTTCCAACGCTGCAAGGCCTGCTCGATCGACCCGGCCGGAGCCAGTGTAGCGTGACGGCGCGGCGGGTGCATAAGGTATGACCGGCATGGCGCAAATTGCCGGGTTGCGCAAGATCAGGTCGCCGGGCCCGGCCATCGTTGCAAGATCGTCGCACTCCACCTAGAAGTGTGTGCAGCGCAGGCCTCGTGCTGTCTGGCGGAGACACAATCCAGTAACATGTCGATCGTTGGAGCTGAGCGTGTGGGGCCAACACCTAGGAAGACGTCCGGGATAAGGCCGAATCAGACATCGGACATCAACGCCCCGAAAGCTTTGTGCGATGTTGATCGCCGACGCGACCCGCAAGCAGCTTGCCATCACCGGAACGCAGGCAAGGATGAGCCGTGCTTCCGCTACCTTGGCCTTGTGTATGGCCCTGGCAGCCGTGACCGTCGGAGCCGCCAGCGCCGACGCCCCCCCGACATCCACCGCCGAGATTGTCGTTACATTCCCGATCACCGCCCCCGACAGTACAGAACAGGATGTGGCGGCCCGGTATCGCCTCGAACCCATCGAGCGACGAGACTCTCCGGCGCTGGCCCGTCGCATTGTCGTCTATCGCATTCCCGACGGACGGGCGCAGGCCGACGTGCTGAACCAGATTGGCGCGGATGCCCGGGTCAGCAGCGCCCAGCCCAACTTCGCGTACACGGCGCCACTCGATCAGGCACCTGATCCGGTCGTGGCCAGCCGGCCGCGCGAGGAGACACCTCCCGGCAGAACCCGGCGCCGCAGCACAGCCTCGGCAGGGAAACCTGAAGCCGACCGCCGCCGCGCAGATCGCGCGCCGAGTACAACTCTACCCCGTGAGGATGCTGCATCACCCTCTCCGCGGTCGCGGATCTCGTCCCTCGGAGGCGATCTGGCGTGGCCGACCGCCGACGAGCCGTTCGTAGGACCGCTTCGCGGCGGCAGATAACAGCTCAAACCGTCAACATCCGGCCTAGAAAACCATGAACACGCAACCACGCGACCCGGCACTCCCGCGACCTGCGCCACGCCGGCCTTCGATCTAGTCCGCCCACTGGAGTGTTCGCACGCGTCATGCGTAGATTTTTGTCCCTCGTCGTCGGCGTCGCATTGGTACAGGTACTCGGACCCCATGCCGATGCCGCGCAAGCATCGGAGCATGACGAACAGGCGGCCGTCCTGGAGCAGCGGATCGCCGAACTGGAGGCCGCAACGCTGCGGGCCGGCGAGCGAAAACTGACGATGCACATCTACGGGCAAGTCAATCGAGCCCTGCTTTTCTGGGATGATGGCTTCAAGTCCGGCTTGCGCGTCATGGACAATGCCACGTCATCGAGCCGTTTCGGCATTGTGGGCCGTACCGCCTCGAGATCCGGCCCCACGGTCGGCTACCGGATCGAATTCGAACTCGATCCACCCTCACAACGCGCCGAATCCAGCAGTCAGCACGTGCCCCGCCTGCGCCATGCTTTCGTCTATGTCGACGACGACCGGGCCGGCCGGCTGTCGCTCGGTCATCAGTCGCCCGCCACCGACGACATCACGATCATCAACCTCGGCAGCCAGATGAACGACGCTGCCCTGCATTACAACACCAACAGCGCCATCCCGCTGGCCATCGGCGGCGGCCTTGTCACCGATCTGCGGTGGGGCGACATCGCCCACAATGTCGACTCGCTGCGCGGCAATTTCGTGCGCTATGACACGCCGATGCTGGCCGGCTTTGTCCTGTCCGGCGCCTGGGGCGAGAACGACATCTGGGATGTGGCGCTGCGCTATCAGGCGAACGCAGGCGGCTTCCGCTTCGCCGCCGGCGCCGGGTTCATGGACGACCGGGTACGTGACTTCAAGGATGTGCGCGGCTCGGCATCCCTCATCCACAATCAGACCGGCCTCTACCTATCCGTCGCCGGCGGCATTCGCGACGACGATGTCTCCGTCCTCAGTGCCCACGACACCGCGTTCTTCCACTACACCCAGATCGGTGTGAGCAAGCAGTGGCTGCCCTACGGCAAGACCACGGTCTTCGCAGATTACGGCCTCTACAAGAATTTCAACGTGGGCGAACTGTTGCGGGTCGATCCGCACACCGGCGCCCTGGTGATCTGGGGGACGCTCTCGCAAACCGAGGTCGTTCGCTGGGGCGGCGGCATCGAGCAGGCCTTCGACGACCCGGGCCTGCTGCTCTACGCGCAGGCGCATCGCTATGAGGCCACCATCGTCGGCTTTCCATGCGACGCCAATCCCGGGCAGTTTCCCAACAACTGCGGTGGCGATCCGGGCAACCTGGTCGAGCTGCCAACGCAACCCTGGGTCGCCATCATGACGGGCGCGCGGCTGAAGTTCTAGAGCAGATTCCGATCAAGCCGAGGCACTGCCCGCCCCCTCTCCCATCATGCCGGAGGCATGCTTTCAGCATGACGTGGAGAGGGTTGGGGGTGAGGGGTTTCAACCTATCTGGCGCTCTAACCCCTCACCCGGAACGCTAAAGCGTTCCGACCTCTCCCGTCGCGTCGTAGACACGCCTTCGGCACGATGGGAGAGGTGAAGTTGTGCCTGTGTGATCAGAAAATACCTAGTGCTCTGGGATTGTTTCAGGAGACGTCGCCGCCATCTGCGCGCGGCGCGACCATGCTGGGTGCGGACGAAGCCTTGCCGGCCGTCGCGCCGGGCGAGATGTCTTCGCGGAACTTGTTGGTGATCGGATAGCGGCGGTCGCGTCCGAAGCTGCGC
>JBKKCB010000282.1:0-5020 GCA_046713545.1 Hyphomicrobiaceae bacterium | reverse complement strand
TTGGTGCGCTGCTGCTCGGAGAGCTGGACGCGGCCTCCACCTTTCGCTCGGCACCCGCCGCCTTCTCTTTCGAACGATCGGTCTGCTGCCCCGTACCCTTGTTGGATTTTTCTTTGGGCTCGTTGGTTCGTTCAGCCGTGCCTTGCTTGCCTTTCGGTTCACTGGTCTGCTCGGCCGTGCCCTTGCGGTTGGTCTCCTTGGCGTCCGGTCCCTTCTCAGCCGTTCCACCCTTGCCCTTCTTCTCGGATGGCCCGCTGCGAGCTGTACCTTTGCCGTCTGGTGTAGATTTCTTCTCCTGGACGCGTTGGTCGCGCGTAGAGCCGGACTTGCCTTGTTCGGCATCCTGGCTGCGCTGCGCGCCGCCGCTCTCGTTTGTCTCGCGCGACTGTGCGGGTGACTGCCGATCCTCGGACTTCTGTTGCACCTGCGCGGTGGCTGACGCGGCGCACATGATGAGTGCAACCGCCGTGCTGGCTAGCAGCGCCGACTTATTCATCAGTTTACTCCCTAAGGGTTCGGCAGTCTCGTAGAGGGCTGCGTCAGTAGGGAAACGATTGCCTAAGTAAGCCGTTCCGCGAAAAAGCATTCCTGGCCAATGAGGACGCCGAATCGGATCGGTGTCGCCGATGGCGGGACAGATCAGCATGGGCGCGCGGCGCGAGATTACGGCTACGGTTGTGGAGCGCTATCGATCGGCCGATCGGGCGAGCAAAGGTCGCATTCTCGACGAACTTTGCACGGTGATCGGCTGGCATCGCAAGCACGCGATCAGGAAGTTGGCTGAGCGTGATACGCCTTCGGCAGCACCGGATACGCCACGCCGGCGTCGGCCGACGTACGGTGCAACGATCAAGGATGCGCTGGTGGCGCTGTGGGAGGCGTCTGATCGGATCTGCGGCAAGCGGCTCAAAGTAATGATCCCGACACTGCTACCGGCGTTGGAGCGGCACGGCCGGCTCGAGCTAACCAGCAGCGAGCGTGCGTTGGTCCTGGGAGCCAGCGCGGCGACGATCGATCGACTGTTGGTCGATACCAGGATTGCAGCAAGCGGCGGCCGGCGGCGGCGTGTCGGCTTCTACTCGGCGATCCGGCGCGAGGTGCCGATCCGCACGTTCAACGATTGGAACGATCCGCCGCCGGGGTTCTGCGAGGTCGACATGGTCGCGCACGGTGGCATGTCGGTGGCGGGATCGTTCATTCAGACCTTGACGATGGTCGATGTGGCGACCGGGTGGACCGAATGTCTGCCTCTGGTGACGCGCGAGGGTGGGCTCGTCGTCGAGGCGATGGCGCGGGCACAAAGTCTGTTCCCTTGGCTCATTGTGGGCGCGGACTTCGACAACGACAGCGCGTTCATGAACGACGTCGTCGTGCCGTGGTGTCGCAGACAGAAGATCGAGGTGACGCGCTCGCGCGCCTACAAAAAGAACGATCAGGCTTTTGTCGAGCAGAAGAACGGCGCAGTCGTCAGAAGGCTTGTCGGCTACGGTCGATTCGACGGCATCGAGACCGCTCAGGCGATGGCCCGCCTTTACGCGGCAGCGCGGCTGCACGTGAACTTCTTCCAGCCGTCGTTCAAGCTGAAGGAGAAGCGCCGCGACGGCGCGAAGGTGATTAAGCGCTATTATGCTCCGGCCACACCCTATGCGCGGGCGCTAGCTCATCCCAAGGTGGGCAAGGCCGTCAAGCGGCGACTTCGCGAGCTCTATCGCACACTCGATCCCGTCGCCCTCTTGTCCGAGATGCGTGCAGCCCAGGCAGAGCTGGGCAATAGGGTCGACAGGCGGGGCAAGCGCAACCGTGGTGCAGCTGTCTGCGAACAAACGCCGGCTTTGAACGCGGCGACGTTCGCGAAGGGGCTCGGCAAGATGAGCGATGCCGGTGAGCCGCGTGCCACGCATCGCCAGATCAGGCGGCCCTACAAGACGCGGGTTCGCATGCCCTCGATTCTCGATCCGCACCTTGCCGTTGTCGAGAGCTGGCTTGCTGCCGAACCCAAGCTGACGGCGCTCGCCATCGTCGGCCGGCTCAGCGAACGAGCGCCGACGGAGTTCGGTCCACCCCAACACTCAATCGTGCAGCGGCTGCTCAAGATGTTACGGATCAAGTCCGCCCATCGGCTGGTCGCAGCCAAAGTCGATATAGATCGAACCAGCAGCGATCGGCCGTTCGAAGCCAATCATCAAAGTAACATTCCTCCGTGAGGCAATACGGGGGTCAGGTTTCGGCGCCGATCGACGTGTCAGGCGCTGGCCGATTCACAGGCGCCGGCTTCAGTTCCGGTTCTTGAGGCGCCAGCTGTCGTTGCCGGTCTCGATGATATCGCAGTGGTGCGTGAGCCGGTCGAGCAGGGCAGTGGTCATTTTGGGGTCGGCGAACACCGAGGGCCATTCGCCGAAGGCCAGGTTGGTAGTGACGATGATGGAGGTGCGCTCGTAGAGCCGGCTGATGAGATGGAAGAGCAGCTGGCCGCCAGCCTGCGCGAACGGCAGGTAGCCGAGTTCGTCGAGGATGATGAGATGAACGCGACTGAGGCCATCGGCGATGCGGCCCTGGCGGCCAGCTTTGATCTCCGCCTCGAGCTTGTTGACGAGGTCGACGACGTTGAAGAAGCGGGCCTTGCGGCCGGCTCTGATGCAGCTGCGGGCGATGGCTATGGCGATATGGCTCTTGCCTGTGCCGGTGCCTCCGATGAGGATGATGTTGCGCTGGCTGTCGAGGAATGCGCCGCCGGCGAGATCGTGCACGAGTTGCTCGTTGATCGGCGTGCCCTCGAAGGTGATGTCGGCGAGCTCCTTGGCCAGCGGCAGCTTGGCGCTGCCCATCTGGTAGCGGATCGAGCGGGCCTGCTTCTCGGCGATCTCGGCCTTCAGCAGCGCGCCGATGACGCGCTCGAAGCCCTGCTGGCGCTTCACGCCGGTCGAGACGATCTCGTCGTAGGCGGCCCGCATGCCGGCGAGTTGCAGTGTGCCCATCATCTCCAGGATCTCATGCCGTTCCATGGACGGCTCCAGTGGTCCTCAGGCGATCGTAGCGGGCGCAATCGGCCTGCGGCGGCAGTGTAAGCGTGAGGCTGGCGGGGGTCTCGATCGGCGCCGATGTCGCTTGCGGTTGCTGCCGCGCCAGGACGTTGAGGATCACGTCGGCGCTGGCGATGCCGGCTTCGATCGCTTCCGCGCAGGCCTCCTCGACGGCCTGCAGCCCATCGGTGAGCACGGCGGTCAGGATCTTGACCATCTGCCGGTCGCCGTCGTTGGTGGCCTTCAGCTTGCGCCGCACGCGCTCGATCGAGGCGGGAAGTGGCCAGTCCTTGAAGGGCGCGCCGTTGCGAAGAGCGCCGGGCTTCCGCGCCAGCACCGGTACATAGTGCCAGGGATCATAGGCGGTCTGATTGCGCCCGAACCGGCGACTGTGCTCGCCCACGACCAGGCCGTCCTGCTTGATGACGATGCGATCGGCGTAGGCGTGCACGTCGACGGGGCGGCCGACGGCGCTGGCCATCACCGAGTATCGGTTGTTGTCGAAGCGCACCAGACAGGTCTTGGAGACGGCAACCGTGGTCGCGTGGAAGCCATCGAAGGGGCCCCGATAGGGGATCAGCGCGGGACGCTCGCCTTCGAACACCTCGAACACCGACCGCTCCTTCTGCTCGGGATGCGGTTGAGCCTTGGCAAAGGCGACGCAGCGGTCGAGCAGGTAGGCGTTGAGCTCCTCGTAACTCTTGAACTTGAGGCGCGGCGTGAAGAAGCGCCCGCGCACCGTCGCCACCTGGTTCTCCACTTGGCCCTTCTCCCAACCTGCCGAGGGCGTGCAGGCCGTCGGCTCCACCAGGTAGTGGCTCGTCATCTGCAGGAAGCGCCGGTTGAACGCCCGCTCCTTGCCGACGAACACGGCGTCCACGGCCGTGCGCATATTGTCGTAGATGCCGCGTGCACAGGCACCACGGAAGAAGGCGAACGCCCGGTCGTGGGCATCGAACACCATCTCCTGAGCCTCGCGCGGATAGGCCCGCACGAACGGCATCCGGCTGTGGCAGAGGCGAATCTGCGCCACCTTCACCACGTTCGTCACGCCATCGAGCACGACGACTTCGTGGCTCCAATCGAACTGATAAGCCTCGCCGGGCGCGAAGGAGAGCGGAACGTAGGCCTCCGCCTGCCTGATGCCCTGCTGGCGCTCCCAGGCTCGCGCGTACCGGCGCACGGCATCGTAGCCTCCGGCATAGCCCGAGAGGCGCAGCTCCTCAAACATGCGCATGAACGTCAGCCGCTCGCGCTGCAACTTGCCAGCATTGGCCGCCAGCATCTCCTCGAGCGCTGCCACGTGCATCCCCAGCTGCGGCAGCGGCTGCTCCTTGCGCGCGTAGCGATGGACGGTCTCGTCGCCTCGCACGATGCGCCGAACCGTGTTGCGCGAGACGCGCAACTCCCGCGCGATCGCCTTGATCTTCTTGCCCTTTACGTGGAACTCCCGCCGAACCCGACCGATCGTCTCCACCGTCAGCATCCCCGCCTCGCCCCCGTTCGCGACGCGCACGAATGAGGGCATTCTGGACCAAGCGGGGTGGGCTCAGAAGTGCGAGCCGATCACCCCGCCAACGGGGGCAAAATTGCACGCCGGTTCACACCCGCCGTCTCTCCCCGCGCGATCCGAACTTCGGCCTCACGCAAGAAGCCGATGATCTCCTCCGTCGTCTTGCCATATCTCCACATCTCCTATCGAGACTTCGGAAATAGCCGGATTCGCGCCTCACGCCTGGTATCGCATTAGGGGGGCAGGCCAGAACCAGGGAGTACCCGATGCTGGCCTTACGCTCACTGTACTCAGCATGCGCCAGTCAGAGCAGGTTGCCCGGAATCACTTCGGGGGGCGCCCCGAGAGAATCGATGATGGATTCCCCCGCTTCCGTGATTTGATCACCATACTTGTCCCATGCCATGCCGAATGCCTTTGTCGCAGCTGCGATTATGATGCGCTCAAGGTTGATGCTACCCCCTGATACGTCCACGAGCTCTTGGTC
>JBKKCB010000281.1:0-17369 GCA_046713545.1 Hyphomicrobiaceae bacterium | reverse complement strand
TGTGTCCGGCAACTCGCGGACTGGGGCGCCAACGTCATCAAGATCGAGGACCCGGAGTCCGACAAGGTGGGGCTCGGGGGTCCGCGATCCGGCTCCGACTTTCAAAACCTGCATCGCAACAAGCGGTCCATCACCCTCAACCTCAAGTCCAAGCAGGGCGCCGAGATCTTCCGGCGGCTAGCCGCTCGCGCCGACGTCATCGTCGAGAACTACCGGCCCGACGTGAAAAAACGGCTCGGCATCGATTACGAGACGATCCAAGCGGAAAATCCTCGCATCGTCTATGCCTCCATCTCGGGCTTCGGCCAGGACGGCCCCCTCAGCCAGAGGCCGGGCTTCGATCAGATCGCGCAGGGTATGGGCGGCCTGATGTCGATCACCGGCGAACCCGGCAAAGGCCCCATGCGCGTCGGCATCCCTGTCGCCGATCTGTGCGCCGGCATTTTTTGCGCACAAGGCATCCTGCTCGCTCTCATGGAGCGCGAACGGTCCGGCAAAGGGCAGTGGGTTCAAACGTCCCTGCTGCAGGCGCAGGTTTTCATGCTCGATTTCCAGGCGTCGCGCTGGCTGATGGATGGCGATGTCCCCAAGCAGGCCGGCAATGATCACCCCACATCCATCCCGACCGGCGTGTTCAAGACCACCGACGGTCACATCAACATCGCGGTCGCCGGCCAGGCCATGTGGCTCAAATTCAAGGCCATGTTCAATGATCCGGCCTTCGACGATCCTGATTTCGCCGATGCCAGGGCCCGTTCCAAAAACCGGCATAAGCTCAACGATCTGATCGGCACCTACACGATCAAGCATCCATCGGCCCACTGGATCGAAACCTTCAACAAGGCCGGCCTGCCGAGCGGCGAGATCAACACCATCGACCAGGTGTTTGCCCTGGATCAGGTGCGGCATCTGGGCCTTGCCCAGCCCATGCAAAGTCAGGAGCGCGGCGAAACGGAAGTCGTCGGACAGCCGATCCTCATGAGCCGCTCAAGCGCTTCTGTGCGCCGGCCACCACCCACGCTCGGCCAGCACACACGAGAAATTCTGGCAGAGATCGGCTACGGAGAGCAGGACATCAAACAGCTTGCAAAGGCCGGCGTCGTCTGACGAGGCTGGCCAACCACGCACAATCAGGAAGGACTATCTGAATATGACCGCAGCGCTCGATGAGCTGCCTGTCGAACAGCGGCTTCTTGCGAAACGCGAGAACGGTGTCGGGCATATCATTTTCAACAATCCGGCGAAACGCAACGCGGTCTCTCTCGACATGTGGGAGCGCCTGACAGCTCTCTTGAAAGAGTATGCCGCCGACCCGGATCTCAAGGTGCTCGTCATCAGCGGAGCGGGCGGCAAGGCGTTCGTATCCGGCGCCGACATTTCGAAGTTCGAGAGCCAGCGCTCCACCAAAGAAGCGGTCGCGCACTACAACGCCACCGGCGCCAAGGGCTACGAGGCCGTCTACAATTTCCCAAAACCGACGATTGCGAAGATCCAGGGCTACTGCATCGGCGGCGGCTGCAATCTCGCCGTCTGCTGCGACATCCGCGTCGCGACGGAAGACGCCCGGTTTGGCATCCCAGCGGCCAAGTTAGGCCTGGGCTATGGCTACACGGCCGTCCGTCGCCTGGCGGAAATCATAGGCGTGTCGAACGCCATGGAGATCTTCTTCACGGCCAAGCAGATTTCGGCCGCGCAAGCCCTAGGCATGGGCCTTGTCAATCAGGTTGTGCCGGCGGACCAGCTCGATGCCACCGTCGACGAGATGACGCGGCAAATCGCCGAGAATGCTCCCCTGACGATTGCCGCAATCAAGGCCAGCGCGCGCGAACTCGGCAAGCCCGAGGCAGCGCGGGATCTGGCGCGGCTCGATCGGATGGTGGATGCCTGCTTCGCGTCCGAGGACTACACCGAGGGCCGCCGTGCCTTCATGGAGAAGCGCAAGCCCGTTTTCAAAGGCCGATGACAGCCATACGCAACTTTGCCACAGTCCCGACGCAGAGGTGCCGCATCAAGGGCCGCCGTAACCATGGGGCTACTCTGACGGCGGCGGGACGTTCCGGGGCGAGATGCGCAACACCATAGCGGTGATGAATACGAAGGGCGGGGTCGGCAAATCCACGATTGTGCTGACCGTTGCGGAAACGCTGTCCGTATTCCACGGCAAGAACGTCCTCGTGATCGATTCCGACGCCCAGGCAAGCGTCAGTTCGATGCTGATGTCGACGACGAGCCTGCGCAAACTGCAATCGGAAGGCCGCACGATCGTCGATTACCTGGTGGCGACGGTCCTCAAGAACGAACCGTCCGAGTGGACCGAGTTCGTGGTCGGCGGGGTCTCCGACGTCGATGACGCGCGCTCCGTCTATCTGATGCCGAGCGATATGCAGCTGACCCTGCTCGAGCGCGAGGTGTCCAAGGAAAGCGTGCATGGCCGGCTCAGATCCGCCATCGGCGGGCTGCTCAGCCGGGCGCGCATCGTCTTCGATATCGTCTTGATAGACTGCCCGCCCGGACTGTCCGTGCTGACGGAGAGTTGGCTGCGCGAGGCCGACTTCCATATCACGCCGACAAAACCCGACTACGTGTCGGTATGCGGCCTCGACGTGTTCCGCCGGTTTCGCCAGCTCAATCCGGAAATGGGATTTGCCGACAATCTGGGCGTTCTCGTCAACATGAAAGACAAGCATTCGCCAGCCGATGACGACTATCATCGCTGGCTTGCCGAAAACTCGGAAAATCGATGCTTCGAGCAGGTCCTGCCGCTCCTGAATGTCTTGCAGCACGCGGGGCGCTACCAGGAAAGCGACCGCTCCATCCAGGCAAAATACCCGGGCGAAATCGGCGCGGCGGTGCGCGGGTTGACCGGAGAAATACTGGCGCGGCTGGCCATCTCAAATCAACAGATGGCGTTGCCGGCAGCGCAGTCGGAGTCCTAGGCTGCGTCCTTGAGACGGCGGTTGCAGTCGGAGATGACGCCGACGATAGCTGACGCTGGGACGGGACGGCTGAAGAGATAACCCTGTGCCTGCGTACACCCTGCCGTCCGAACTTTGGCCAAGTGCTCGGCGGTCTCCACGCCCTCGGCCACCGTCGTCATATTGAGGCTCTGCGCGAGCTGCGCGACGGCGGTCACGATCGCGGCGCAGTCCTCCCGTTGCGTCAAATCGCGCACGAACGTCTGGTCGATCTTGATCTTGTCGAAGGGGAAGCTTCGCAGATAGCTCAAGCTCGAATAGCCGGTGCCAAAGTCGTCGAGTGCAATGCGAACGCCCAGATGCTGCAGCAAGTGCAAGAGCTGAAGCGTCTTGGGATCCTGATCGAGAAGAAGTGACTCGGTCACTTCCAGCTCCAGGCGCTCGGCCGGCAAGCCAGACCTCTCGAGCGCTTCAATAACGATCCCGACCAGATCGGTGCCCTTGAACTGAACCGCGGACAGGTTGACGGCAACTTTCACGTTTTCGGGCCACGATGTGGCCGCTACGCAAGCCGCGCGCAAGGCCCACTCGCCCATAGGCATGATCAAGCCCATTTCTTCGGCCAGGGCGATAAAGTCCACCGGCGAAACCATACCGCGATCGGGGTGGCGCCATCGCATGAGGGCTTCACAGCTCACGATCGTCTCTGTCGCCAGATCGATGATCGGCTGGTAGTAAAGCTCCAGCTGTTCCTCCGCCAGAGCGCGCCTCAGATCGAGCTCGAGAGAACGCCGAATCTTGAGGCGGCCGGCCATCTCAGATTCAAAGAACGCATGCGTTCCTCGTCCCATGGACTTGGCGCGGTAAAGCGCCATATCCGCGTACTTCAACAGTTGATCTGGATCAGCGCCGTCCGTAGGGGCAAACGCGATGCCCACCGTCGCGCCGATGATGATCTTGTGACCATGGATTTGGTAGGGTTGGCTGAC
Organism: Hyphomicrobiaceae bacterium; assembly: GCA_046713545.1. GTDB lineage: Bacteria > Pseudomonadota > Alphaproteobacteria > Rhizobiales > Hyphomicrobiaceae > CADEFX01. The sequence goes on along the minus strand of JBKKCB010000281.1, from coordinate 13,465 downwards.
GGCCTTGATCAGCCTTTGCGTAAAGTTTTCCGCTTGCGGCCTCGTGTGGGCTCCAGCCTGAATGATCGCAAATTCATCCCCGCCGATTCGCGCGACGACATCCCGGCCGCGTGCCGTATCCATGAGACGTGCGGCAACGGCTTGCAGCAGTGCATCACCGGTTGGATGGCCTAGCGTGTCGTTGACGTCCTTGAAGTGATCAAGATCAACACACAAAAGAGAAAAACTGTGCCCCTGCTCCGTGCCCTGGCACGCTTCCTCCAGCTCTTCCCGGAACAATAGCCGGTTTGCCAGTCCGGTCAGCGTATCATGCCGGGCCAACTTTGCCATGTTGGCTTGCGCCTTGCGTTCCTCTGTGACGTCCTCGTGCAAAGCGACCCAGCCGCCCTTCGGCAGCGGTCGCAAAGAAACTTGGATCGCGCGCCCATCCATCATCTGCTGGCTGAAGCTCTGCGCTGTGCGGCTTTGTATGATGCGCGTAATGCTGTCCGCGATGGCGTCGTTCGTCGTGCTTTCGCCTTCGATCGTGCCGATCAAGGCAATGCGATGCTGAAGAATCTTGTCGAAAGGGGTGCCGGGCTGCACCAATTCGGCAGGAAGATCGTACATCTGCTGGTAAAGCGCATTGCAGACGACAAGGCGCTCGTCCACATCGACGAGCGACAGCCCGCGCGTCATGTTATTGAGGGCCACGTCCAGCCAGAAATTCATCTGCTCGAGCTTGGATTTGTGATCCAGGAGCGTGATGGCGTTGCATTTGAAAACGTCCACCGCCCGCGCCATTTCACCAATCTCGTCCGGCGCATGGACTGCTTCGATATTGACGGTCGTATCGTTGGCGGCCAACCTCTCCATCGCCCCGGTGACGCCTTTCAGGCGGACGACGATGCTGCGGATCAATAGGAAGCTGAGGGGACCAATCAGAACCAGTGTGGTGATCGCAGCCGCCGCAACTCCGAGCATCAGCAATTGCCCCATATGCAGGAGCTCCGACACCTTGCTGGCCGCAACCTTGATCCGTTCCGCCCGGTAAACCCGGATGCTTTCCTGAAGATTATCAGCGGCTTGAGCGTAGTCGCTTACGGCTTCCGTCGCCTTGTCGATTACCTGGTTTTCCGCATAGAACAAGACGCGTTTTGCTTCTTGCGCGAGTTCGGGTAGCCCGGATGCTATTCGGTGACCGAGGGTATCGTCGGAAGCTGCGGCGAGATCATCGATCCGCGAATATAATGCCTCGGCAATCCGGCCATGCTTCATGACCAGGCTACGGCTGCGCTGGCTCGGTGTCGTTTCAATGATGCGCCGATGGCGCTCGACGAGGATTTCGATTTCGGCCGCGTCGACAATACCGACCAGCCCGTCATCAAAAAGCTTGTGCGTGGCCTGGGATGTCAGGGAGGCGAAATAGATGGACGACGCTGCCAAGGCAACGACCGCAAGGAAGGCAAGGCCTCCCACACAGTAAAGACGACCGCCAATTCTGCGCCAGAACGCCACGAACGCGTCGACCATAAACGACACCTGGTCCAAACATGGGAGAAACAATCCCGGTTCAGACCGAGTATTGCAGCAAAGCATCTAATGATTCGCTAACCCAGATTTTCAGAGTCTAAACAGATATTTAATATGAGCATTTACTTAAAGGTGGCTTATGTCTGCAGGGGCATATTAGCCGCTACATTATTGCCACATCAACAAGCCATGACCTTCCTCATGGCTATGCATCTCCAACACATGGCAGAGCGTACAATGCGTGGATTCATCCGAATAGCGGCAGCATCGGTTATTTTGGCCGCAACGACAGCACAGGCATCATCCATGACTTGCCCCGCCGGGCCAAGCTTCGAGCGCTGGCTCGAAGGCTTCAAACAGGAAGCCGCAGCCCAGGGCATATCACAGCGGACGATCGCTTCAGCGCTGCGTGGCATGACCTTCGATCCGGGCATTGTCGCCCGCGACCGGCGCCAGTCATTCTTTGCGCAAAGTTTTCTCGATTTTTCGCGCAAGCTGGCGACATTAAATCGAGTCCAAAGCGGTCAAAGCCAGATCGCCAAGCATAGAACCATTTTTGACGAGATAGAGAAACAGTATGGCGTACCCGCATCCGTGATCGCTGCATTCTGGGCGCTCGAAAGCGATTTCGGAGTTGGAATGGGAAATCTGCCGGTTTTGCGATCGCTTGCATCCTTGGCCTACGATTGCCGGCGGTCCGACATGTTCCGCTTCGAACTGACCGAGGCCTTACGCATTGTCGATCGCGGCGACTTGAGCCCGGACGAGATGATCGGCTCCTGGGCCGGCGAGCTGGGACAGACGCAATTTCTACCATCCCATTATTTCAAGCATGCCGTTGACTACGACGGCGATGGGAGGCGCAATCTCATGAAGAGCGCTCCCGACATCATTGCATCATCCGCGGCTTTCCTGGTCAGCCTCGGTTGGGCTCGCGGACAGCCGTGGCTCGAAGAGGTGCGGGTTCCCGCCAATCTCGACTGGGCTCAGGCGGATCTGGCGGTCCAGCATCCCGGATCATACTGGGCGAACGCCGGCGTGGCGCGCACGGATGGCCGCCCCCTCGCCAACGACGCCATGCCGGCGTCCCTTGTTCTCCTCATGGGGCGCAAAGGGCCGGCATTTCTGGCCTATCCGAACTTCCAGGCCTATCTGAAGTGGAATCAGTCGCTGAACTACGCGACCACCGCAGCCTATCTGGCAACCAGGATCGAGGGCGCACCCGCCATGAGCCGAGGCAGCGCCGACGTGACCGCCCTGACTTCGGACCAGTTGAAGGAGCTGCAGTCTCTTCTGATTCAGCGAGGCCTGAAGCAGGGCGAAATCGATGGCAAGCTCGGTGCGGCAACGCGTGCGTCCGTAAAGGCCGCCCAGGTCAAACTTGGCCTGCCTGCTGATTCCTACCCCACCCTGGAGCTTATCGAACGCCTGCGGGCGCTGCATTGACCGGCCGCCCACCCCGCCCATTGCAGGGTATCCGAGGCAGATCAGCCGGAATGCGCCCGGAACCCTTTTGTCGCCGGGCGCCTGATGCTATCTAGCGGCGCATGAACGACATCTCCCTGATCCGCAACTTCTCCATCATCGCCCATATCGACCATGGCAAGTCTACGCTTGCGGATCGGCTGATCCAGCTTTGCGGCAATGTCAGCGACCGTGACATGAAGGAGCAGATCCTCGATTCCATGGATATCGAGCGCGAGCGCGGCATTACGATCAAAGCGCAGACCGTTCGGCTCGACTACCGCGCCAAAGACGGCAAGGTCTACCAGCTCAACCTGATGGACACGCCGGGACACGTCGATTTCGCGTACGAGGTCTCACGCTCCCTGGCCGCCTGCGAAGGCGCCCTGCTGGTGGTTGACGCGAGCCAGGGCGTCGAGGCGCAGACGCTGGCCAATGTCTACCAGGCCCTGGACAACAATCTCGAAATCATCCCCGTTCTGAACAAGGTTGATCTCCCTGCCGCCGATGTCGATCGCGTCAAGCAGCAGATCGAGGACGTCATCGGGCTTGACGCAAGCCATGCCGTGCCGATCTCGGCCAAGACCGGCCTTGGCGTTCCCGACGTTCTCGAAGCCGTAGTCACGCGGCTGCCGGCCCCCAAGGGCACGCGCAGCGCGCCCCTCAAAGCGCTGTTGATCGATAGCTGGTACGACGCCTATCTCGGCGTTGTCGTGCTCGTTCGCGTGATCGACGGCATGTTGAAAAAAGGGCAACGGATAAAGCTGATGTCGACTGGTGCGGCGCATCAGGTCGAGCGGGTCGGCATCTTCCGGCCAAAGCAGGAGATGCTTTCCGAACTGGCCCCAGGCGAGGTCGGGTTCTTCACCGCCGCCATCAAGCAAGTCGCCGATACGCGCGTCGGCGATACCGTGACGGATGAAAAGGTGCCGACTGCTGTCGCCCTCCCCGGCTTCAAACCGGTCCAGCCGGTCGTCTTCTGTGGCCTGTTTCCCATCGACGCGGCCGATTTCGAAGATCTGCGCGAGGCCATGTCCCGGCTGCGCCTGAACGACGCGAGTTTTTCTTACGAGGCGGAAAGTTCGGCGGCCCTCGGCTTCGGCTTCCGCTGCGGCTTCCTTGGCCTGCTGCACCTCGAGATCATCACGGAACGGCTCGAGCGCGAGTTCAATTTGAATCTCATTACGACCGCTCCGAGCGTCATCTATCAGGTGTACCTGACCGACGGCACCATGATCGAGATGCACAATCCGGCCGACATGCCCGACACCGTCAAAATCGATCATATCAAGGAGCCCTGGATCGAGGCGACCATTCTCGTGCCGGATGACTATCTGGGCGCGGTGCTGAAGCTTTGCCAGGATCGCCGCGGGCGGCAGAAAAACCTCACCTACGTGGGGTCTCGCGCCATGCTCGTCTATGAGCTGCCGCTCAACGAAGTCGTGTTCGATTTTTACGACCGCCTCAAATCGGTGTCGCGCGGCTACGCCTCATTCGATTATCACATCACGGGGTACGAGGAAGGGGATCTGGTCAAGCTGTCGATCCTCGTCAACGCGGAGCCCGTCGATGCCCTGTCGATCATCGTGTATCGCACGCGCGCCGAGGCTCGCGGACGAGCCATGTGCGAAAAGCTGAAAGAGCTCATCCGGCCGCATCTTTTCCAGATCCCGATCCAGGCCGCGATTGGCGCCAAGATCATCGCCCGCGAGACCATCCGCGCGCTCAGGAAGGATGTCATTGCCAAGTGCTATGGCGGCGACATCAGCCGCAAGCGCAAGCTGCTCGACAAGCAGAAAGCCGGCAAGAAGAAGATGCGTGAATTCGGCCGGGTGGAAATTCCACAGGAAGCGTTCATCGCCGCGCTGAAGATGGATGAGAATTAGGGGTTCGCGCCTCCGACGCCCCTCTGTTGACGGCGTGACAAGCGTTTGTGGCGTTGCTCGAGCGCCTCAGCGCCGGTGCAAAATTGGCGTTTCCGGGCTTGTTTTTGAACGCAGTTGGGGCCAAGACGAGCATTGGGCTTGTCTCGACCTGACACCTACACTTAGGTGCTGGTCGTGGGCTCGACATCGCAGCACCGCGTCGCGTCAGGGGACAATTCGGGGGAACGATGCACCTTGCTCGGAGAGCCTTGCTCGGCATTCTGATAGCTGGCACCGGTGTGACGTGGGCGGCATCTCAGGCCCGCGCGCAGGACGGCCTTGTCTTCCAGAGCGATATCGAGAAGCGCCAACGCGAACTCGAGGCGCAGCGCGAGGAACGTCGCAAATCCTACGGTACCGTCGCCTACCCCAAGTTCATGGAGGGCGGCGCGAAGCCCGATATCACACCGGAGAAGCCGCCGGTCGTGTACCTGGACAAGGCCGAGCCGCCGGGCACGATCATAGTCGATACCGGCGGACGAACGCTTTACTACATCCTGCCCGGGAAGCAGGCCTACGCCTACCCGATCTCCGTCGGACGGGACGGCTTCACCTGGACGGGAACCGAGAAGATCAGCCGTATCACCTCCTGGCCATCGTGGACGCCGCCGCCCGAGATGCGCCAGCGCCAGCCAGGCCTGCCCATCACCGTATCAGGCGGCCTCATCAATCCGCTTGGAGCTAAAGCGCTCTACCTCGGCAACACGATCTACCGCATTCACGGCACGAGCAACGAGCGCTCGATCGGCCGCGCGTCGTCATCCGGATGCTTCCGTATGCTGAACCAGCACGTGACCCACCTGGCCACGCTTGCGCGCGTCGGGACGACGGTGCGTGTCGCCGCGAATTATTCGGGCGTGAGCACGTCGGCCCCGCTGTCCTCTCTGTTCTCGGGCTTCAGCTTCGGCGAGGACGAGCCGCCGAAGAAGGCAAGCGGCCGAACTGTCGCCGGCCGCGCTCCGGCAGCCCGCGCAGCGTCGGCAAAGCAGGGGCGACCCAACTAGCGCCTAAGTCTCACACGCCGATGTGTACCCGCGTGCCGCGGATAAGGATAGAAGCGGACCCCGCCCGTTCCGTGCTTGCGATAAGGTCCCGCACACACGCATACCGCCAGCGTGCAGGCCAAAGCCGTGCAGATTACATTCCGTACCATGACACCCCACCTCGCCTGTTTTCAGGCGTTAGCAGGAGCATGGCATACGGCGGTTAAGGTTGATCCGTACAAACCTTATAAAATTCGCTAACTCGCGTTCGCTTTTGCGCGACACGACTCGCCCTGAGGTTCAAGCGGTTGTCGCCGGATCGGATAGGGACTTCTGCCGCGACACTTTCGCGCCAAGACGCCTTATGCGGACGACGGTAATGCGATTGCGCGTCTTGCGCACGATTTCGAAGCGGTACCCATAAAACGTAAACACCTGTCCCACTTCCGGAATCGTTTGCGCCTCGTGCATGACAAGGCCAGCGATTGTGGTGGCCTCGTCGTCCGGAAGCTGCCAGTCCATGGCGCGATTGAGATCGCGAATGGCTGCCGCACCATCGGTGCTGACCGAGCCGTCGGGTTGGGGCCGGATGGACGCCTCCCCGACATCGTATTCGTCGGCGATCTGACCGACGATCTCCTCCAGGATGTCCTCGAGCGTAATCAGGCCTTGGACTTCGCCATACTCGTCCACAACCAGCGCCAGCTGAGTTTTGCGCTTGAGGAACTGGTTGAGCTGATCCTGCACGCTTGTTGTATCGGGAACAAACCAGGGCGGAGTCGCCAGGCTCATGACATGGAGTTCGTCCGGTTTCCATCCGAGACGATTGAGCGCGGCAAGCAAATCCTTGGTGTGCAGGATGCCGACGATATTTTCAGGCTCTGATTTCCACACCGGCATGCGCGTGTACTGGCTGTTCAGAATCGCATCGATAGTTACTTGCGGCGGGTCGTCCGCGTTCACGGTGGCCATCTTGGTACGATGAATCATGATATCCAGCACCTGAAGCTCTCGCAGGTCCAGGACACCTCCGAGCATGGCCGCATCGCCCTTCGCGACCATCCCTTCTTTGGTTTGCAGCTGGATCGTTCCCCGGATCTCCCGGTTGGCCGACAGAAGATTGGCGGCGTCATCCGTCTTCGATGGGGTCAGCTTGAGGATCTGCCTCACCACATATTCGACCGACACGGTGACCGGCATGAGCAGCCACACGACTGCTCGCATGAGCGGAGCAACAAAGAGCGCCACGCGGTCAGGAAACGCCAGTGCGTAGGTCTTGGGCAAAACGGCAGAAAATATGACAATCAGGATTGTGAGAATGACGGTCGCGTAGATGATCCCGACATCACCGACCAGCATCAGGGCAAGACTCGCCGCGAGCGCCGCCGCCAGCACGTCGACCAATGTATTGCCCAGCAGAACGGCGCCTATCAGCTTTTCCGGAGCCGAAAGCAGCTTGTTGACAAGCTTGGCGCGCCTATTGCCCTCCGTTTCGAGAGCATGCATGCGCGCGCGGGAGGACGCTGTAAGGGCCGTCTCGCTGCCGTTGAAGAATGCCGATAGCACCAGCAGCACGACAATGGCCAGGAGCGTAAGCCAGACCTCAAGCGACATGGCTTCGACTCGTTCTCAAACTCACGTCAGGCCTCTTGCCCGGTCCCGGAGGATAAACTTTTGGATCTTGCCGGTCGACGTCTTGGGCAGAGGTCCGAACACTATGGTGCGCGGGACCTTGAAGCCGGCCATGTTCGCCCGGCAGAAGGCGATGATGTCTTCCGCCGACGTCGGCTCGGCATCGGGCTTCAATGTCACGAATGCGCATGGGCTCTCCCCCCACTTCGGATCGGCACGCGCCACCACCGCCGCTTCCATCACTTGCGGATGACGGAACAGCACTTCCTCCACTTCGAGCGAAGAGATGTTCTCGCCGCCGGAAATGATGATGTCCTTGGAGCGGTCCTTGACATCGATATACGCGTCCGCGTGCCAGACGGCGAGATCGCCGGAGCGATAGTAGCCACCCGCGAAGGCTTCCTCGGTGGCCTTTGGATTCTTCATATACCCCTTCATAAGGGTATTGCCACGCAGGACGATCTCGCCCACGGCCGCACCGTCCTGCGCAACCGGCTCCAGCGTGTCCGCATCGGCGACGCGCATGTCCTCGATCAGCACGTTAGGGACACCCTGACGAGCCATCATCGCATAGCGCTCAGTGGCATCGAGGACGTCCCACTCCGGATTGTGGGCGCAATAGGTCGACGGTCCGTAGCTCTCCGTCGTGCCGTAGAGATGCAGCACCTCGAAGCCCATGGCTTCCATGCGTTCGATGACCACGGCCGGCGGCGCGGCCCCGCCGGTGGCCACCTTCGTTCGTACGGGCAGCGCTTTCTTCACCGCCGCCGGCGCGTGCACGAGCATGTTGAGCACGATCGGCGCGCCGCACATGTGCGTGACCTTGTGCTCGACAACCAGGCTGAAGATGCGCGCGGGCTCGACCCGTCTGAGGCACACATGCGTGCCCCCGACCGCGGTTACCGCCCAAGTATAGGTCCAGCCTGAGCAGTGGAACATCGGCAGGGTCCACAAGTAGCGACTCTCGTGATCCAGCTTGAAGGTCAGCGCGTTGGCGAGCGCACCGAGGTGTGCGCCACGATGGCTGTAGACCGCTCCCTTGGGATTGCCTGTCGTACCCGAGGTGTACAGCAGACAGATCGAGTCCCATTCGTCGGCCGGGCCAGACCACGCGAAGCCGGGATCGCCGGCGGCGATGAAGCTCTCGTACTCGATGCCGCCGAACCGCGGCGCATCGGCCGTCTCCGCATCGGCGATATCGATAACGATCGGCCGCTTCTCGCCGAGCATATCCAGAGCAGGCGCAATCGTGCCGTGAAATTCGCGATCGGCCAGAAGCAGCCTGGCTTCGCCGTGCTCGAGACAAAACGCAATGCTCGCCGCATCGAGCCGTATGTTGATGGGATTGAGCACCGCGCCGATCATCGGCACGGCATAGTGCGCCTCCAGCATCGCCGGGATATTGGGCGCCAGAATTGCGACCGTATCACCGCGCCTGATGCCGGCCTTGGTGAGCGCATCGGCCAGCCGGCGCGTTCGCGCATAGAACTCGGCGTATGTAAACCGTATGTCACCGTGGACAACTGCGGTGCGATCGGCAAAAAACTGCGCAACCCGGGCGATGAAGCTCACCGGCGTCAGCGGTACGTAGTTGGCCGCGCACTTGCGGAGCTCCGGCCGCTCCTCAGCCATCTTGGCCTCCCGCATGACTTTAACCCAGTCGCAAACTTTACGAACCTACACCATCGACAACAGCAGGCCGCCATCGACGGTAATGACCGTGCCGGTAATGAACGAGCCGGCGTCGGACGCGAGCAGGAGCAATGGGCCGTCGAGTTCGTCGAGCCGTCCCAGCCGCTCGAGCGGCACCCGTTCGATCAGCCGCTTGCCAGCCTCGCCGGTGAAGAACTCCGAGTTCATCTCGGTTTCGCAATACCCAGGTGCAATCGCGTTGACCCGGATTTTGTCGCGCGCCAGCTCATAGGCCGCTGCCTTGGTCATGTGTATGACACCGGCCTTCGACGCCGAGTAGTGTGCCAGCGTCTTGATCACGCCCAGGCCCAGGACCGACGCAATATTGATGATCGAGCCGCCCGTGCCATTGGCCTTCATGCGCCGCGCGCCCTCCTGCGCCACCCGGAAAACGCCGTCGAGGTTGACGCTGAGCACGCCGCGCCACTCCTCCTCGGTCATCTTGAGAAAGTACGCGGGTGTTGCGATGCCGGCATTGTTCACGACGACGCTGATGCTCCCAAGCGCCTGCTCGGCTGCTGCAAAGGCGCTCTTGACGGACGCGGGATCTGTGACATCCAGCGCAACCGAAACCGCTTCTCCGCCCTTGGCCGAAATTTCGTCCTTGAGTTCCTCCAGGCGATCGACGCGGCGGGCGGCAATGGCGACGCGTGCACCCGCGCCGGCCAGCACCTTCGCAAAATGCCGGCCAAGGCCCGAAGATGCCCCCGTGACCAGGGCCGCACGCCCTTGAAGCGAAAATCTGTCGATTGCCATCACTCGCTACCGTCTCAAGCTTTCCAGACCGCGTCCCGGCCAAGCTTTACTGCAGGATGGCGCAGTCCGTCATCCGATTCCGGGGCGCGCGGCCTGAGTCTGGGCGGCCCAACCTTGCATTGCCGCCCCGGGTACGGTCTTCTATAAGGCATCGTCAGTCCCCCGAACCGCTCCAACCGAGATGGCCGGGCGGCAAGCAGAGAAACGCAAGGGGGAACTGCATCCCGTGTCGATACCGCAATTCCTGGTGCATAGCCCGAACGACAATGTCGGTGTGGTGGTCGTCGAAGGCCTGAAGGCCGGCACCGACATGCTCGGCGTCATCACCGAAACGGACACGACGGTCCGCGTCAAAGCGCGGCACGATATCCCGATCGGTCACAAGGTCGCGCTGAAGGACCTGAAGGCGGGCGACACCGTCATCAAATACGGTGAAGACATCGGCAAGATGGTCGGCGGCGCTGCGACCGGCGAGCACGTTCATATCCACAATCACAGAACCAAACGCTGGTAGGCGAGGGCCCGGTTTATGGCTGCAAAGAAAAACGGCAAGTCGGCCCAAAAGAGCAATCTGTCCTTTCATGGCTGGCGGCGGGAGAACAAACGTGTCGGCGTCAGAAATCATGTGATCATTCTGCCGCTCGACGATCTCTCGAACGCGGCATCGGAAGCGGTCGCCAACAACATCAAGGGAACGCTGGCACTCCCACACCATTATGGACGGCTGCAGTTCGGCGAAGACCTGGACCTGCATTTCCGCACCCTGATCGGAACCGGCGCCAACCCGAACGTTGCGGCTGTCGTCGTCATCGGCATCGAGGATGGCTGGACCAAGCGGGTCGTGGACGGCATCGCCGCGACCGGCAAGCCCGTCGTCGGCTTCGGCATCGAGGGGCACGGCGACATCGCCACCATCGCCAAGGCCTCCTACAAGGCCAAAGAGTTCCTGCACTGGGCGTCCGAATTGAAACGCGAAGAATGCGGCATTGCCGACCTTTGGGTCTCCACCAAGTGCGGCGAGAGCGATACGACGACCGGGCTGGGCTCATGCCCGACAGTCGGCAACATGTATGACAAGCTCATCCCGCAGGGCATCTACGGCGTCTTCGGCGAGACCAGCGAAATCACTGGCGGAGAGCACATCGCCAAGGAACGGGCGATCAACAAGGCCATTGGCGAGAAATGGTTCAAGACCTGGAAGGCCTATCAGGACGACGTCATCGAGGCGCATAAGGTCGACGACCTGTCGGAAAGCCAGCCGACCAAAGGCAACATCGCCGGCGGCCTGTCCTCGATCGAAGAGAAGGCCTTGGGCAATCTCGAGAAGATCGGCCGAACCTGCCGCTACATCGATGTCTTGAAGCCCGCGGAAGCCCCGGCGGCCGGACCGGGCCTGTATTACATGGACACCTCGTCGGCGGCCGCGGAGTGTGTGACTCTCATGGCGGCCGCAGGCTATGCGGTGCATACGTTTCCCACGGGCCAGGGCAACGTCATCGGCAATCCGATCGTGCCGGTCATCAAGATCTCGGCGAACCCCAAGACATTGCGCACCATGGGCGAGCACATCGATCTCGATGTCACCGGCATTCTCCGCCGGGAGATGACACTCGACGCGGCGGGCGATGCCCTCATCGACATGATCGTTCGCACGTCCAACGGGCGCGTGACGGCCGCCGAAGCGCTCGGTCACCGTGAATTCGTCATGACCAAGCTCTACCGCAGCGCCTGAGCCCACGAGGGCGGCAGGCGCCGCTGAACTTGGAATTTCGGGAAACCCATCATGAGAATAACGCGCATACGCGATGCCGTCGCGCCGATCCCGTCGGCAATGCGCAATGCCGTGATCTCCTTCGACAAGATGACGATCAGCGTCCTGGCGATCGAGACGGATGTCGTGCGCAACGGCAAGCCGGTGATCGGCCTCGGCTTCTGCTCCAACGGCCGCTACGCACAGTCGGGCGTCATTCGCGAACGCCTCGCTCCTCGCATTCTCGAGGCCGACCCGAAAACATTGACCACCGTTGAGGGCGACAACTTCGATCCGTTCGCCATCTGGCGCGCCATGATGAGCAATGAAAAGCCGGGCGGTCACGGCGAGCGCGCCTTTGCCGCTGGTGGCATCGATATGGCCGTCTGGGACATCGTCGCCAAGATTGAAGGCAAGCCCCTATGGCGCCTGCTGTCGGAGCGCTTCAACGGCGGCCGATATGACGAGCGCGTGCTGGTCTACTCCGGCGGCGGATACTATTATCCGGGCAAGGAGCGCGAAGGCCTGCAGGACGAGATGCGCAAGGCCCGGGACCTCGGATACCGGCTCCTAAAAATGAAGGTTGGCGGCGCACCGCTCGCGGATGACCTCAAGCGCATCGAATGGGTCATCGAGATTACCGGCAGCGGCGCCAACGTGGCCATCGATGCCAATGGCAACCTTAACCTCGACACCGCGCTCGCCTATGCCCGCGCCATCGAACCGTATGGCCTTTCCTGGTTCGAAGAGCCCTGCGACCCGCTCGATTATCTGGCCCATGCCGTCATCTGCGATGCCAGCGATGTGCCGATCGCAACCGGTGAAAATCTGTTCTCGGTGCAGGATTTCCGCAACCTGCTTCGGCATGGTGGTATGCGCCCGCACAAGGACTGGCTGCAGCCCGACCCCTCGCTCTGCTACGGGCTTACCGAGACGCTGCGCATCCTGGACGTCGCCGATCGCATGGGCTGGTCGCGGCGCCGGTGCGTGCCGCACGGCGGCCATCAGCTTGGCCTCAATATGGCTGCCGGCCTGCAACTCGGCGGGTCGGAAAGCTACCCCGGCGTGTTCCAGCCTTATGGAGGGTTTGCGGACGCAATCCCCATCGTCGACGGGTACACGACCTTGCACGACTCGCCCGGTATCGGCATGGAATTGAGGTCGAAGATGATGGACGACATCAAACGCCGTCTCGATCTGGCCACGCTCTAAGAACCAATGGCTGCCTGGTTGTAATACCTTATTTCAACCATGCCTCTGCCCCAGTATGCTTGGGGCGGATCGGGCAGCCATGGGGGAGATAGATGCGCTCGCCACGCGGCAGGGAGCGCTGGCTTCCAATCGTTATCTTATTGATTTCTCTATGCGCGCTTCAGGTCGCACGCGACGCGCCACCTGCCGACGCCCAGACCCGGCGTTCCGAGGCCACGTTCGCCGTCAAGGGTGTGCCTGCCGGAGATGTCCTCAACATCCGCGATCAACCCGGCGGCAACCAGATCGTCGGCCAGGCACCCCCCGATGCGCGCGGCATTCTGGCACTCGGTCCGCGCGCGAAATCGGGCGGTGGGACATGGGCGAAGATCCGTTTCGGAGTCATCAGCGGGTGGGTCAATGTGCGCTTCCTCGGCCCCGACACGCTGCAGACCGCGAGTACCAAAACTCAGTCCGATCCACCCGAGGATCTGGCGGCGCCCGGCGGCAAAACACCCGCCAAGGTGTTTGACGGTGTCTGGAGCCACGAGCGCTGGACG
>JBKKCB010000280.1:0-5444 GCA_046713545.1 Hyphomicrobiaceae bacterium | reverse complement strand
GGGCAGGTGTTTCTCGCCCGGCTCGTAGCGCCAGTCGACCATCACGCCCTTGCCATCCTTGACCGCTGTGCGTCCGACGTAGGCGCCCATGGTCGATTGGTGGTCGAGGGCGCGATAGACGATGTTGCCGAACGGCGTTCCGACCTGCAGGCCTTCCATGGCCACTATGAGCTTTTCGGTCTCGACAGACCCGGCTTTTCTCAGCACGGCGGCAATCGAGTGAATAGTCGCATAGCCCACAATCGACCCGAGGCGCGGATAGTCGTTGAACTTCTTCCGGTAGGCCTCGACGAACGCTTTATGCTCGGGCGTATCGATCGATTGCCACGGGTAGCCTGTGACATACCAGCCGACAGGGGCCTCGTCCTTCAGCGGATCGATATATTCCGGCTCGCCACCCAACACGCTGAAAACGGGGCGATCCTTGAACAGGCCCCGCGTTTCGCCTTCGCGCACGAATTTCTGCAAGTCGGCGCCGAACGTCACGTTGAAGATCGCGTCTGGGGCCGCATCAGCGACGGCCTGGGCTACGGCGCCCGCGTCGATCTTGCCCAGCGGCGCCGCCTGCTCGGCGACAAATTCAACACCTGGCTGTTTCTCGGTCATCAGGGCCTTGAACGAGGCGATGGCCGACTGCCCATATTCGTAGTTGGGATAGACGAGCGCCCACTTCTTCTTGTTCAGCTTGACGGCGTCTTCCACCAGCATCGACGTCTGCATGTAGGTGGAGGCGCGCAGGCGGAACGTATACTTGTTGCCGCTCTCCCAGACGATCTTGTCGGTCAGAGGCTCGGAAGCCAGAAAGAAGATCTGGCGCTGCTTGGCGAAGTCCGCCACCGCGAGCCCGACATGCGACAGGAACGTTCCCGTCAGCAAGGCCACCTTCTCGCGTGAAACCAATTCTTCCGCGGCCCGCACGGCATCGCCAGGCGTGCCGTTGTCGTCGCGCGACACGACCTCGAGCTTCTTGCCGCCGATGCCGCCCGCTGCATTCACTTCCTCCACCGCCAGCTCCCAGGCCCGCTTGTAGGGCTCGAGGAACGCGGGAACGGTTTTGTAGCTGTTGAGTTCGCCGATTTTTATGGTGTCCTGGGCCGACGCCGCGCCGGCGGACATCAGCAAGCTCAGTACGGCGGTTACGACGCTCTTTTTCAGTGGCATGAAACAGCTACTCCTTATGGTCTCATCGAGTTTAACATGTTCTGAGCAAATCGCGTCGGGACAATGGCGCTTGACGTCACAGCCGCCGGGAATGTGATTTGCGTTTTGCGCCGGCAAACGCTGGGCGAGGGAGGCGACGATGGCAAATGAGTTCGTGCTCGTGTCCGCAGCCGACGGCATCACGCGGCTGACGCTCAACCGGCCGGACAAGCTGAATGCCCTGACGCGCGCGATGATGCACGAACTGCAGGTTGCCCTGGACCAGGCTGCGGCCAATCCCGAGTGCCGGGCCGTCGTGCTGACCGGTGCCGGACGGGCTTTTTCCGCCGGCCAGGATCTGGCAGACGGCGTTTACGTGAAGGGCGGGCCGCAGCCCGATCTCGGTCTCATCCTCGATCAGTACAATCCCGTCATTCACCTCATTCGAACGTTGCCGAAACCCGTCATCGCCGCGGTCAACGGCATAGCGGCCGGCGCCGGCGCCAGCCTCGCGCTGGCGTGCGACCTCGTCTACGCCGCGCGCTCCGCCAGCTTCATGCAGGCCTTCGCCAAGATCGGCCTGATCCCCGATTGCGGAAGCACGTGGATGTTGCCGCGTCTCATCGGCGAAGCCCGCGCACGCGGCTTGGCCATGCTGGCCGAACCCCTCATCGCCGAGAAAGCGGAAGCGTGGGGCCTCATCTGGAAAGCCGTTGACGACGACCAGCTGGCCACCGAGGTTGACGCGACGGCATCACGCCTCGCCGCCGGACCCACCTACGGCTTCGCGCTTCAAAAGCGTGCCTTCGCCGGCTCGGCGCAAAACACGCTTCAAGCCCAGCTCGATCTCGAGCGCACGCTGCAAAGCCAAGCCGGCGCCTCGGCCGACTATGCGGAAGGCGTCGACGCGTTTCTCGGCAAGCGCAAACCCAAGTTCACCGGCAAAGAGAGCTGAGCATGTCCGACGCCATTCTGCTGGCACAGCGCAGCGCTGAAGCGATGTGGGCGCTGGACACCGCCACGCGCAGCCTCGGCATGCAGATCGATCGCATCGAGCCCGGCGTAGCTGTGTTGTCGATGACCATCGCCGAGAGCATGGTCAACGGACACGGCACCTGCCACGGCGGCTACATCTTCATGCTGGCCGACTCCGCCTTTGCCTTCGCCTGCAACTCCTTCAATCAGAAAAACGTGGCCCAGAACTGCCAGATCACCTTCGTCACGCCGGGTCGCCTGGGCATGCGCCTCGTGGCCGAAGCTCGAATGCGCCAGCGTGCCGAGCGCAGCGGCATCTATGACGTGACGGTGCGCTCCGACGCAGGTGAAACCATCGCCGAGTTTCGTGGCCACAGTCGCGCGATTTCCGGAACGCACATTCCGGAGTGCTGATTAGACGGGGGAAATGCGATGCACGATCTCGCGCCCAAGCCTTCGGATCTCGATCCCATCGAGATGGCTTCACGCGACGCCATCGCCCACCTGCAGTTGCATCGTCTCAAATGGACGCTGCAGCATGCCTATGACAACGTCGCGCACTACCGCAAGGCGTTCGATGCCAAGGGTGTAAAGCCAAGCGACTTGAAGCAGCTCACCGATCTTGCGCTGTTCCCGTTCACGGCCAAGCAGGACCTGCGCGACAACTATCCATTCGGCATGTTCGCCGTGCCGCGGGACAAAATCGCGCGTGTGCACGCATCGTCCGGGACCACTGGAAAGGCCACGGTTGTCGGCTACAGCCGCGCCGATCTCAAGGTGTGGTCACAGGTGGTTGCGCGATCCATCCGCGCCGCGGGCGGGCGCCCCGGCATGAAGGTGCACGTCGCGTACGGCTACGGTCTGTTCACCGGAGGACTGGGCGCGCACTACGGCGCCGAGGAGCTGGGATGCACGGTCATCCCGGTGTCTGGCGGCATGACTGAGCGGCAGGTCCAGCTCATCATCGACTTCGAGCCCGACATCATCATGGTGACGCCGAGCTACATGCTGGCGATCCTCGATGAATTCCGCCGCCTGGGCCACGATCCGAGAAAGACCTCTCTCAAGGTCGGCATCTTCGGAGCCGAGCCCTGGACCAACGCCATGCGTCTCGAGATCGAGCAGGCCTTCGACATGCACGCCGTCGACATCTACGGCCTATCAGAAGTCATCGGACCCGGCGTCGCCAACGAGTGCGTGGAAACAAAGGACGGGCTGCACATCTGGGAGGATCACTTCTATCCCGAGATCGTCGATCCGGTCTCCGGCGAGGCCCTTCCCGACGGCTCAGTGGGCGAACTCGTTTTCACCACGCTGACAAAGGAGGGCATGCCGGTGATCCGCTACCGCACGCGCGATCTGACCCGGCTGCTCCCTGGCACCGCCCGCACCATGCGGCGCATGGAGAAAATCACCGGCCGCTCCGACGACATGATGATCATCCGCGGCGTGAACGTCTTTCCGACCCAGATCGAGGAACACATCCTGAAGGATCAGGCCCTGGCGCCGCACTACCAGATCGTGCTGACGCGCGAGGACCGTCTCGATGCGATGGAGATCCTCGTCGAAGCCGCCGAGAACACGACGGACGCCGATCGCACGTCTTCGGCAGCCGCGTTGCAGCATCGCCTCAAGGGGAGCATAGGCGTTTCCTGCACTGTCACTGTCACACCTCCGTTCGGCATCGAACGCAGTCAGGGCAAGGCGCAGCGCGTGATCGACAAGCGGCCAAAAAATTAGCCCTTGCCCCTGGGTCGTGCGCGCCTATATGCGAACCACCCACAATGGTTAAGGGAAGGGCATTCATGCTCGCCGTCGACATACAGACGCACGCACGCAAACTGCTGGAAATTCACGGAACAGCGGCCATTGCGGAAGCGGCCCAGAAGGCCCGTTCCTTGGAACAGACAGGCGATGCCCCGCAGGCAGAAACCTGGCGCCGCATCGAGGCCGCCCTGCTGCAGTTGCGCGGGCCGCGCGCAAGCTGATGGCGCAACCTGCGCAAGCAGGCTAGGGTCCCGCGCATCACATCGAGCGCAAGCGACCACCGTTCCCAATGCAATCCGCTGGCCGATCCAAGACAACAAGCTTTGGCTTCACGGAAGTGCCCGAAGGCGACCGGCAGCGGCTCGTCAACGAGGTCTTTTCCGAGGTCGCCGACCGCTATGACCTCATGAACGACCTCATGTCGGCGGGTCTGCATCGGATCTGGAAAGACGACCTCATCACGATGCTTGCGCCACCCAAGTCGGCGCAGCCGTTTGCGCTGCTCGACGTCGCCGGCGGCACGGCCGATATCGCCCTGCGCTATGCGCAGGCCGGTGGTGCGGGCTGCCGCGCCGTCGTCTGCGACATCAGCCCCGAGATGCTGGCCGTCGGCCGCCGCAAGGTCGAAACCGCTGGGCTGTCGGATCGGCTCGAATTCGTAACAGGAAATGCAGAAACGCTTCCCTTCGCCGACCGCTCGTTCGAGGCCTGCACCATCGGCTTTGGCATTCGCAACGTCACCCATATCGACCGCGCGCTGGCGGAGGCCTACCGCGTGCTGAAGACCGGCGGCCGCTTCCTCTGCCTCGAATTCTCGCACGTCGATGTGCCCATTCTCGACCGGTTGTACGACCTTCATTCGTTCCAGGTGATCCCGCGTCTCGGCGAGCTTGCTGCGGGCTCGAGCGAGCCGTACCGCTATCTCGTCGAAAGCATCCGCAAGTTTCCGCCGCAGGACCGCTTTGCCGAGATGATCCGTGCCGCCGGGTTTGAGCGTGTCACCTATCGCAATCTGGTCGGCGGCATCGCCGCCATCCATTCCGCCTGGCGCATCTGACCAGCGCGGCGCATCTGTCGATGCCCGCGGCGACAAGATGCATATCAAACAAACGACATCCTCAATCAAGACCGGCGGCAATGCTTGACCGCGCCGCCGGGCACAGCCATGTGTCGCCATCGATACGCTCTGATGTCCTCCATCCACGGTCCACATGGCCTGGCAGATCGGCAACGTCTTCCGTCTCACGCGCGCCGGCTTCGTGCTGGCGCAGCATGGTGTGCGCTTCGTGCCGGAGGGCATGGCGGCTCCGCTGGCGCTGAAGCTGGCGCACGCGGCCACCCTGCCGGTTCGTGTCCTGACCTGGCCGTTTCGGGCCGGCCAGCCCGCGGAGGCGCGTGTCGCGCGCGCCTTGACGAGCCTCGGCCCGAGCTACGTCAAGCTCGGCCAGTTCCTTGCCACCCGTGAAGACGTCATCGGCGCCGACCTCGCACGAGACCTGCGCCACCTGCAGGACAAGCTGCCGCCGTTCCCGATGGCGGAGGCCCGCCGCGCCGTCGAGGAG
>JBKKCB010000279.1:0-4931 GCA_046713545.1 Hyphomicrobiaceae bacterium | reverse complement strand
CGACATACCCAGCCCCTCGATGGCGACGAGCCGCTTGACGTTGTCGGGATAGATCCCGGCATAGCGCAGCGAGATGCTGCCGCCGAGCGAGTGCGCGACAATCGTCACCGATGCGAGCTTCAACTGGTGGATGAGCTGCGCTAGGTCGTAGATATATCCGGCCATGCCGTAGTTGGCGCTGGCCGACCATTGGCTGTCGCCGTGTCCGCGCAGGTCCGGGGCGATGACGTGCCAATCCTTGCGCAAGCGGCCGGCGACCCAATCCCAATTCCGGCAATTATCCCGGCCGCCGTGCACAAGCAGAAGCGGCGGCGCGCCGGGATTTCCCCAATCCACGTAGTGGAGCCTAAGGCGCTGGGAAAAGTAGACGCGGGACGTGGGGCCTGGTGCGCCGTCGATCATTGCCGTGCCTTGATTGAGGGTCGGGAGACAGCCGCCGTCGGCTGCCTCCGCAACGGGTCGCGGGAGGCCCAGTATGGACCTTACTTGACGGCGTTGATCTGCTGCAGAATGCTCTCCGCGCCGATCTCCTTGGCATAGGTCTCCATGACCGGATCGACGCGCTTCTTCATCTCGTCTCGCCCGCTGAAGGCGATACGCTTGAGCTTACCTGCCTTTTCGAGGGCGACGAGCTTTTCCTCGTCCTCCGAGCTCTCGACCTTGCGGCCATAGGCACCCGCCTCCTTGCCAGCCTTCAGGACGGCATCCTGCAATTCCTTCGGAAGGGCCTTGAACGTCTTTGCCGAGAAGCAGATGGGCCGAATGGTGATGGCATGCTGCGTCATGGCGAGGTTGGGCGCCACTTCGTAGAACTTCATCGACTCGACGCCGGCTGCCTCGTTCTCACCGGCGCTGATGACGTTGTTCTGGATCGCATTGTACACCTCGTTATAGGCGATGACGGTCGGTGCCATGCCCGCGGCCTGGAACGTCTTGGACCATATGGGCGCACCCTGCACGCGAACCTTCAGGCCTTTGACGTCTTCAAGGGAGGCCATCGGCTTGTTGATGAAGATGTTGCGCGTGCCGCCTCCGGCATAGCCGATCAGCATCACTTCGGCCTTCTGGGCGACTTCGTCTGCCACCGGCTTCAGGATGTCCGCATCCAGCACCTTGTTCCAGTGGTCGAGGTCGCGAAACAGGAACGGCGCGTCGATGAATGGGGCCGCCTTGGAGAAGGTCGACATGTGCGCCGGCGAGACGATGCCGTAGTCGACGGCCTTGCCCTGCGCCATGTACTCGAAATACTGTTTCTCGAGGCCGAGCGACGAGTTCTTGTGCAAGGTGAAATTGACGGGCTTGCCATAGTATTGCTTGACCAGCTCTTCGAATTTTACGAGCGCCTTGGTGAAGGCATGGTCATCATTGAACTGTACCGCACCATTCAACGTGATGGTTTGAGCCTGGGCTTTACCGAAACTCACGATCGCGACCAGCGATGCCATCAAAAGCGCTTGCAGCAAGCGACTTCCAATCATGACCCGTCTCCTCCGAGAATGTTCAATAGAATGGTTTAGCCGTTTTTTGCCGTCACCCCAGGGACGGAAGCACAAATCTAGCTCATGCCGGGCGGTCGCGATAGCGTGCGAACCTACAGAAAGCTCATTCTTACACGGTCTTAGCGAAGGGCGGCGCTTGTTACCGGGCTGGCCGCCGATGCCGATCTCCGCTAGGGATCGGCTGCGATGCATGTGACCAACACGTTGCCCGTGGATGCCATTCTTGCCGAGCTCAAGGCTGCTCTGGCGGAGACCGCTTCAGCCGTTCTCGTGGCGCCACCGGGCGCCGGCAAGACGACGCGTGTCCCCTCGGCACTCCTGGGCGAGGCTTGGCTCGGCACGGGCAAGATCCTGGTCCTCGAGCCGCGGCGGATCGCTGCCCGGGCGGCGGCCGAGCACATGGCGCGCCTCCTGGGCGATCGGCTCGGCGGCACGGTGGGATTGCGAACACGCCTCGCGACAGCCGTGGGACCCGACACACGCATCGAGTTCGTGACCGAGGGCATCTTCACGCGCCTCATCCTGGACGACCCGGCGCTCGCCGGCATCGGCGCGATCATCTTCGATGAATTTCACGAGCGGTCTGTCGACGCGGACTTCGGGCTGGCTCTGGCGCTTGACGCACGCGGGGCACTCAGGCCCGACCTGCGCATCCTGGTCATGTCGGCTACGCTCGAAGCCAGCGCCGTGGCGGACCTCCTTGGAGGCGCTCCGGTCATCAGATCCGAGGGCCGCGCCTTTCCCATCGAGACCCGATACCTTGGGCGTAGGATCCACGATCGCATCGAACGTCACATGACTGATGCGATCATGGACGCGTTGCACGCCGAGACCGGCTCGATCCTCGCATTCCTGCCGGGGCAGAGTGAAATCCGCCGCGTTGCCTCCCAGTTGGAGCAAGAGCTGACGCAGCCCGATGTCACCATCGTCGCGCTGCATGGCGGCCTCGATCAGAAGCTGCAGAGCGAGGCCATCGCGCCAGCTGCCAACGGACGCCGGAAGGTGGTGCTGGCGACGTCGGTGGCCGAGACATCGATCACCATCGAAGGCGTTCGCATCGTCATCGATTGCGGCCTGCAGCGGCTGCCGCGCTACGATCCCGACGCGGGTGTCACCCGGCTGGAAACGGTGCGTGTGAGCTGCGCCTCCGCCGACCAGCGGCGCGGCCGGGCCGGACGGACAGAACCGGGCGTGTGCTATCGCCTGTGGTCTGCTCCCGAGACCCAGGGTCTCGTGCCGTTCACGCCGCCCGAAATCCGCTCGGCCGATTTCGCGGGCCTGCTGTTGGACTGCGCGGCATGGGGCGAGAGCGATGTCATGCGACTTGCGTGGCTGGACCCGCCACCGCAATCCGCACGCGATGCAGCCCGCACGCACCTGCAAGAGATCGACGCGCTCGATAGCGACGGGCGGATCACGGCCATCGGGCGTCGCATGCGCGCGCTGCCCATGCCACCCAGGCTCGCCCGAATGATGTTGACCGCTGCCGAGCAAGGCGCCGCCGGCAAGGCCGCCGACCTGGCGGCCGTCCTGGTGGAGCGCAACCTCGGCGGCAACGACACGGACATCGATGTGCGCCTGTCGAATTTCAAACGAGATCGCTCCCAGCGGGCCGAAGGCATGCGACGGATGGCTGTTCGATGGGCCAGGGACGCGCGCAAAGGAAGCGAGACGCAAAATCCGCCGCAAGAAGAACTGTCGGCCGCATCCCTGGTCGCATTGGCTTATCCGCAGCGCATTGCCAAGGCGCGCGGCGCGCACGGCCGCTTCCTCCTTGCCAACGGACGCGCGGCCCAGCTCGATCCAGCAGATCCGCTGGCACAGTCCCCCTATCTGATGGTTGCCGAGCTGGCTGGCGCGGCCGCAAACGCGCGCATTCTTCTGGCTGCCGGTGCATCGGAAACGGACGTGATGAGCGCGGCCAGTGACCGCATCACCGTCCATGAAGACCTTTACTTCGATACGGCGGCAGCGGCGGTGCGCGTTCGCGCAGTCCGCCGCCTGGGCGCCATCGAGCTGTCGAGCGACCCCAAGGCAGCCCCAGCCGACGAGATGACCGCCCGCGTGCTCGCACGTGGTGTGGCCACGGTGGGTCTCGACCGCCTTGCGTGGAGCAAGACCCAGCTGCAGCTCAGGCACCGCGTCGGTTTTCTGCGCAGGACCCAAACCCTGCAATCATCCGCCTTGCCAGACCTGACGAGCGAAGCGCTTGCAAACAGCGTCGATGCGTGGCTCGCACCGTTTCTGCAGGGGCGGACGCGCGTGGCCGACATCTCGGCCGAAGATCTGGGAAACGCCATCGATGCGCTGATCCCGTGGGATGTGAAGCGCCAGCTCGACGCCGAGGCGCCGACACACTTTGAAGCGCCTACGGGCAACCGGCATCCGATCGACTACGACAGCGAGCACGCACCAGCCGTCGCCGTCCGGGTCCAGGAATTGTTCGGGTCTCAGCATCACCCGGCCATCGCCAAGGGCCAGTTGCCCCTCACGCTGCTGCTGCTGGCGCCGTCAGGACGCCCGCTGCAGATCACGCGCGATCTGCCGGGCTTCTGGGCCGGCTCCTGGGCTGACGTGAGAAGCGAGATGCGCGGCCGCTACCCCAAACACCCATGGCCTGATGATCCCGCCCGCGCCACGCCGACGGCGCGTGCCAAGCCCAGACATCGCTGACCGCATTGTGCTTGCATGACAGGCCCGAATGCGCAGACTCGACGCAGCCGCCCCCCAATCAACCACACTTTCGGAGAACCCATGGCCGAGCCAATCAGCATAGAGTTCACGCGCTTTTCCGCCTTCTACAGTCCGCTGATCGCGACCATCGCCGGCGGCTTTCTCAAGGAGGAAGGTTTCGAGCCCAAATTCGCCATCTCTCCGCTCGGCAAATCTGCCATCGCCGGCCTTCTCGACGGCTCGGTGCACGTCGCTCAGTCTGCGATCTCGCAAGGCTTCGGGCCTTTGGAGAAGGGCGAAAAGCCGCCGGCTCTGCACTTCGCGCAAATCAACGAGAAGGATGGGTTCTTTATTACGGCACGCAAACCCGATCCCAACTTCACCTGGGACAAGCTCACGAAGAGCCCCATCCTGGTCGACCATGGCGGCCAGCCGCTCGCCATGTTCAAGTATGCCTGTCACAAGATGGGCGTGGATTTCAGCACTGTGAAAGCGGTCAATGTCCCCTCGGACAAGATGGATGCCGCCTTCCGCGCCGGCGAGGGCGACTACATCCATCAGCAGGGCCCGGCCCCGCAGCAGCTCGAGAACGATGGCGTCGGCCATATCGTGGCATCCGTCGGCAATGCCGTCGGCCCGGTCGCCTTCTCGAGCCTCGCCGCGACGCCCGACTGGCTCAAGACGGATTCAGCCCGGCGGTTCATGCGCGCCTATCGCAAGGCCCGGAACTGGATCATCACCACGCCCGCGGCCGACATC
>JBKKCB010000278.1:0-16471 GCA_046713545.1 Hyphomicrobiaceae bacterium | reverse complement strand
CCCGAAACGGAGCCGGTGAAGCTCACGTGGTCGACATGCCCACCCGAAAGGATGCGCGCGGTGTCTTCGTGGCTCAGGGCCAGATTGGAGAACAAGCCCTTCGGCACGCCTGCCATGTCCATCGCCTGCTGGAAGCGCTCGCCGGTGAGAATGGTCTGCGAGGCCGCTTTCAGGATCACGGCATTGCCGGCGATGAGCCCGGGAACGACGGTGTTGACGGCGGTGAGGAACGGATAATTCCACGGCGCGACGGTGAGAATGACGCCCAACGGATCGCGGCGGATGAAGCGCGTGAAGCCGGCCGTCGGCTGCGGTGTGAGCGGCGCCAGAGATGTCTCCGCAATCTCGACCATATATTTTACGCGCTCTTCGAACGAGCGAAACTCGCCGCCGTAGCGCACCGGCCGGCCCATCTGGCGCGCGAGCTCCGGCACGATCTCGCTGTTCAATGCGCGCATCGCTTCGAGGAAGCGCAGCATTGCGGCTGCGCGCCCCTTCACGGGCAAGCGCGACCAGTCGGCTCGCGCTTTGCGGGCCGCAGCGAGGGTGCCTTCGATTTCGGCGGCAGGCGCTGTGGGTCGCTGTGCGACCACGGTGCCGTCGATCGGCGACGTACAGATGATTTCGCTCATGGTGCGCGACTCAATACCGCTCGAAGCCGCGCATCAGTTCCCAGTCGGTGATGCGGCGGTCGTATTCGAACTGTTCCCACTTGGCAGTGTGAACGTAATGATCCACCACCTCGCTGCCGAGTGCCTTGCGCAGCATCTCCGAGCCCTGCAGCAGCTCGGCGGCCTCGCGCAAGGTCTTCGGCACCTCAGGCAGTGCCTTGCCGAAATAGGCATCGCCCGAGAAGGGGGCCGCCAGCTCCAGCTTTTCATCGATGCCCGCCAGGCCTGCCGCGAGCAGACCCGCGAAGGCCAGATAGGGATTGAGATCGGCGCCGCCGATGCGGCACTCGATGCGGATCGACTTGCTGCCTTCGCCGCACAGCCGGAATCCCGCGGTGCGATTGTCGCGGCTCCACACGGCCTTGGTGGGCGCGAACGTGCCGACCTGGAAGCGCTTGTAGGAGTTGATGTAGGGTGCCAGGAAATACGTGATCTCGCCCGCATACTTGAGCTGTCCGGCGACGAACGAGCGCATCAGCGGTGACATCGTGTGCTCGCCCTTGGGATCGCGGAACAGGGGCTTCTTGCCATCCAGGTCCCATAGCGAGGCGTGAATATGCGAGCTTGATCCGGCGAGATCGTAGCGCCACTTGGACATGAAGGTGACGGCCTTGCCCTGCGCGTGGGCGATCTCCTTGATGCCGTTCTTGAGAATGACGTGGCGGTCGGCCATGTCGAGCGCATCGGCGTAGCGCACGTTGATCTCTTCCTGACCGGGCCCCCATTCGCCCTTCGAGTTCTCGACAGGGATGCCGGCGCCTTCGAGCCCGCGGCGCACGGCGCGCATGAAGCCCTCTTCCTTGGTGGTCTGGAAGATGTGGTAGTCCTCGATGTAGTAGCCGGCCGTTTTCACGTCGTGATAGCGCTTCTGGTGCGCGGCCTCGAAGCTCTCGTCGAAAAGATAGAACTCGAGCTCGGAGGCCAGGTAGGCGCCCATCTTGCGCTCGGTCAGGCGTGCGATCTGGGCTTTGAGGATCGCGCGCGGACTGTGCGGCAGGTCGTGATGGTGATGATCGAGCACATCGCACAGCACCAGCACCGTGCCTTCGAGCCACGGCACGTGCCGCAGGGTCGACATGTCGGGCTTCATGACGAAATCGCCGTAGCCTTTGCTCCAGCTTGCTGCCGCGTAGCCCGGAACAGGTTCCATATCTATGTCGTTGGCGAGGAGATAGTCGCAGCCGTGCGTCTCCTCGTAGGCGCCATCGACGAAGAACTGGGCCTGGAACCGCTTGCCGATCAGGCGCCCCTGCATGTCGACGAAGCACGCCAGGACGGTGTCGACCGTGCCGGCCCGGACGGCGCTTTTCAGCGCGTCGAATGCAAGGTTTCCGGCCATGTGGAATTGTCCCTCCGCAACTGCGGGAAGCTGCCCCAAAGAAGCATTCTCGCTTTGGAAGATAGGACTTGTCGATGCCTTGCGTGTGGCGGCAGGATGGGAGCGTGTCTTGATCCTCGCAGCAGTTGACCCTACGTGCCAAAAGACGCGCGACGGTCCGTCCAAGTGCAAGCAAGGGAAAGGATGTCACCGATGAGCACTCCGCTCGAAATCTTGTTCCATGGCCTGGAGAAGAGCGAGGCCGCCGAAGCTCGCATTCGGGAAAAATTCGACCGCTTGCATCAGCATTTCGACCGCATCACGCATGCGCGCGTGGTGGTCGAAACGCCCAGGCGGCATACGGCGGCGGCCAAGGTCTTTCAGGTCAAGATCGAGATCGGGCTGCCGGGCCAGAAGCCGCTCATCGTGCGCAATGAGCCACTCCCCGAGCAGACACGCACGGACATCTCGATTGCCATCCGTGACGCGTTTGCCGCCGCAAAGCGGCGGCTGGACGACATCGCCGCCAAGATCAAGCACCCGGCCAAGCGGGAGCGGGCACGCCGGCGACCGGCTCGTATCGAGGCGGCGCAGGACTAGATTCGATGCACGGATCTGGCTGAGTAGCGACGCTGCTCAACCGTTGGGCGACGATGACCGGCGAGCCTTCGCGGGTGCCAGTTTGACGGTCGCGGGATTGGTCAACTGCTCGAGGGCTGCCGCATCGACGGCCGGCGCTTCGGGTTTTGGCCATGAGAAGTCATCGGCCCGGCCGGGCCTGGACGGAAGCTGCTCGCCCTTGACCAGGACGCGATAGTACGGGGTCTGCGTCGGTGGCAGCCGCCGGCGGTCGACCGTTGCGCCATCGGCCGACACGCTCACCGAGCTGACGATGGTAAGACCGCCGCCAATCTCGGATGTGATGGAATCGCCGACCTGGCTCGCGCGGTCAGGCGATTCCCGCCGCGTCACGGCGGCAACGACGGACGTGGGGAGCGCCGGCCGCACGATGTCGATGGCGATGCTCTCCTCCTTGCCGCCAGAGCCCGCGATCTTGATGGTGATGCGCGCGTTGTCGGCCCGCACCTCGTTCTGACCGATGGCTTCTCCCGGCACCGGCCGGCCTGTCGCGCGGGAGGTGCCCGCCGCAGGGTCGGCCGGACTCTGGCTCTTGCCGTCCTTGCCGGGCGGGGTGGATCCCTTGGCGGCAACACTGGCCGGGGCCTGGGTCCGCATCTGGCGCACGCGCTTCTGTTCGACCTCGGTGCCAGCCAGCGGGATGGTGCGGTCGGATCGCGCCTGCGTCAGGTCACGCCTCACCTCACGCTCGACGAAGTGGGCAAGCTTGCGATTGCCAACCTGGGTGAAATGCACGCCGTCCGCCTCGCGCAACAGGCGGATCTTGCCCTCGATTTCCGGGCCGTAAGCACTGAATGCGCCTTTCTCATCGGCGAACTGAGAGAAAACGTCGATGAACTTCTGCCCGTTCACATAGGCGCGTTCGCGAACGAGCTCGTTGAGCATCTGGGCGTCATCGCTGGCTTCGGGCCGGCGCATGATGGGCAGGCCGACCCAGTACAGCGCTGTGCCGCGCGCCTTGAAGACCTTCATCAGGCGATCGATGCGGCGGCCGTATTCCGCCTTCCATTCGTCCGATCCGACGGCCACGCGCCGGTTGCCGCCCTGCGGCCGCCAGGGATAACGGTCGTACAGGCCGACCATGACGAGCGCCACGTGCATCGGCGTACGTGAAAGGTTCGTGTCGATCGCCTGCACCTCGTCGACAAACTCATTGCGCAGCACGCCGCCGATCGCATGACGGCTGCGCTGAACCTGGAGGCGGGTGTCGCCGGCAAAGGTCTCGACAATTCCGGCGAGCAAGCCCTCGGCGATGCTGTCACCGTAGACTTGCAGGCGATAGGTGTCGTTATCGGGAAATGGCGTGATGTAGCTGGCGCTGGGAGTCGCCTCCTGCGCCCAGCCTGGAGCTGGAAGAACCGTGCCGCATAGGGCAGCCAGAACGACGAGCAGCCGCCAAAAGGGCTTCGCCCGTCGACGGAACCGGGTCCCCGGAACGATGCTGTGCCGATGTGCCATCATCAGATGCTTGTCGTACTCCCCGGCAAAGCGCGCCGCAAGGCTTGGGACGCGGCCGTGCACGGCTACAACCGGCTGGCACGCCTGAGCTTCTCCAGCAGATCCGGGCCGGGATGCCCATCCTCGGGCAATCCCCGCGCCCGCTGAAATGCCCGTATGGCGTCTCGGGTCTGGCCGCCGATGCGGCCGTCGATGGTGCCGATGTCGTGCCCCTTGGACTGCAGCAGGTGCTGCAGCTCCTCGCGCTCGGCGAAACTCAGCGCCCGGTCAACCAAGGGCCATGGCGTGGCAAGGCCGGAATCGCCCGCGATGCGGTCGGCGAGATGACCGACCGCGAGGGCATACGACACCGAATTGTTGTAGCGCATCAGCGCCCGGAAGTTGCGCGTCACAAGGAATGCGGGTCCGCGGGCGCCGGCCGGCAGCATCACCTGCAAATGCCCGCGCGCCGGCAAGAACTTGCGCCCGGCCGGAGGCGACATGCCCAGCGCCAGCCAGTCAAACAGCGTCCGCGCGCGGGTGGGTGCCGCGTGTGCGAAGTCGAAGTCGTCCGGCGGCACGGCCTCATAGCCCCACGACTCACCCGCAACCCATCCGGCGTGCTTCAAATAGTTGGCCGTGGAGGCCAGCGCGTCGGGGACGGACGTCCAGATATTGCGCCGGCCATCACCGTCGAAATCGACGGCATGGGCGATGAACGAGGCTGGCATGAATTGCGTGTGTCCCATGGCGCCGGCCCACGAACCCATCATGCGGTCGGCGGAAATGTCGCCACGCTGCAGGATGGTGAGCGCGGTCAGCAGCTCCTTGCGCCAGTAGTGCGGGCGACGCGGATCGGCAACCGCCAGCGTGGCGAGCGATCGCACGACGGACCGCGAGCCCGTCGATGCGCCGAAGCTCGATTCGATGCCCCAGACCGCCAGCACGACGTAGCGGTCTACGCCGTAGGCGCGCTCCACACGCTCCAGAAGAGGTGCGAGCTCGGCAGCTTTGCGCTGCCCGGTTTCGATGCGCGCCGCCGAAACGACCTGAGTCAGATACTCGGCCGTAGTCTTGCTGTGCTCGGGCTGATTGTTGAGGAGCGCAATGATATCCGTGTCGGGCGCGAGGCCCCCGACGGCCTGATCGAAGATGGGACGCGACACGCCTTGCGCCCGTGCCTCCGGCCACAAGCGAAGGATGAACGCATCGAGCTGGTCGGCGAGAGGATCCGATGAGCGCGCAGGCGTGGCCATCGGCACTTGAGCTGCGACGTTGGCGAGGCCCTGCGCGCGCAGCGACGCGACGTGTCCGGCGACGATCAGCGCAAATGCGGCCGCGGCGGCCGAAGCACGGCGGAAATAGCGAAGGATCGGAGGCGCCGGCGCGGTCATCGGGCGGCCACCTTGCGCAGGGCGATGAGCACGGTTTCGGAGGGCCAGCAGTCGATCGGCATACGACTGGCCTTCTGGTAGGCGCCGATCTGGTTGCGCGTGTTCATACCCGCGCGGCCGTCCACCTTCTCGATGTCGTGCCCGAGCTTTTTCAGGCGATCCTGAATCTCCTCGATGTCACGGTTCGGCAATTGTTTGATGCTGGCCCACGGCGTGCGGAAGTCTCCGCCGCCGGCGATGCGATCCGCGAGATGTCCGACAAACAGCACGTACAGGTCGGACATGTTGTAGCGCTTGATGACGAGATAGTTCTCGAAGGCGAGAAACGCAGGGCCGCGGAAACCCGCCGGCATGATCAGGAAGGCCTGCTCCTGCTGCCGGTTTGCATCGATCGGCTTGCCGTCGACCCGCGTCACCCCTATCGCCAACCAATCACGGACGAGACGGCCCTGCGGAATGCCCTCCAGCAAACAGTTGGCACCTTCGGGCAGTTTCACCTCGTAACCCCACGGCTGACCGGGGACCCAGCCCTTCCGCTTGAGTTGCATGGCCGCCGAGCCCAGTGCATCCGGCAGCGATTGCCAGATGTCCTTGCGGCCGTCGCCATCCATATCCACGGCCGTGCTGTAGAATTCGCTCGGCATGAACTGCGTGAGGCCCATGGCGCCGGCCCAGGACGACTTCATCGCTGCAGGGGTGACGACACGATCTTCCAGCATCTTCAAGGCATGCAGAAGCTCGGTGCGGAACAGATCCTTGCGGCGCCCGAGGTAGGCCTGCGTGGCCAACGCGCGGATGGCGTAGTGCGGTGATTTGTGACTGCCGAATGCGGTTTCGCGACCCCAGATGGCGAGAACCACATGACGTGACACGCCGAGCTCGCGCTCGATGCGTGCCAGCATTTGCGCGTTCTGTGTCAGCAACTGGCTCCCCTGCGCCGCCAGCCGCGTCAGTTGCGCGGGGTCGAGGTACTGGACCGGCGTCTTGGAGAATTCGGGCTGGTCGCGTCCGGCCGGACGTGTCTGGCCCGGCAAGATCAGATCCGGCAGGGAAAGGTCCGGCGCGACATCGCGAAAAGCCGTGTCGAAGGTGGCGCGCGAGATGCCCTGGGTTCGCGCATCGGGCCACAGCTCATCCAGCCAGCGCTTGAACGCAGGATCTGCCGCAGCGCTGCCGCACGCCAGTGAGGCCAGCAGCAGGGCGCACAGGGCGAAGGCGCGACCGCACGCCCGCGCAACGCCGCGCGACGACCAGAACAATTTCGGTGTCAGGCGAGCCCGCGCTGGGCCCGGTCCCGAATGCGCCGATAATCCGCGAATTTGCACATCTCCCTTGTCCAGCGTCTTGGTGGCCGATGTTCCGGGCAATTTTAGGACGCAGGCACTGCAGTCCCTGCCGCAGCCATGCGACGTGGGAGTTGTTCCTCCCACGCAAGCGCCTGCCGCACGATCCGATCGAGATCGGCGTGGCGCGGCTGCCAGCTGAGCTGCTCGCGAATCTTGGAGGAGTCCGCCACGATCGATGCCGGGTCGCCCGCCCGGCGCGGCGACATACGGACCTCGAAATCCTTGCCCGAGATGCGCTTCACCGCCTCCACAACCTGCAGCACCGAGTAGCCGGTGGAGTAGCCGCAGTTGAAGACCTCCGACTGCCCGCCGGCGCGCAGGTGGGCGAGGGCCGCCATATGGGCTCGCGCCAGGTCGGTGACATGAATGTAGTCGCGCACGCAGGTCCCGTCGGGCGTCGGGTAGTCGCTGCCGAAAACCTGCATGTGCGTGCGCTTGCCGAGCGCCGCCTCGGCTGCAACCTTGATGAGATGCGTCGCCTTCGGCGTCGACTGGCCGGACCGGCCTGCCGGATCGGCACCGGCGACGTTGAAATAGCGCAGGGCAACGTAGCGGAAATCGTGGGCGCGGGCGGTGTCGGCCAGCATCATCTCGGTCATCAACTTCGAGGTGCCGTAGGGCGACATGGGGTTGAGGTGCGCCTCTTCCGGCACCGGCGTCTGCGCCGGGTTGCCGTACACCGCAGCAGTCGAGGAAAAGATGAAATGCTTCACGCCCTCCGCCACAGCCGCCGCCATCAGGGTGCGCGACTTGACGGTGTTGTTGAGATAGTATCCCAGCGGATCGGCGACCGATTCAGGAACCACGATCGAGCCCGCAAAGTGGACGATGGTGTCGATGGCATGGCGTTGCAGGATCAGGCGCACCAGGTACTCGTCGCCGACGTCCCCCGCGATGAGATGGGCAGGCTTGGCAACGGCCCAGTCAAAGCCCGTCGAAAGATTGTCGAGCACGACCACCTGTTCGCCAGCGTCGAGCAGTTCGAGTACCATGTGACTGCCGATATAGCCGGCGCCGCCGGTTACAAGAGTTGTCATTGGCGTTTTGTCGCTATCTGCTGAAGTTTTATTTGCAGCGATTTCGGTGTCCCGGGAGTTTCGCGTCGACTTCTAGCTTGTTACATCGTTTTCAGCCAGCCGGACTTCCGGCCAGCCAGCCCAATCCACACGAGACCGCCGATGTCAAAACTGCGTGGAGTATACCCTTGACGACAACCGCCAGACCGATTCGCAAGGCCGTGTTTCCCGTCGCGGGCCTCGGTACGCGCTTCCTGCCGGCCACCAAGGCCGTGCCGAAAGAGATGCTGACAGTGGTCGACCGGCCGGTGATCCAGCATGTCGTCGATGAAGCGCGCGCGGCCGGAATCGAACATTTCATCTTCGTGACGGGACGCAACAAGGGCGTCATCGAAGACCATTTCGACAGCCAGTTCGAGCTCGAGCGGACGCTCGCCGAACGCGGCAAGCAGAAGGAACTCGACCTGCTGATGAGCGCGCTGCCGGCGGCCGGGCAGACCAGCTTCACGCGCCAGCAGGCCCCGCTGGGGCTAGGCCACGCCGTATGGTGTGCGCGCGAGATCGTCGGCAACGAGCCCTTCGCGCTGCTGCTGCCGGACATGCTGCACCATGCGCCCAAGCCGTGCCTCACGCAGATGATGGAGGCCTACGCCGAACATGGCGGCAACCACATCGCTGTCGCTCCAGTGCCGGACGATCAAACGCACCTCTACGGCATCGTCGGCGTCACCGACGCGCAGGCCAGGGTCTCGCGCGTCACCGGCATGGTCGAAAAGCCCAAGGCCGGCACTGCGCCGTCAAACCTGCACATCACCGGCCGCTATATTCTGCAACCGGAAATCTTCGGCCTGCTTGCGCGGCAGCAGCGCGGAGCGGGCGGAGAAATCCAGATCACCGATTCTATGATCGAGCTGCAACGCACCCAGCCATTTCACGCGGTGCGCTTCGACGGCACGATCTACGATTGCGGCGCCAAGATCGGCTTCCTGATGGCCAACGTCGCCTATGCGCTCGAGCGCGACGATGTCGGGCCGGAGCTGAGGGCTGCCCTCAAAGCGCTGATCTGACGCGATCTCAGCGGCGCAGGCGGACGCCGATGCGCCCTCTTTTCGAGCGCATCTCGACAAGCGAGCATAACAGTCTATGATTGCAATCATATCGCAATGCGCGCTAAAAGGGTTGCCAGACTGGAGGGTGCAGCGCTGCGGGTCTCGCGGGGCGGACGAATATCCACAGGCCGAAGCAAGATGATGCATCGGGCCGGACTCACCCGTGTCTGGCTGCTAAAGTTCCCGTGCCCGAAAGTGCGTTCGCATAATATAGTAATGCGTACAGGCTCCCACATTTTACGGGGGTCGAACTCGCGACAAGCCCTCGAGTTTGTCTTCCGCAGTTCGACGCCCGCCTTGTGGGGGCCTTTTATTTTTCACCCTTGAATCAAGGCCGGGTGTTGAGAAAATCCGTAACCGCGTCCTTGTAGGCGCGATCTCCCACCGCCTTCATGTGATCGCGCCCTTCCATGACCACGGCCCGGGCGCCGGGAATCATGGTGGCCAGATCCGTCGCCGACCCGCCGATGACATCGGCACTGCCGACCGCCACCAGAACCGGGCATTGCAGACGCTTGAGATCATCCTGCGAGATGGGGTCGCGCGCGCCGCGGATGCACGCGGCCAGCGCTTTGAGATCGCTTTTGGTCGAATCTGCAAAGGCCCGGAACGTGCGGGCTGTGGGATTGCTCACATCGTCGATGCTTGGAGCTTCGAGCGCGGCGGCGATCGGGCCGGTGCCGGCCATCGGCCGGACCATGTTGACGCCAAGGCCGCCAAAGACGGCGCTGCGGACATACTGGGGATGCTGGATGGCGAGAAACGCCGTGATGCGGGCGCCCATCGAATAGCCCATGACGTCGGCGCGGCCGATGCCCAGATGATCGAGCAGCCGCCGGGCGTCCTCGGCCATGCGCGGCGTGCCGTAGTCCTGCGGCGCGTAGAGTTTTGCACTTAAGCCGTGGCCGCGATTGTCCATGGCGATGGCGCGAAAGCCGGACCGGTTCAGATGCCGCACCCAGCCCGTATCCACCCAGTTGACGACGGCATTGGAAGCAAATCCGTGGATCAGCAGGACCGGCTGGCCCTCACCCTCGTCGAGGAAGTGAATGTCGACACCATCCGAGCTGACCACCGGCATCGGTGAACCTCCTTCGTATCTTCGGCCGCCATCCGTGCGACGTGCCCTCCCCTACCATTGGCGGCTCCGGACGGCTATGGTGCGCCACTGCTTCGCATGGCCTCACGGGGCTAACCTTGGACAACACCTATGGCTGGCTCCGCCGTTCCACATTTTGCCAACGATCTGGGCGTCGAGAAAATCTTCATCGGCGTCAAGGAATTCCAGTGCATGGGCGCGCGCGCACCCCACGACCACCCGCACGTCTATCTGGACATGGGTGCCGACAGCCAGATCCTGTGCCCGTACTGCTCGACGCTCTACATCCACGATCCGCGCCTGGCCGCAGACCAGACGGAACCGGCGGGCTGCCTTGCCACGCCGTTGCCCGAGTCGGCCTGAGCACGGCCTCAACCTCATGATCCGGCGATGACCGCCACCATGCCCGTCCTGATTGCAGGCGGTGGCATCGGCGGCTTGGCCACGGCGATCGCGCTTGCACACCATGGCATTGCCTCGCGGGTGCTGGAGAGGCGCTCGCAATTCTCCGAAGCGGGAGCCGGCATTCAACTCGGCCCCAACGGCGTGCGTGCGTTACGCCGGCTCGGCATCGCGAGGGATCTGGCGCCTAGTGTCGGTCGGCCGGGCGAGATCAAGGTCTTCGCGGGCGGTAGCGGCGCGGTGCTCACACGGCTGCCGCTCGGCGACTGGATCGAGGCCCGGCATGGGGCGCCCTACTGGGTGGTGCATCGACAGGATCTGCAAGAGAGCCTTCTTGTGGGGGTCAGGCGCAGCGGATTGATCGAGCTGGTGCCTGGATTCGAGGTGGTCAGTTTTGTGACCGGGAGCGAGGCTGTTCGCATCGAGGGCAGCGACGGGAGGGGCGCGGAAGGCCGCGCGCTGATCTGCGCCGACGGAATATTCTCGCGGCTGCGTGCGCACATCGACGGGCGCGCGCGCCTGCGGTTTGCCGGGAAAACGGCGGCGCGCGCCGTGCTCGACGCGTCGGCGGCGGCACCCATTCTTGATGCCGACGCTATCGGTGTGTGGATGGCGCCCAATGCCCATGTCGTGCACTACCCTGTCCGTGGCGGGCGCGAGATTGCTGTTGTCGTCATCATGGATGAGGACTGGCAGGGCGAGGAGTGGTCGGCGCCGGCCGATCCGGCCAGACTTCAGGCCGCACTCGCGCCGTTCGCTCCGTCGCTGCAAACCGCCCTGGCCCCGATCACCGATTGGCGCCGATGGGCGCTGTTCGACAGAGACCCGCTGGCCAAGTGGAGCCTTGGACGCGCGACCGTGCTCGGAGACGCCGCGCATCCGCTGCTGCCGTTTCTTGCCCAAGGCGGAAGCCTCGCGCTGGAAGATGGGGTGACGCTGGCCGATACCCTTGCCGCAGCCGGGGAGGACGTCGAGATCGGGCTCGCAACCTATGAGCAGGCACGCCGGGTACGCACCACGCGTGTCATGGCGGCGGCGCGGCGCAACGGCCGCATCTATCATCTCTCCGGCGTCGCAGCGCTGGCACGCAATGCCGTGCTCCGCGCGCTGCCGCCGGCGCAGATCATGGCCGGCTACGACTGGGTGTATGGCTGGAGGGGCTAGTGTGATGATCGAGAAATTCGCCGGCCTTTGCCGCACATTCTGGAGCGAATTTCTCGATCTGAATCACACTAGCAAGTCTATGATGCTAGTGTCCCTTTGGATTCCGAAGTTCGCTCCCGGACCTAGCATCGAGATCAGGCGAACTTCGGAATCGGGACACTAGCGGCCCTGGAATTTCGGCCGGCGCTTATCGCGGAAGGCGGCCACGCCCTCGCGGAAATCGTCCGTCGACATGGCAACGGCCTGCGCGAAGCTTTCGGCCTCCAGATATTCGTCGAAAGAGGCGTCGTAAGCGCGCTGCAGGAGGCGCTTGATGAGCCCAAGCGTGACGGTGGGGCCGCTGGCCAGCGCGTGTGCTGCCTCGAGGACGGTTGGCATAAGCTGATCGGGCTCGACCACGCGGGCGACAAGGCCCATCT
The DNA here is from genome assembly GCA_046713545.1 of Hyphomicrobiaceae bacterium. Taxonomy (GTDB): domain Bacteria; phylum Pseudomonadota; class Alphaproteobacteria; order Rhizobiales; family Hyphomicrobiaceae; genus CADEFX01. The sequence continues at coordinate 4,457 of JBKKCB010000278.1, read as the reverse complement.
GCAATGCTTCCTCAGCCGGCACCTTGCGACCTGTGAGAAGCATGTCACGTGCACGCGCCATGCCCACAGCGCGCGGCAGTGTGGCCACGAGGCCCAGATCGGGCATAGCGCCAAGCCGCACGAATGCCGTGGTGAAGTACGCCGCGCGCGAGGCGATGAGGATGTCCCCCATCAGTGCCAGCGACACGCCGGCGCCGGCGGCCGCCCCATTCACGGCCATGACCACGGGCTTCTCGGCCTTGAGCAGGCGGCCAACCCAGCCCTTGTAGTGACGCTGCATGCGGGCGCGCGTGTCGGTCGGGCGCCGATCGTCCATGTTGCGGATGTCGCCGCCGGCGCAGAAGGCGCCGCCGGTTCCGGTGAAGACGAGGCAGCGCACCGCGGGATCATCGAGCAGGCGCGGTATTTCGTGAGTCAAACTTTCGCGGACGCCCGCCGACAAGGCATTCATAGACTTGGGTTCGTTGAGGCGGACAATCGCAACCTGTCCCTCCATGGTCACGATGACAGATACTTCCGACATCGGAGTGCTCCCTCTCCCGCCTACAATTCGATGATCCGGCCGACGCCCTGTTCCTCCGCCTTGCGATAGACCATGTTGGCCGCAACCATGTCCTCCATGGCGTTGCCCATGGACTTGTAGATGGTGATCTGATCGGCAGAGGTGCGGCCGGGACGGGCGCCGCTCATCAGCTCCCCGATCTCGATGCCGCTGGTCGGATCGAGGCCCTGCAGCTCGGCGCAGCCGACCGGCGCCGGACTGAAGGCGGTGCGCGCCTCGACATAGACGGTCGCGCGCGGCAGCAGATCGCGCGGCAGCTCGCCGCCCGGCGGCGCGAAGCCGACCGAGGTGATGTGCGTACCGGGCTTGATCCAGCCGCTTTCGATCACCGGCGTGTCCGAGCTCGTGGTGAGGCAGATGATGTCGGAGGATCGCACCGCGTCGGCCGCATCCGTGACGACGCGGGTGCGGGCGATACCCTTGGCCGCGCGCTCGGCGCCTTCGGGGGTGCGCGACAAAACACGGATCTCATCGAGCGAACGGACAGCGCCGAGAAGCCGGATGTGCTCGCGCGCCTGCACGCCGCCGCCCATCACCGTGGCGATCTTCGCGTCTTGCCGCGCCAGCTCACGCACGGTCAGCATCGCCGCGGCCGCCGTACGCACGCCGGTGATGACGGCGCCATCCATGATGGCGACGGGGACGCCGTTGTCGGGATCGAAGAGCTGGATCACGGCCACGTGGCTCGGCAAGCCTTGCTCGTGGTTGTGATGGAAGACATTGACGGTCTTCAACGACATGAGCTGGCCCGGCATCCAGGCCATCATGGCCAAGGAAACACCCTTGCCCGGCACGCTCACGAGGGGACGCGGCGGCGCCTGCACCTGGCCGGCGCTCAAGGCCTTGAAGCCGTCCGCCAGCACGTCGATGGTCGCTACGGGATCGATGAGCCGTTCGACATCGGCAAAGGCGAGGGTCAGGACTTGCGCCACTGCGGGCTCCTTGTGTCGAATGGCGGGATCAGACGATGCCGTTGACGAGCTTGGTTTCGCCGCGGCCGAGGCGATCGACGTTCTCGATCAGGAGATCGATGACCCGGTCCTCGTAGCGGCATGTTTCGCCCGCCGAGTGCGGGGTCACGATCACATGCGGCATGGACCACAGCGGCGACGAGGCCGGCAATGGCTCTTCGATGGTGACGTCGATACCTGCGCCGGCGATCTTCCGGTTCTGGAGTGCCGCGATGAGCGCCGCCTCGTCTACGACTTTGCCACGCGCCACGTTGACGAGATAGGCCGTCGGCTTCATGGCGGCGATCTGGGCCGCACCGATGAGCTTTTCCGTTTCCGGCGTCAGCGGGCATGTCAGCGCGATGAAATCCGCCTGCGGGATGAGCGCGGCGAGGTCGGCGTTGGTGTGGATCGCGTCGGCCGCGCCCTTGCCGGCCGCGGGGTCGCGCCGCGTGGCGATGACCTTCATGCCGAAGGCCTTGGCGAACTGCGCCAGGCGGTCGCCGATGCGCCCGAGTCCGACGATGAGCAGCGTCTTGCCCTCGATCTCGTCCTCGCGGATGGCGAGATCGCCCTGCATCGGGCGCCAGCGCTTTTCCGCCTGGGCGTCGCGCAGGAGATGCAGCTGGCGCGACAGCGACAGGATCAGCGAGATGGCGTGCTCTGCCACCGCATTGGCGTTGACGCCGTGCGCGCTGGCGAGGCGGATGCCCTTCGACTTCAGGATGTCGCGCGAATACTGGTCGGTGCCGGCGCTGATCGACTGGATGAACTTCAGCTTGGGCGCCTTGGCGACCAGATCGTTCTTCCACAGGCCCGAGACGACCACCACGTCGGCCGTGCCGATCCTGGCTTCCATCTCGGCCGGCGAACGCGCCACGGCGAACTTCATGCCCGAGCCGCGGGCGGTGAACAGATCGGGGAACTGATAGGCGACATGGGCAAACAGCACCTCGATGTCGCTCTTGTTGGCAAAACTGCTCATGAATAATCGCTTTCGCTTCGACTAGTGTGATGATCGAGAAATTCGCCGCATCCACCGACCGCCTCTGAGCGAATTTCTCGATCTGAATCACACTAGCAAGTTTATGATTCTAGTGCCCCTTTTGATTCCGAAGTTCGCTCTCCGACCCAGCCGAGAGCTCCTGCGAACTTCGGAATCGGGCCACTACAGGGGATCCCAGCTGAAGATATCCTGCGACCGGTCGAGCGGGTAGAGCGACGCTTTCATCGCCGGCAGCGCATGCTCCGCAATCGTCTGCGGCGTCCAGCCCTCCTCCCGCTGCACGGAGCGCAGCGGGCGGCTCTGGGACATCAGGAAGATCTCGTTCATGCGGCAGGCGAAGATGTTGCCGGTGACCCCTTTGGCCAGATCGCTGACAAGAAATACGGCAAGCGGCGCGATCTTGTCAGGCGTCATCTTCTTGACACGCTCGACCCGGGCCTGCTGCTCGGGCGTGTCGGTCGGGATAGAGCCGATCATGCGGCTCCAGGCGAACGGCGAGATGCAATTGGAGCGCACGTTGAAGCGCTGCATATCGAGGGCGATGGACTTCGACAGGCCGACGATTCCCAGCTTGGCCGCCGAGTAGTTGGCCTGACCGAAGTTGCCGACGAGGCCCGAGGTCGAGGTGAAGTGCACGAAGGCGCCAGACTCCTGTTCCTTGAAGTGGTTGGCGGCCGCCCGGCTGACGTAGAACGAGCCGTTGAGATGGACATTGATGACCTGATCCCAATCCATCACGCTCATGCGGTGGAAGATGCGGTCGCGCAGGATGCCGGCGTTGTTGATGACGGCATCGATGCGGCCGAATTTGTCGACTGCGGCCTTGATGATGTTCTCGGCGGCCTTGGGATCGGCGACGCTTTCGAAGTTGGCGATGGCCTTGCCGCCGGCCTTGGTGATGACTTCGACCACTTCCTCGGCCGGGGTCTGGCTGGCACCGCCCTCGCCGTCCGTGGCGGTGCCCAGATCGTTGACGACGACGCTTGCGCCTTCCGCAGCCGCCAGGATGGCCATCTCGCGGCCGATGCCGCGACCGGCACCCGTCACGACCAGCACCTTGCCCTGCATACACTTGCCCATCGGCATCTTCTCCCTCGTACATTCGCTGCCGGGCAAGCTGGCATGCACCGCACGGGCCGTCAAACGTTGGGCGGACGCGGCGAGGCCTGAGCAAACCATCGGTTCTGGCTGCCGCATTGCGTCCTAGGTCCCGGCTCGCGCACTGGAGCTAGGATCGCGGCCAACGCCACTGCGTCGGCCAGAGCTTGGCCGGGATGACAATTCAGGAGGTTTGACGGGGCGGGAAGGGCCGTGTCACTTTCACGGTCAATTGTGCAGCGCGCAACGCGGTTGATCCTCACGCATGTCAGACAAGACCTCCTCGATCCGGCTTGCCGTCGATGTCGGCGGCACGTTCACCGATCTCGTGCTTGAAAACGCTTCCAAGCGGCATTCAACCAAGGTGCTGACGACGCCCGACGCGCCCGAGCGCGCCATCCTCGAAGGGACGCGCCTGGTGCTGGACGAGGCCGGGCTCGGGTTCGCCGATATCGGCATCGTCATCCACGGCACGACGCTCGCGACCAATGCCATCATCGAGCGTAAGGGCGCACGCACGGCGCTGATCGCCACGGAGGGATTTCGCGACGTCATCGAGATCGCCGACGAAAGCCGCTACGACCAGTACGATCTGTTCATCGACAAGCCGAAGGTGCTGGTGCCGCGGCGGCTGCGCTTTACCGTGCCCGAGCGCATCGACGTCAATGGCGCGGTGCGGCTGGAACTCGACGAGAAGGCCGTCGCAAGGGTGGCGAGGGAGATCAAGCGGCAGGATGTGGAGGCTGTCGCGATTGCGTTCCTGCACTCCTACATCAATCCGGCGCATGAGCAGCGTGTCGGCGAGATGCTGGGGGAGCTGTGCCCGGGCATCGCGGTGACG
>JBKKCB010000277.1:0-6291 GCA_046713545.1 Hyphomicrobiaceae bacterium | reverse complement strand
GCAGGGTCCGTCAGCAGCAGACGGCCTTCCTCGTGCAGCATCATGATCGCGACCGACGTCATCGGCTTGGTCATCGAGGCGATGGAGAAGATCGCGTCGGCCCACATCGATGCGTTGGCCGTCTTGTCGCGATAGCCGACGCCCTCGAGGTAGGCCAGCCGGCCGTGCCGCGCGACGCCGACCACGGCACCGGGAATGCGCTCCTCGGCAACGTCGCGCTCCAGCGCCTCGCGAATGCGCCCGAGGCGGCGCGCATCGAAGCCCAAAGAGGCCGGCTCGGCACGCGTCAGCAGGCTCGACGCAGGAGACGTCGGTTTGACGGTCATGGCGCTTCTCCCTTGGTCCTTGAGTGCTTCCGCCCGGCGCCAAAATAGCCGATCGATCCGGCAACACAACGCATGACGTTGGGAGAGGAGCCGCCGCCTGGCCCTAGCGAACCCGCCGCGGGTTCATGTACAGGTCCTGCTCCTGCTTCTCGAGCTTGGGCGTGTATTTGCCTGCGGCCACCTGGCGGGCCAGCTGCTTCATGTGCCGGCAGCTGTCCTGATTGAAGATCAGCATGCCGCAGAACAGCTTGAGCACCATCAACAGGCGCGTATCGGCATGCTCGCGAAGGACTTTGCCCTTCCACTTGCCGCCGATCGAGAACACCTTGCCGTCGACCACTCCGATCGCCTGATTGTGCTCGTTGTAAAGCGTGTAGTCGCCCGCAAGATTGATGAGCGCGCGCTTCAGCCGGTAAAACTGCGGCCGGCCGTCCTCGATGAGGAAGAACGAAAAGTTATCCGGCAACAGCGGCCACTTGTTGGCCGAGCGCTCCAGATAGACCATCTGCTCGCCGCCGCTGACGTTGATGGAGAACGCTGTCACCGGCAGCCCACGGGCGCCGAGCGTCAATTGCAGCGAGCGCCCGATCATCAGGTCCATGGTCGCGTGCCAGTTCAGCTTCTCGCCGAACAGCTTGAACACCAGGCGTTTGTCCATGCCCAGGTTCTTCTGCCAGAGATCCTCGCGATAGCCGAGCAGCCCCGTGCGCTCGCCGTTCTCTGTGATCTCGGCGTAGATATCCATGTCGGACGTGAATTGCCGCGATTTGGCGCGATTGCGGCTGTGCTTGTAGACGCCGAACTCGATCGAGTTGAAGTTCGTGATCCAGACATCGACCACGAAATGGTGCCACTGGTCCTTGCCGGAGAAGGCCTTGGCGAGCCGGCCCTTCTTGGCCGGCGCAGATGCGGCCGCCGATGGCCCGGCGCGGGCCAGGACTTCTGCCTTGGCTTCGCTGGCAGCCTCCGCGGCAGCCGAGTCGGCCTCGGCTTCGAGCGCCGACGTTCTGCTTCCATCCGCCATTGTCTGGCCTCCCCGATGCGTGTGGGCGTGCCCGAATCACTCTTGGGGAAGCCTAGCAGCCGCAATGCGGCTGCAATTGCGCCGCGTAGACATTAGCGTTGGAAAACCTAAATATTACGGAGGAACTAGCCGCCAGTCTCGACGTTGACCGACTAACCGTTTTGTCAGGTTTGATGCAGGTTTGATCATGAACCGTTTCGCGTTCCCGATGTCATTGGCCGCAGGCGCCTTGTCGCTGACGCTGGCGATCGCCTCCGCGCAGGCGCAATCCGGCGGAAGTAGTGGCGGCAGCAGCGGCGGCGCAAGCGGAGGTGGTGCCACGAGCGGTGGCGCGGCGACCCGCGGGGGTGGCGGCACTGGTACATCGACGACAGGGCGTGGAACGACCAGCGGGACCGCGACCCCCAACCCGGCCCTGAACACCAACCCAGCCGCCCCCGGCCAGACGGCTGTTCCCACACCGAATCCTGGCGACGGCCAGTCGGCCTCTCCCGGTGGCGCGGTGTCTAAGGGCGACGGCAACACCGCTCAGACGGGCGGCGCCGGAACCCGAGCCACCAACCGCGGCAGCATGCCCGACCCATCGCCGAACACGCAGAAGCAATCGAACAGCCCCAACGACAAATCGCAGACGACTCAGCAGCAACCGCCCACAAGCGGCGGCTCAGCGCGTCGCGAGGGCGCAGCCGGACATGATTTGAACACGTGCATGGCGACGTGGGACAAGGGCACGCACATCACGAAAGTGCGCTGGCGCGAAATTTGCGCACGGACCCTGAAGGACCAGGCCGCCGGTCGCCGCTAGTCGCCGCAACACTCCCAGTCATATGCGCTACGCCAGCTCGAGCATCGGGCTCGCCTCGCCTTGTCCGGAATTCCGCTAGGAGATTGGTTCCTGCCACAGTCGGGTATTAAGATGCCCGACATTGCCGCAAGGCCCTGCGACGCGATGGGGGTGGGGACAGGTGATGGATTGGCGTGCGGAGAGCGCAGCCTGGATCGAGCGCGTGCAAGGCGTCGCCAACGGCCCCGTGCTCGCTATCGGGGCTCTGTTCCTTTCGGCGGTTCTCCTCATGGCGCTCCTCGTGCTGGCTGCCCGCAACAGGCGCCTGCAATGGCAACTGGCAGGCCAAGGGCAAACCGAAGTCATCTCCCGAACGCGCGAGGCGTCACCCGTCCCGCGAACTGAGCTGGTGTCGACACCGGTCGATCGAGTGCTGCTGGGCCGCCCGCTTGTCTTCTACGTGCTCGCTTTGCTGATTCCGGCCGCCGTGTGGGGCTTGGGATTGGCCCTCGCCCCCAGCCCGGCCGCGTTCCTGCAATCGGCCGAATGGCACATCCAGCCGTTCTATCTGGCGGCGCACTTCATCGCGCTGCGGCTGTTCGTTCGACTCTTCGTGCGCAACTACCTCGCCGGCGCCGCCCATCTCGACATTCTGCCGGACCGGGTTGTGGCAGGCGCGCGCCGTGTCCTTGGCCTGCCGGGCTTACTGGCTGCGATCGCCATCGCCGTGCCGTTCTGCATCCTCGACTATCGCTACCTCCTCAGTGATCGCTACGAGAAGCTCGGCGAAGGCCAGAATCTGCACACCATCGACTACGTGATGTGGGGCATCTGGTGCGCCGAGTGGCTGCTCAACGCCGTCATCTGGGTCACGCTCGCAGGCTTCCTGGCGATGAGCTACCGCACGCTGCGCACCTGCCGCTTCCGCGCGCCCATCGCCACCGTCGTGCAGGAAAAGCATTATAGGCCGTTCCTGCAGATGAGCTCACAGGGCGCGAGCATCGTTCTGGGATTCACATGCGTCACGGCGATCTACATCTGGTACGCAGGCGGCAGCGCATCGGACTTCATCGGCCTCGGCGTAACGGGCGTTCTGCTGATCGCGGGCTTCGTACCGTCGTGGCTGCTGCTCAACGCCAAGGTGAAGCGCACCGTCAGGGAGGAGATCGAGGCGCTGCGGCGCAATCTCCCGGCGCCGGTGACGGGAGAGAAAGCTGCGGGAGCATCAGGCGTCGAAGGCCGCGTGCGCTCGGTCGAGGAGCGGCTCGACGAGGTGGTGGCCATGATGCGCGCCTGGCATCTGGAGCGCCTGCAGCTCGATCTCGGACGCACGGAGGCGCAGGCGCTGGCCGTTCGGCTTGCCGCCCCGGCAGCCACCGCCGGCTGGCAGCTCTACAGCAATCTGCAGGGCGTTCTCGGCAAGGCCGGTGGCGTCCTAGGTTCGATCCTGTCGTCCATTGCCAAACTGTTCTCATAGCGCTGGTCGCGCAGCAATCGCTCCCTCCACCGTCATGGCCACGTAGGTGGCCATCCACGACAGGTTTCCGTCACGACAGCACGTGGATGGCCGCCGGTGCGGCCATGACGTTGTGTGGGGGACGTGCTCTAGCCGCGCTGCCCGAAGATGGCGCTGCCGACGCGTACGTGGGTGGCACCGAAGGCTATGGCGGCCTCGAAATCGGCGCTCATGCCCATGCTCAGCCCGGCGACGCCGAGATCGCCCGCGAGCTTGGAGAGAAACGCAAAGTGCACGCCCGCCTCTTCATCCAGCGGCGGAATGCACATCAGGCCGGCGATGGCGAGCTTCAGCTCGTCGCGGCAATATCCGGCGAACTCCGCCAGCTCTTTCGGCAGCACACCGGCCTTCTGCGGCTCCTCGCCGGTGTTGATCTGAATGAACAGCTCCAGCCGTTTGCCCTGACGTGCCATCTCCTCGCCCACGGCCTTGGCGATCTTGGGCCGGTCGATGGAGTGGATGGCATCGAACAGCTCCACGGCCTCGCGCGCCTTGTTGGACTGCAGCGGACCGATGAGGTGCAATTCGATATCCGGAAACTGCTGCCTCAGCCCGGGCCACTTGCCCTTGGCCTCCTGAACCCGGTTTTCACCAAAGCGGCGATGTCCCGCCTCCAGGGTCGGCACGATGGCCGGCGCATCGAAGGTCTTGGACACGGCGATCAGCCGTACCGACGCGGCATCCCGCTTGGCCGCCGCGGCTGCGGCCGCGACCCGCGCCTCGACTTCGGCAAGGCGCGTGCGTGCAATTTCCGTCTCGCTCATGGCGCCTTCATCGCACGGCCGGCCTTGCCGAGGCCAAGGATTTTCGTGGGGCTGCCGGTCCTCGACACAGCCCATCCGGAACCCCGGCTTGACCAGCCCGCGCCAATCGGGCTGATTACCGGCCAAATCCGACCCATCCGAGATCCATCACCGATGACGACTGAACGCTACGACGCGCCCGCGAGAGAAAAGCACTGGCAACAGGTCTGGGACAGCGGCGACACCTTCGTTGCCTCCAATTCCAGCAAGAAGCCCAAGTGCTATGTGCTCGAGATGTTCCCCTATCCGTCGGGGCGCATCCACGTCGGCCACTCGCGCAACTACACGATGGGCGACGTGCTGGCCCGCTACAAGCGCGCCAAGGGCTTCAACGTGCTGCACCCCATGGCCTGGGACGCCTTTGGCATGCCGGCCGAGAACGCCGCCATGGAGCGCAAGGTGCATCCCGGCACCTGGACCTACGAGAACATTGCCACCATGAAGAGCCAGCTCAAGAGCATGGGCCTGGCGCTGGACTGGCAGCGCGAGTTCGCGACCTGCGATCCCGAGTACTACCACCAGCAGCAGAAGCTGTTTCTGGGCATGCTGAAGAAGAGCCTGGCCTACCGCGGCATCGGCAAGGTCAACTGGGACCCCGTCGACAAAACCGTGCTCGCCAACGAGCAGGTCATCGACGGCCGCGGCTGGCGTTCGGGCGCGCCCGTCGAGCAGGCCGAGATGCCGGTCTGGTATTTCCGCATCACGAAATATGCCGACGAGCTGCTGGAGGCGATCGACGGCCTGGACCGCTGGCCGGAGAAGGTCCGCCTGATGCAGGCCAAGTGGATCGGGCGCAGCCAAGGTCTGCTGATGCGCTATGCGCTGGACGGCAAGGCGCTGCCCAAGGCGAAGAAATACAAGGAGCTGCAAGTTTTCACCACCCGCGCCGACACGATCTTCGGCGGCAGCTTCTGCGCGCTGTCGCCCAACCATCCGCTGTCGCTGGAGCTGGCCAAGAAAAATCGCGAGCTGGCGGCTTTCATCGAAGAGTGCAATCGCCACGGCACCTCGGAAGAAGAGCTGGCCAAGGTCGAGAAGAACGGCTTCGACACGGGCATCGTCGCCACGCACCCGCTGATCCCGGATCGCAAGCTGAAGGTCTTCGTCGCCAACTTCGTGCTGATGGGCTACGGCACCGGCGCCATCTTCGGCTGTCCCGCGCACGACCAGCGCGACTTTGACTTCGCCACCAAGTACGGGTTGCCGATCGTCCCCGTCGTCGTGCCCGAAGGCCAGGACCCGGCCACCTTCAAGCTCGCCGGCGAAGCCTATGACGGGCCCGGCCGCATCGCCAATTCGCAGTTTCTCGACGGCATGACCGTCGACGACGCGAAGAAGGACGTCGCCCGCCGCATGAGCGAGATCGGCAAGGGCGAGCCGCGCGTGATGTACCGCCTGCGCGACTGGGGCATCTCGCGCCAGCGCTATTGGGGCTGCCCGATCCCGGTCATTCACTGCGACGCCTGCGGCATCGTCCCGGTGCCGGACGCCGACCTGCCCGTCAAGCTGCCGGAGGACGTGACCTTGGACGTCCCTGGCAATCCGCTGGTGCGCCACCCGACATGGAAGCATGTCCCCTGCCCGAAATGCGGGACGGCCGCCGTGCGCGAGACCGACACCATGGACACCTTCGTCGACAGCTCGTGGTACTTCGCCCGCTTCTGCTCGCCCAACGCCGACGTCCCCGTCGATGCCAAGGCCGCGAAATACTGGCTGCCCGTCGACCAGTACATCGGCGGCGTCGAGCACGCGATCCTGCATCTGCTGTACTCGCGCTTCTTCACGCGCGCCATGACGGCCACCAAGCAGCTCAAGCTGGCGGAGCCGTTCGCCGGCCT
>JBKKCB010000276.1:0-6969 GCA_046713545.1 Hyphomicrobiaceae bacterium | reverse complement strand
GCCATTGATCGAGGCCTATGGCAGGTCTCGGCCAGCTCGTTGTCAAGGGTTTAAGCTCTCGAAGCTTGCCGATGAAGCTCTGCACCATCGGACTGAGCGAATGATCTTAGCGGGTGTCAATCGTTTGCAGCATCATTCCGCTCAGAAACGCCGCTTTTTTGCTGCTGAGTTTAGCCGGCAGTTCCAGATTCTTTGCCGTCGCACTTGTAAAAATGTAGGACGCGCGTTGCGCTGAAAGCGCAAGACGAAGTTGCCTCGCAGGCCCAACTACAGCATTCTAAAATACATCTTCGTCTGCGGAGAACGTAGCTAGGCCGAGGCCGTGCGTATCGTGATCGACATCTGGAGCCTAGTCGCAAATTCGGAGTAGGTTGGACCATGACTCGCTTCAGAATTGGTGAGTCGCCCAAACGCCGAGAGGACGAACGGTTCGTTACCGGCCGCGCGCAATATCTGGATGATTTAGCCATTCCGGGAATGGTGCATGCCATCATTCTGCGGTCTCAACATGCGCATGCGATCGTCGAGAGCATAGATGCAAGCGGAGCGCGAAGGGCGCCTGGTGTCCTGGCTGTGCTCACTGCCGAGGATGCCGAACGCGACGGGCTCGGGGCGCTCAAGCCGACCGCCGAAGCCAACGTCAAGACGGGCGAGCCATTTGCTTTCATGCCGCAACCCCTGCTGGCCATCGGCAAGGTTCGCTATGTCGGTGAGCCGGTGGCACTGATCATCGCAGAGACGCACAACCAAGCGCTCGATGCGGCCGACTTGATTGCAGTCGGCTACAGGCCTCTGGCTTCCATCTCAACGACAGCTCAGGCCCGTGCACCTGGTGCGCCGCAGATCTCCGACGCTGTACCCGACAATCTGTGCTTCGACTGGCAGGTGGGCGAGACTGCTGGCGTCGCGGAGGCCCTTGCCTCAGCGGCCCATGTCGTGACGTTAAACGTCGACAACCATCGGATCGTCACCAATCCCATGGAGCCGCGCGGCGCTGTAGGCACATACGATGTTGCGCAGGAACGCTATACGCTGCATGTCTCCAGCCAGAACCTCCACGCCATTCGCGACCATGTTGCGCGCTCGCTTGGCGTAGCAGCCTCTAACGTGCGACTGGTCTCACCCGACGTCGGCGGGAATTTTGGCGCTAAGAACTTCGTCTATGCCGAGTATGTGCTGATGCTGTGGGCGGCCAAGGTTACGGGCCGGCCGGTGAAATGGATTGCAACCCGCAGCGAGGTCTTTCTGGCCGACCATCAGGCGCGCGATCAGCAGGCCGAGGCCTCTCTCGCGCTGGATACCGAAGGCCGATTTCTTGCGATGCGTGTCGACAGCATTGCGAACGTAGGCGCCTATCTGATGAGCACCGGCGGTGTTCAGACTTACCAGTACATACATCTGCCGGGCACGGTCTACCGCATTCCCGCGATCGCACTGCGCATTGCCGGCGTCCTGACAAACACGACGCCGGTCGGCGTTACCCGTGCTCCAGGCTTTGCCGAGGCGGTCAACATCATGGAGCGCTTGATCGACGTCGCGGCTCGCAAAGCAGGTTTCGACAGAGCCGCATTGCGCCGGCTCAACATGGTTCCCAGTACGGCCATGCCCATGGTCAATGCTTTTGGTCAGAAGGTCGACAGCGGCACTTTTCCGGAGACCTTCGATCGCGCCTTGGCCGAGGCCGATGCCGATGGGTTTGTCGAGCGACGCAGGGCCAGCGAAGGCCGAGGTCTCCTGCGAGGCCTCGGATTTGCCTACCACATCAAGGGTACTGGCGGCTCGCCGCACGAGAACGTCGACATCCGGTTCGAGGCCGACGGAACGGTGTCATTGTCGACCGGAACCCACAGCGTCGGCCAGGGCCACGCGACGACCTTTCTGCAGATATTGGTCGATCGGCTGGGCCTGCCGAGCGAGCACATACGGTTTTGCCAGGGGGACACCGATCTCATTCCCATCGGCGGCGGCTCCGGCAGCTCGCGTTCGACCTATATGGGTGGCACCGCGATTTGGCGAGCATCCGACATCGTTGTCGCCAAAGGAACGCGAATTGCAGCCGACATGCTCGAAGCTACAGAGACGAGCATCCAGTTTGTTGATGGGCATTTTGTGGTGCCGGCAACGAACCGCTCGGTCGCCCTGCTGGCCGTAGCCGCCAGAGCACGTGAGATCGGCGCGCCACTCGATACCTACTACAGATGGACGCGCGAATGGATGACGTTTCCCAATGGCGCCCATGTCGTCGAGATCGAAATCGACAAGGAGACGGGACGCGTGACACTCGAGCGCTATACTGCGGTCGACGATTATGGCGTGCTGATCAATCCCATGATCGCTGCCGGCCAGACGCATGGCGCAGTCGCGCAGGGCGCAGGACAAGCGCTGCTCGAGCAGGCGGCCTACGATCCGGGTTCGAGCCAGCCAGTCACTGCCTCTTTGCTGGACTATGCCCTGCCGCGTGCTGACGATTTGCCCTCGTTCAAACTGGCCTTCAACGGGACACCCTGCACAACCAACCCTCTAGGTGTCAAAGGGTGCGGTGAGGCCGGTGCCATTGCTGCTTTCCCCGCTATTGCCAATGCGATCTACGACGCGCTGTCGCCTTTCGGTGACGTCCACATCAATGGTCCTGCCACTCCGCAGCGGATCTGGAAGGCGATGCAGGCTACGCGCGAACCGTCTTAGGTCTGATGCTTCTTTGAACCCTGATGAGATCGAGCGCTTGCGATCGCACGCACTTGGCCAGCCGCCTCGAAGTTGGCGGCGGGTGAGGGTTCGGTGGCGAAGGCTTCGACGAATGCTATAGGCACGATTGTCTGACCAAAACGCTCGTGGATGAATTCAGTCCCCCGTCGAAGCAGTAGAGCGTTAGCGCGGGCACTGCCGGCGCGCGGGCTCAGATGAGGATTTGCGGATCGAATGGGAACGGCACGTTCGGTCCGCCGCGCCTGGAAAGCACAAGCGAGGCTGTGCCCGGCGACGTCTCGACTCCTTTCTGATCGCGGAGCCCGATGTCGAGATCGCACACGCCCCAGGCGCCGCGTTCGACCTTTGCCGTCACCCGGCCCCACGCCGTCACGGTATCGCCCGGCACGGTCATGCCGCGGTACTGGAATTTCATCTTCCAGAGCCAGCCCGTATCGCCCACCCAGTCGGTCAGCGCCTGCATCATCACGTGCTGCTTCCACGAGCCGTTGACGAGCACGTCGGGCAGTCCATCGTTCTGCGTGGCATAGCGCCAGTCGTAGTGGATCGGAGCCCAGTTCTCCATCGCCGCCGACCACCGCACCACGTGCGCTGTGGTCAACGGCCCCTTGGACACGGCAGGAATGTCCATGCCTACGGCCACATCGTCGAAGTACACGCCCTGGCGCATGCTCATCTCATGATCTGCGTGTTGAGGGATTTGAGCAGCAGCCGGCCATTGTCCGACGCATACTCGTCCTCGATGACGACGAACACCATCGTCCCGGATTTGCCCGTGCGCTGATAAATATCGCGATAGGTGCTGCGGCAGCGGATGCGCTCGCCGACTTTGGCGTAGCTGTAGAATTCGTACTCGTAGCCGCCGTTGAGAATCCCGGACAGAGGCACGGGCACCTTCGGCAGGCCCGGCCGCATGAACCGTCCCGTGCCGTCGAACTCAGGATCGCTGCGATTGTCGAACGGATCGTCGACTTGTTCTGGAGGCCGGCGAAAGGCATGGACGGGAAAGCCCGGCGGCGTCACCGGCGACCCGTAGCGGGTTTCGGCCGCGTACGCCTTGTCCCAGTAGCGGCGATTGGGATCCATGGTGGCCTGGAAGAAGCGCCGCACCTCACTCGACTCGACGGGGTGGCTGGCCTCGACCCAATCCGATTGCATGCCGATGATGCCGCGCACGGCATCGGTGATGTAGTCTACAGTCATCCGCCCGCGTCCACTCTTGTTCGTCCGGCCTCGCCACACTACGGTCGTGGGAAGTCGGGTTCAATTGCTATCGCCGCCCGCAAGAAGAAAGAGGGAGTGCGCACGCCATGGGAGACGCTTCGATCGGCATCGCGGTGCCGGACGGGCCTGCGTTCCGTTGCGTGCGGGTCCGCCGATGAGCCTGCGTCCGCTGGCTGGAGTGAAGGTCGTCGAAGTCGGATCGTCGACGGCATCCGCCTTCGGCGCGCGCCTGCTCGCCGATCTCGGCGCCGAGGTCATCAAGGTCGAGCCACCCGACGGCGATGTCCTCAGGCAGGAAGGCCCCTTTCTGCCATCCGGCGCCAGCGCTCTGTTCGGCCATCTGAACCACGGCAAGCGCAGCGTCATCCTCGATCGCCACAGCGAGCCCGGCGCGCAACGGCTGACGGATCTCGCCCGGCGCTGCGATGTCCTCATCTGGGCGATGCAGGATGGACGTCCGGTCGATGCCTGCCCCGCGTCGCTCCTTGACCGCGATGCAAAGGCCGCGCCTGCGATCATTCTGCTGTCGCCCTTCGGCCGCAGCGGAGCGCGCAGCGGCTGGGCGGGCTCGGAATACATCGCGCAATACTCGGGCGGATATGCCTATCACCAGGCTTGTCCCGTCTCCGATCCGGCGTCGACGCCGCCGACCGGCTGCGCGGATCGGGAAGCCGCCATGCTGACCGGCCTCGTGGTGGCCAACGCTGCGCTGTGGGCGCTGACAATGCCGGACGATGCCCCCAGGCCGGTCATCGATCTGTCGGCCGAAGACGTTTTCGCCGCCATGCTCATCGATCCCCTGGCGGATTATCATCGGGGGACGCAGCCGCCGGGTCGCGCACGCGAGCCCGGACGCAGCATCACCATCGCCGGCGGCCTCGTCTGGCTGCTGCCCTGCGCCGACGGCACGATCCTCGTCTCGCCGCGCGAAGATCATCAGTGGCAGCGATGGGTGGCGCTGATGGGCACGCCCGCCTGGGCCGCAGACCCTGCGCTCTGCGGCTCGCGCGAAACGCGGACGAAGAACGCGCGCGCGCTGCAGAAGCTGATGGCAGCCTGGTCGATCAGCGAGAAAGCCCATAGCGTCTTCGAACGCGCCCAGGCTGCCCGGGTGGCCTGCTTTCCTGTCAGCACGGCAGAGGATATCTTGCGCAACCCGCAACTCGCCGCACGCCAGTTCTTCAATAAGCTAAGTGATAACGGCGCCGAGGCGATCATGCCGGGCCTGCCCTGCGCGATGCAGTCGAGCGGCGGTGCGACGCTCCCGCGCGGGCTGATCGTGACATGCGCACCGCCAGGCGAGATGTCCGAGCAACAGATCTCGAACGTGCCGGCCCGCGGCAGTGGCGCAAGCAACGGAACGCCGGCTACGTTGCCGCTGACTGGCATACGCGTCGTCGATTTCAGCTGGGTCATGGCCGGCCCCATGGCGACCAAGATGCTCGGCGCCATGGGCGCGGAGATCATCAAGATAGAATCGACCACCCGGCCCGAATTCTCCTTCCGCGAGGCCTGGTTCGCGGTCATCAACAACAACAAGAAAAGCTGCACGCTCGACATCACGACGCCGGAGGCGCAGGCGATCCTGCACGATCTCGTCGCCACCAGCGACGTCGTGGTGGAGAATTTCTCTTCGCGCGTGCTCGCCAAGAACAACCTTGCGTACCAGCATCTGGCCAAAGTGAAACCCGACATCATCTTCGTGTCGGCGTCAGGCCTCGGGCGCACCGGTCCCGAGCGCGATCTGCTGGCCTACGGTTCGCTGCTGCAGGCCTACAGCGGCCGCGTCGGCATGATGGGCCGCATGAATCCCGAACTCGAGGCCATGGGCGTCATGCCGGCTTGGACCGATCCCGTGACCGCGCTGTGGGAGACGATGGCCATTCTGGCGGCGCTTCGCCATCGCCGGCAGACGGGCGAGGGATGCTACATCGATCTCTCGATGCTCGAGGCGACCGTCGCGCTCCTGCCCGACGCTATTTTGCGCGCCGGCCTCGGCGAGTCGCAGCGGGACAAGGGCGATTGCAGCGAGCCCGGCGCTGCGCCGTCAGGCTGCTTCCGGTGTGCCGGCGCGGACGACTGGCTGGTGCTCTCCATTCACACTGATCAGCACTGGCGCGCGTTGTGCGGCGTGCTCCGGCAGGAGAAGCTCGGACAAAGGAAGGATCTCGCCACCGTAGCCGGCCGGCATGCCACCAGGGCCGAGCTGAACCAGGCCGTCGCCGCATGGTGCAGTGGCATCTCCGCCGCCGAAGCCGAAATCCTCCTGCAATTGCACCTTGTGCCGGCGGCACGCGTGCGCGGCATCCATGATCTGGTCCGAGATCCGCATCTCGGCGATCGCGGCGCATTCCGCCAGCTCAGCGACGGCTCCTGGACGACAACGCTCCCCTGGATGGCTGACAACGGCTGGCGTGGCGCTTACCGTCCGACACCCCGGCTTGGTGCTGACACCGGTTACGTGTTGGGCGACATCCTTGGCCTTCCGGTCGAGCAGCAGAAACGACTGAAAAGTTCGGGCGTGATACGTTGAACCATTCATGGCTCTTCGCGCCAACTCACAGCCAGGCTCAAGACGACGGACCTTCACACAATCCTGCGACTGACGAGCGGCATCCTTGGCGCCCACGCCCGTGAGGGCGAAACTAGGAAAAAACAGTATTTTCAATGGAATGACTGATTGTTCTGGCGGAGACGGTATCTTACCAGTCACGTTGAAAACGCAGCGCTTTTCCAGCTTCAAAAGCGCTTGCCCATGTTTCTGCCCACGTTCGCGCAAAGCTTTGCTAGTGGGTCGCCCCTTCGCCTCGATCCGGTCTTCGTACACCCGCTGACCGCTCGCAGTTCGTCGGCGCATTAAGTGTGGCCCGCACGACGCAATTCATCAGCACGACGTCGATTGCCGTCGGCATCTACAAGACAGACATATGGAGGTCGATCGGGCGCTATCTTGCCGTCACTGCTGTGGCCCGACAGTGTTCACCCAGTTCGTGTAGCCCGGTCGGCGCTCGCCAACAATGTCCCGCACACAGACCTCTA